>NZ_JBITLX010000007.1:0-380062 GCF_044465625.1 Actinoplanes sp. NPDC049599
CGGCAATGCTTGGCGCGGCCGTTTCGGCGCGGCAGAAGCGTGTCGCCCGTCCGGGGGATGGCGATCGATCATCACAACAGCCATGCAAAAGACTCGGTGGAACGTTTTAGCTCATCAAGATCTGCGGGAAGGCTGCCACTGAGGCTGCGACCGCACTGAATGGCGAAAGTCGACCGCTGAGTAAGGGTCACAAGATGACACAGCGAGTCATGGCCGCGGCGATTTCGCGGGGGCACCTTGCTTGTCAATGAGCCCCTCTTGCCGGTGCACCGGCTTCCGCTTCCCTTGCACCGCAACGAATACACCCCTCAAACGGTCACCTTGAGTAGCGTCGCGATGTCACTTAGTAGTGGGCCAGATGTCACAGCGAGTAATCGCCACTTATGCCGCCAATGGTGACAATCTGTAACCCTAACCATCGCGGCCACGGGAGCTCACCATGACGGCAGTCCGACGGCTGACCACGACGCTCACCCTCGTGATCGCTGCCCTCGCCGTCACCACGGTCACCGTCGCTTCGCCGGCCTCGGCGGCCACCGTGTCAACGTCGCGGGCCAACAGCGCCCTGCAGTCGGTTGTTCCGGGCGCCTGGCGCAACGCCATCCCCAGTGCCCTGGCCACCAGATTGATCTCCGGGAAATCGAGCACATCCGCCTACCGCCAGGGAATCTGGGTCAGCCGCTTCCACGCCGGCCAGTCGACACCGCTGCTGCGGCACACCATGGCGCACGAGTTCGGTCACCACATCGCGTTCTTCTACGGCAGCCAGACGATCTACGGAGCCGCACCGAAGGGCTTCCCTCAGGGCGTCACGTCCGTCGAGACCTGGGCGGACTGCGTTGCCACGGCCCTCAGCGGGGTCGACAAGCACGGCACGAACGTCAAGAAGATCTGCAGCCGTGCAGGCCTGCGGTGGACGAAGGCGTGGCTGAAGAAGGGCCCCGCCGCGCACCCGCGCACCGACGCGGCGATCCGCTGGTGACATCCGGGACCGTCCACCCGTGACACCGGCACCCACCCGAGCCACCAACAGCACCAGCCACCGACAGCACGAGCCGCCCTGCAGACTTGCCGGGCGGCTCGTGAGCACATCGGACTTCGGTCAGCGCAGCTTCACGTCGAAGATCTTGTCGGCGGCCAGCGCGCGGAACGCGGCCAGGGCCGGCTTGGTGCTGTCGATGCTGATGTCGCGGTCACCCTGGTCGTCGCGCTTGGTGTCGAAGTAGACGATCGCCTTGATGCCGGGACGCTTCTTCAGCTCGGGCAGCACGCTCGCGAAGCCCGGCGCCTTGTCGGCGACCTTGCCCACGCGGTGGTACACGCCCCACTCGGCGACCATGATCGGCTTGCTGGCGTACTTGCCGGTGGCCCAGTCGTACCAGCCCTGGCCGCCGCCGGTGGGCGCGCGGTCGAGCAGGTCACCGAACATGCCGAAGTGGTAGTAGCCCTTCTCGGCGCTCACGTACGAGTCGAGGCCCAGCCAGTCGACGACGTCGTCGCCCGGGTAGAGGTCCTGCCACCAGGACTGCGCCATCCACTTCTCGTTGCCCATGTAGGCCATGACGTTGATCGCGTTGGTGACACCCTTGGCCCGCAGGCGCAGGATCGTGTGCCGGTACATGGCGGCGAAGTCCTTGGCCTCCCAGCCGGAGCCGGCCTTGGCCACGACGTCGTTCTCCGGCTCGTGGTTGAGCACGAGGAAGAACTTCTCGCCGAAGGTGGAGCTGATCCGGGCGGCGAACTTGTCGATCCGGGCGTCCTGCTCGCCCTTGGCGACCTTCGCCCAGGTGGAGCCGTACGCGATCTTCCAGTTCAGCAGCAGCACGCGGGGCTTGGCGGCGTCGCGGGCCATGGCCATCTCGGCCTTGGTCGGGAACGGCTCGTCACCCTTGTGGTACGCGTGGAAGATGCTCGCGGTGCGGCCGCTGAGCTGCTCCCAGTCCATGAGCGCCCGGTCGCGCGGCGCGTCGGTGAAGCCACCGGCGGCGGCGCCCCACAGCACCCCGCAGGACGGTACGAGCTTGGCGTCGGTGACGCACCCGCCCGGCGCCGGGGTGGTCGGCGCGGGGGTGGTCGGGGCCGGGGTGGTCGGAGCCGGGGTCGTCGGAGCCGGGGTGGTCGGGGCGGGCGTGGTCGGGGCGGGCGTGGCGGGGGCCGGGGTCGACGGCGCGGGCGGCGGCATGTCCTCGTCCTCGATCGGCGTGGCCGGCGGCACCGCGACGTCGCCGGGCACGGAGCCGGCCGGCGGCTGGGCCGGCGCGGTGGGCGCGGCCGGGGCGGGCTGGCCGTCCCGGGTGGTCACGGTCAGCAGCGGGCCGCCCCACTTGCCCTCGGTGGCGCGCAGCCGGGTGACCGCGTTGGCCGCCGAGGACTGGATGGCGAAGGAGTAGGTGCCCGGGCCGGTGACCGCGGCGCCGACGTCCAGCGACAGCTCGGCGCCGGTCCTCGGGGTGACGGACGCGACGACCGCGCCGAGGGCGGGCGCGGTGCCGGCGGTCAGGGTGCGCTGCGACCAGGTGGTGTCGGCCACCCGGCGCACGGTCACCGTGCCGGCGACCTCGCCCACCGTGACCAGCCGCAGCCGGGCGCCGGTGACCTGGGCGCCGGCCGGGACCTGGAACTTCAGGAACGCGATCTTGGCGTCGCCCTCGAGCCGGCCGACCGACAGCTTGTCCTCGGCGCCGAAGGAGGCGTCCTTGCGGCCGCTCGAGACGTACGTGTCGTCACCGGCGGTGAGCTTGAGCTCCGGGCCGGCGGCCTCGGCGGGCGCCGTGGCGACCAGCGCGGTGCCGGCGCCGGCCACCAGGGCGGCCAGCGTGGTCACGGACTTCTGCAGCTTCGAGCGACGCAATTCAGATCTCCCCCGCGTTGTCCGGCCGGGTGTCGGCCGGGCATGCAGAGAAGATTCCGGGGCTTCCGGTGCCCGCGCCGTGCCCGTCCGGGTGCCGCGTGGTTGCGGACGAGCCGATCGGCGGGACTTGAGGATTCCGCGGGGCCTCCCGCGCGCGGATCGCCCGTTCCGTCCTAAACTCCGGGCCAGTGATCATCGTCCGTCCGGACCGAGCACGAGGAGCCCCGCCGGTGTCCGTCGTCGATCTCGCCCTGCGTGCCGCGCCCGTGATCGACGGGCACAACGACCTGCCGATGGCGCTGCGCGACCGGGCCGGCTACCGGGTCGACGGGCTGGCCGCGGACCGGCCGGAGTTCCACACCGACATCGCCCGGCTGCGCGCCGGCGGCATCGGCGGCCAGTTCTGGTCGGTGTACGTGCCGTCGGACCTGAGCGAGCCGGACGCGGTGGTGGCGACCATGGAACAGGTCGACGCGGTGTACCGGCTCGTCGCGGCGTACCCGCGGGACCTGGTGATCGCCTGCTCGGCGGCGGACGTCGAGGCCGCCCAGCGGGCCGGGCGGATCGCCTCGCTGATCGGCATCGAGGGCGGGCACAGCCTGGCGACCTCGCTCGGCGTGCTGCGGTCCTTCGCCCGTCTCGGCGTCCGGTACGTGACGCTCACCCACAACCACAACACCTCGTGGGCGGATTCCGCGGCGGACGTGCCGGCGGCCGGCGGCCTGACCGGCGAGGGCCGGGCGGTCGTGGCGGAGATGCAGCGGATCGGCGTGCTGGTGGACCTGTCCCACGTCGCCACCACCACGATGCACGCGGCGCTGGACGTGGCCACCGCCCCGGTGATCTTCAGCCACTCCTCGGCCCGGGCGGTCAGCCCGCACCGTCGCAACGTGCCCGACGACGTGCTGGTCAGGCTGCGGGACAACGGCGGCGTGTGCATGGTGACGTTCGTGCCGCCGTTCGTCTCGGCGGAGGTCGCGGCCTGGACCCGGGCCGCCGACGCGGAGTGGGAACGGCTCGGGCTGCCGGCCGAGCCGGAACCCTGGGCGAGCGCACCCCGGCCGGGCCGCGCCGCCGAGCCCCGGCCCCGCACCGCGAGCGGGTCGTTCGGCACCGCGCTGCCGGGTGCGGGCGCGCCGCCGCCGGAGCCGTTCCGCGCCTGGCTGGCCGCGCACCCCCGGCCGCAGGCGACGATCGCGCAGGTGGCCGACCACGTGGAACACGTCCGCGCGGTGGCCGGGCCGGAGCACGTCGGGCTCGGCGGCGACTACGACGGCTGCGACCGGTTCCCGGTGGGTCTGGAGGACGTGTCGGGTTATCCCCGCCTGCTCGCCGAGCTGGCGCGGCGGGGCTGGAGCGGGGCCGAGCTGGAGCTGCTGACCGGGCGCAACATCCTGCGCGTGCTGCGCGAGACCGAGCAGGCGGCCGAGGAGCCACTGTGGCCGCTCTCCCCGGCCCGATAGCCCCGGCCCGATAGCCCCGCCCGATCGGTCCGGCCCGATCGGTCCGGCCCGGCAGCCCCCGCCCGATCGGTCCGGCCCGATCGGTCCGGCCCGGCAGCCCCCGCCCGATCGGTCCGGCCCGGCAGCTCCGGGCCGGTAGGTCCGGCCCCGTAGCACAGGCGCGCCTCGGCCGAAGGACGGATCCGGGTGCGGTTGATCTCCGGCCCGCGCCGGATGCCGGCCGGTGGCGCCGCGCGAGAGGCTCCCTGGGCGCCGCGGTTCCGCGGCGCGGACACGGGGAGATCAGCCATGCGCTTCACCATCGCGCGGCCGAGCCGGCGCGCCTTCCTCCGCGGCGGCCTGCTGGCCGCCGCCGGGGCCGGCGTGGGAGCGCTCGGCGCGGGCGGGATACCGCACTGGTGCGGGTGGGACCGGCCGCCGCTCAGCGGCGGTTACGCGGCTGCCGCGGACACCCCGGCCGCCGCCCGGCACGCCGACGTGACCGTGCGGTACTACGCCGAGACGGCCGAGCCGGTGGTGGCGTTCACCTTCGACGACGGCCCCGGGCCACGGTGGACGCCGATGGTGCTGGACACGCTCGCCGCCGCCGGGGTGCCCGCCACGTTCTTCATGGTCGGGCGCAACCTGCGGGACCACGCCGGGCTGGTCCGGGACCGGCTGGCCGGCCACGAGGTCGGCAACCACTCCTGGTCGCACGACGACCTGGCCACCCTCGACCTGGCCGGGGTCACCGCCGAGCTGACCCGGACGCACGAGGTGATCCGGGACGTCACCGGCCGGGCGCCGGCGCTGCTCCGGCCGCCGTACGGGCACCTGGGCGGGTCGACGCTGCTGGCGGCCGACTCGATGGGCTACGACATCGTGCTCTGGTCGCAGCAGATGCGCGAGCGCACCTACGCCCGCGACCCGGCCGCGCAGGTGCGGGCGATCGTCGACACGGCCCGCCCGGGCGACATCATCCTGGCCCACGACGTCGGCGCGGACCGGCGGCTGGTGGCGCTGCACGGGCTCACCGCGATGATCGACGGGCTGCGCGCCCGCGGTTTCCGCTTCGCGACGGTCTCCGACCTGGTGTCCGCGCACCCGAGCCCCGCGACACCCGCCTGAGCCGAACGCCCGGTCGCGGCCCTGCGACGGGCCGCCCGAGCCGGATGTCAGCCGGGCGTTCAGTCGCGGCCCTGCCAGGTGGTCACGCAGGCCTCGTTGCCCTCGACGTCGGCCAGCACCCAGAAGGACGGCGCCCGGTCGGCGGAGAGCAGCACACCCCCCGCCGCGATGGCCGCCCGGATCCGGTCCGGCGCCTCCTCGTGCGGCACCGAGACGTCCAGATGCAGCCGGTTGCGCTGCGGGCGCGGGCCGGTCATCTGCTGGAACCAGATCGCCGGGCCCTGGGCCAGCGGATCCACGATCGGGTCCTGCGGGCCGCCGCCGCCCGGCTCGTCGGCGTAGCCCAGCACCGCCTTCCAGAACGGCCGGATGTCCGCGATCACCAGCGCGTCGATGCCGATCTCCAGGGCCTGCACGGAGCGCCGCCCGTCGGCGTCCGGCAGCAGTGGCAGGCCCATCTCGGCGGCCGCGGTGGCGATCAGCCGGGCGTGCGTCAGCTCGCGGGCGGTCAGCCCGGCCGGGTCCGGCGGGCTCAGGATCAGCTCCAGCCGGCCGCGGCGCAGGTCGAGCTGGAGGCATTCGTCGGCGCCCTCGCCGCAGGCCCGGATCAGCTCGGTGGCGACCTCGGCCACCTGCCACATCGAGCCGAGCCGCAGCGACGCGCGCAGGCTGCCCAGCACGTACCGCCAGCCGAGGTCGCCGATCGCCGCGGACACGCTGGTCCCGCTGAGCACTGTGCGGTCGTCCGTCGCCTCGCCGGTCATCCCGGCATCGTCTCATCCCGGCCGCGCGGAAGCGGTCAGGCCAGGCCCGCGTCGTGCACCAGCAGCGCCACCTGGACCCGGTTGTTCAGCTCCAGCTTGACCAGCAGCCGCGACACGTGGGCCTTGACCGTGGCGACGCTCATGAACAGCTCGGTGGCGATCTCCGCGTTGGCGCGGCCCTGCCCGAGCAGCAGCGCCACCTCGCGTTCGCGCTCGCTGAGCTGCGCCAGCGCGGTCTGCGCGGCCTGCCGGCCGCCGTTGACCTCGGGGGCGGCCACGTGCGCGATCAGCCGTCGGGTCACCGCCGGCGACAGCATCGCCTCGCCGTGCGCCACCCGGCGCACCGCGTGCAGGATCTCCACCGGCGGGGTGTCCTTGAGCAGGAAGCCGCTGGCGCCGGCCCGCAGCGCGCGCAGCACGAACTCGTCGGCGTCGAAGGTGGTCAGCACGATGATCTCCGGGGCGCTCGGCCGGCGGCGCAGCGACTCGGTGGCGGTCAGGCCGTCGACCCGGGGCATCCGGATGTCCATCAGCACGACGTCCGGGCGGTGCGCGGCCACCGCGGCCGGCACCTCGCTGCCGTCGGCCGCCTCGCCCACCACGGTGACGTCGTCGGCGCCGGACAGGATCATCGTCAGGCCCGCCCGGACCAGGGCGTCGTCGTCGACGATCAGCACGCGGACCGGCCCGGTCACGGCGCCGCACCCGGCTGCGGCCAGGGCAGCCACGCGCTGAGCGTGAACGCGCCGTCGGCGTCGTGCCCGGAGGTCAGCCGGCCGCCGGCCAGGGTGGCGCGCTCGGCGAGCCCGACCAGGCCGGTGCCGGCGCCGGGCAGCGCCGCGGCGGTGCGCGGGCCGACCGGCGCGGGGTTGCGGATGTCGATGGTCAGGCCGGTGCCGGCCGCGCCGGCCACCCGGACCCGCACGGCCGTGCCGGGCGCGTGCTTGCGGGCGTTGGTGAGCCCCTCCTGCACGATCCGGTACGCCGCCCGCCCGGTCCCCGCCGGCAGCTCGGCCGGCCCGTCGACCAGCAGCTCCAACCGCACCCTGACCCCGGCGGACCGCGACTCCTCGGCCAGCGCGGGCAGCTCACGCAGGGTCGGCTGGGGCCGTTCCGGGTTGGCGTCGCCGGCCGGCTCGCGCAGCACGCCGATGACCTCGCGCAGGTCCTGCAGGGCCTGGTGGGCGCTGGCCCGGATCACCCCGGCGGCGCCCGCGACCTCGGCCGGCGCCGCGTCGGGGCGGATCTCCAGCGCGCCCGCGTGCAGGCTGAGCAGCGAGATCCGGTGGGCCAGCACGTCGTGCATCTCCCGGGCGATCCGGGTGCGTTCCATCGCGCGGGCCTGGCCGACCCGCAGCTGCTGCTCGGACTCGGCGCGCTCGGCGCGGTCGCGCAGCGAGACCACCAGCTGCCGCCGGGACCGCACCACCATGCCCCAGAGCATGATGATCACGTAGATGACGGTGCCCCAGGCCAGCGACTCCAGCACCGGGGTGTCCCGCTCGGGGCGCAGCACGCAGAACACGGCGTTGGAGCAGAGCGAGCCCACACCGATCACCGCGGTCACCGCGAAGCGCCTGTGCACCGCCACGGTGAAGAAGATGATCGCGGCCGCGATGGCCGCCGCGATCGAGAACGCCCCGAAGACCATCGCGACCACGGACAGCCGCACCGCGAACCGGCGGCGCCACCAGAGCGCGGCCGAGAGCACCAGCCCGGCGACCAGGTCCGACCAGGCCAGCCAGGCGGGCGTGTTGGTCCATTGCGGCACCACGTCGGGGTCCGCCCGCAGCAGGTCGGTGCCGGCCAGCACGGCCCAGCCCAGGCCCATCACGAAGCAGAGCGAGTCGACCAGCCAGTCCCGGGTCGACCGCAGGCTCCGCACCGGCTCGGCCGGCTCCCGCAGCTCCGCCGGCAGCAGCCAGTGGTATTCCGGCGGCCGGCGGCCGGCCGTTGACACCGTCAGCTCCCCCATCGTGGTCATGCTACGGGCGGGCCGCCGCCGCCCGATACCGACCAAAGTCGCAACCATCACCAGACCAAGGTTCGCCGGAACCGACCGGCGGCCGACGCGGCCGGCCGGGTGGCCTCGGCACGCTGAGGGACATGATCACAGTTGACCATCTGAGCAAACGGTACGGGAGCCACCCGGCCGTCGACGACGTGTCGTTCACCTGCGAGCCCGGCACGGTGACCGGCTTCCTCGGCCCGAACGGGGCCGGCAAATCCACCACCATGCGGATGATCTGCGGGCTGACGCCGCCCACCGCGGGCTCATCCACCATCGACGGACAGCCGTACCGGCGGCTGGGCAATCCCGGCCGGCGGATCGGGGTGCTGCTGGACGCGTCCGCGCAGCACGCCGGGCGGACCGGGCGGGAGGTGCTGAGGCTGGCCGCGCTGACCATGGGCGTCGACAAGCGGGGGGTCGACGAGAGCCTGGCCCGGGTCGGCCTGAACAGCACCGCCGCCAAGCGCCGGGTCAAGGCGTACTCGCTGGGCATGCGGCAGCGGCTCGGGCTCGCGTACGCGCTGCTGGGCGACCCCGGCATCCTGATCCTGGACGAGCCGGCCAACGGCCTCGACCCGGAGGGCATCTACTGGATGCGCGGGCTGCTGCGGGACTTCGCCGACCGGGGCGGGACCGTGCTGCTCTCCTCGCACCTGCTGCGCGAGGTGGAGGCGGTGGCGGACCGGCTGGTGGTGATCGGCGCCGGGCGGGTCGTGGCCCAGGGTGACAAGGCCGAGCTGCTGGCCGCCTCGGGCACGGTCGTCCGGGCGCTGGACATGGCCGCCCTGGAGACGGTGCTGGCGCGCATCGGGCTGTCCGGCACGAAGGCGACCGACGGGGGCGTCGTCGTGCAGGCCGACGCGGAGACCATCGGGCGGGCCGCGGCGGACGCGGGCCTGGTGCTGCTGGAGCTGCGCCCGGCCGGCAGCGGCGGGCTCGAGCAGATGTTCCTGACCCTGACCGCCGGTGACTCGGTGCAGGAGGCTGTCCGATGACCGCCGTGCAGACCGTGCCGACCAAGGCGCCCGCCGCTGCGGCTGAGGACGCCGGACGCCGTACCGGAATCCCGCTGGCCCGGCTGATCCTGGTGGAGCTCCGCAAGCTGGCCGACACCCGGTCGGGCCTGTGGTTGTTGATCGTGATCGCGCTGGCCTCGGCCGGCGCGTCCACGCTCATCCTGCTCGCCGCGCCGGACGACGAGCAGACGTTCACGGACCTCTTCTCCTTCGGGCTGGTGCCGGCGGCCATCCTGCTGCCGGTGCTCGGCATCCTGTCGATGACCAGCGAGTGGTCGCAGCGCACGGCGCTGACCACCTTCACGCTCACCCCGGCGCGGGGCCGGGTGATCGGCGCCAAGCTGATCGCGGCGGTGCTGATCGCGATCGCGACCACGGCCGTCGCGGCGGCGATGGCCGCGGTGGCCAACCTGATCGCCATCGGTACGGGCGGCGACGGCAGCTGGCAGATCCAGGCGGCCCTGGTCGGCCAGCTGCTGACCAACCAGGTGGTGTTCGTGCTGATGGGCTCGGCGTTCGGCGCGCTGCTGCTGAACTCGCCGCTGGCCATCGTGCTGTACCTGGTGATCCCCACGCTCTGGTCGGTGCTCGGCGAGATGGTGTCGTGGCTGCGCCGGGCGGCCGGCTGGCTGGACATCAACCTGACCTCGCTGCCGCTCAGCGAGCCGGGGATGACCGCCGAGCAGTGGTCCCGGTTCGGCGTCGCGGCGCTGGTGTGGGTGGCGCTGCCGCTGGCCCTGGGCACGGTACGGGTGCTCCGGCGCGAGGTCTCCTGAGGTGAACCCCGCCCGGCCGGGGGCTAGGCTCGATCCATGCCGATCGGCGCCCAGCCACCCGGCCGGCGGGGCACCGTCGGCGAGCCGTACAGCGCGCTCAACCTGCGCCTGGTGCTGGCCGCCTTCGGGTTCGTGGCGTGCTCGGCGCTGGCGGTGGTGCTGTGGCGGATGGGCTGGGCGGTGCCCGGCTGGCTGCTGGCCGGGTGGGCGCTGGTCGCCGCGGTGGACCTGGTCGTGGTGCAGCTGCGGCGGCGGGCCCGGCGCCGGGCCGAGGGCGGCCGGCGGCATTCACTCTTCGAGTAGACCGCGTCTTGCCCCTTTTGCCCCTTCAGTCCGGGTACCGTCGCCTTCTGTGCGCGCCCCACCGGCGCGGCGCCGAAGGGAGTCCCATTGGCCCGCCTGCGTTTCGCCGCGGTCGCCCTGCTGATCCTGCCGCTGCTGCCGGTCCCCTCCCCGGCCGCGGCGGCCGCACCGGCCCCGCCCGCGCCGGCGGTCCCGCCGGCCGGCGACATCCGCGAACTGACCCGTAAGCACCTGGACGTCTCCGGGCTGACGATGCGCCGCCGGGCGGCCGGGCGCACGGCCCGGATCGCCGCCGCGCCCACGCCCGCGGTGGGCACGGTGCGGGAGTGGCTGGGCCTGGACGACGTGGCCGGCACGCTCTACCGCAAGGACTACACACTGCGCGGGGTCGGCGACCACATCGAGGTCTGGGTCGCCGTCGACGTCGCCTTCCCGCCCGGCGACTGCCGCCCGGCGTCCTCGGTCCAGGTCACCGACCAGCAGATCGGCGAGCTGGTACGGGAGTTCGACAAGACGATCTACCCGCGGGAGACGGCCGCGTTCAGCGTCCCGCGCGACCGCGACGGCACCGAACCGGTGCTGGCCGGCGGCGACTACACCGGCGACGGGGACAAGACCGTGACGCTGGTCGACAACGTGCGCGACCAGAACTACGTCGACTTCCCGGACTCGCCGACCTACATCGCCGGGTTCTTCTCGGCGCAGCTCAACCAGCTGGTCGACCGCAACGTCATGACCGTCGACGCGTACGACTGGCAGCACCGCTCGGGCGCGGCGCCGCCGGACGAGGCGACCGACGACCTGTGCACCAGCCGGCCGGCCCGGCCCCGGATGTACGAGGGCACGTTCGCCCACGAGTGGCAGCACCTGCTGCAGTCGTACACCGATCCCGTCGAGGACCTGTGGGTCAACGAGGGCCTGTCCGACTACGCGCAGACCCTGGTCGGCTACGTCGACGGCACCGCCACCGTGTACCACCCGGGCGCCGACAGCCACCTGACCTGCTTCCAGGGGTTCGGGCTGGTGCGCACGCCCTACAACACCAACCCGCGGGACTGCGGCGGGCCGCAGAACTCGCTGAACCTGTGGGGCGAGGGCGCGCCCGCGGAGGTGCTCGCCGACTACGGCAACGCGTACCAGTTCATGCTGTACCTGCGCGACCGGTTCGGCCCCGCGGTGCTGGAACGGCTGCACCGCGACGGCGCCCGCCAGGGCCTGGCCGGGGTGGCCGCGGCACTGGGCCCCGGGGTCAAGCTGCCCGCGGTGATCCACGACTTCCAGACCATGACCCTGGTCGACAAGGTGGTCGGCGACACCGCGGACGGGGTGATGACCGGCGTGCCGAAGGCGAAGGTGACCTCGGCGAGCGTCCGGTCCACGGTCAACCTGGCGAACCCGGCCGCGTTCGACTACCCGGGCGCCGCCCCGAACGGCGCCGACTACGTCCGGCTGCGCAACGCCGCCGGCGAGTTCCTGAGCGGGGCCGAGCTGACCGGGGTGCGGTTCACCGGCGCCCGGACGCTGCCGCCGCGGCCACTGCAGTGGACCGTGCAGGGTGGCGCGCTGTTCTCCGGCAACACCAGCAACCTCGACGCGAGCGCCGTGACGGAACTGACGGTGCCGGCCGTGGACCCGGCACTGCGGATGCGGACCACCTACAAGACCGAGGACGACTACGACTACGGGTACGTGACCGTGTCCACCGACGGCGGGCGCACCTACACGAGCCTCGGCGGGGACAGCACCGTGCCGGCGCCGGGCGGGCCCGCGCTCAACGGCGACTCCGGCGGGCCGGTGACGCGGACCTACGACCTGACCGCGTACGCGGGCAAGCGCATCCTGCTCGGCTTCCGCTACACCTCGGACGCCTCGATCAACCAGGGCGGCTGGCTGATCGACGAGGCGACCGTGGGCGCCCTGCGGGTCACCGACGGCGCGGAGCTGACCGGCTTCCGCTCGCCCACCCAGATCCAGCCGGTCAAGGTGCCCGCCTGGCACGTGAAGCTGGTCGGGCTGGACGAGGAGAACCGGCGGGCCCGGCAGGTGAGCCTCGCCGGGTACGCCGCGCTGCGGGCGTACCCCAAGGTCGTTGCGATCGTCGGCTACGACGAGCCGACCGAGCAGGTGAGCCAGTACGCGCCGTACGCGCTGACGGTCAACGGCGTGGTTCAGCCCGGCGGCGGCAGGATGCCGTAGATCAGCGCGGTCGAGCCCGAGCCGGCCTTGTTGACGTGCCCGCCGCACAGGACGTACCCACCGGTGGCGGGCAGCGCGGCCAGGTTGGCCAGCACCTCCAGGCTGATCCGGTGCCGCTGGTAGACCAGCAGCGAGACCGCGTACGTGGTGTCGGTGCCGAGGTCCGGGCCGAACGTGTCGGTGCCGGTGCCGCCCCGGTGCCCCAGCCGTCCGGTGTCGACCAGCCAGCGGACCGCCTCGAGGCTGAAGCCGGGCTGGTGCATGACCCCGTCGGCGTCGAGGTTGAGGTAGGCGGGGGTGCCCCAGCGGGCCTCCCAGCCGGTCCAGAGGATCACCATGGACTCGTCGGGGATCCGGCCGTGCCGGCGTTCGAATGCCTTCAGGTCGCGCACCGACAGCGCGAAGTCGGCGTCCCGGGCGCACTGCCGGCGTACGTCGATCTTGACGGCGGGCAGGAAGAGGTCGGCCGGCTCGAGGTCGTCGGCGAGCGCGGCGCCGGCGTTGAAGTGACCGGGCGCGCCCCAGTGCGTGCCGGTGTGCTCGCCCTCGCGCACGAACTGCAGGTAGAAGCCGTCCTGCTCGACGGTCGCGATGGTCTCCAGCTCGAACGCCGGGTCCCCGGGATAGCCGATCGTGGTCGCCGGATCGTTGACGTGCGACAGGCTGACCAGGTCGAGGGCGAGCCCGGGCCGGCCGCCGGCCCGGGCCGGCCCGCCGGTCAACGCCCCCGCCAATCCGGCCGCCGCCGCACCCATCAGTCCCCGTCGTCGCATGTGCCACCGTCCCGGTCATCCTGCCCGATCAAGCCACGCGGTTCTTGCTATCGCGGCGCGACAGGCGGTGTCAATGCGAGCACGGTGGGCAATCAGAGGCGATGAGACGGTGGCGGGTCGCGACGGCGGACGAGGTACGGACACGGGTACGGCGGGCGGTGGGTGAACCCGCCGGGCGGCCGCCGATCCTCGCGGTGGACGGGCGGGGCTCGAGCGGGAAGTCCACATTCGCCGCCCGGCTGGCCGGGATCTGGGACGGCGCCACCGTCGTGCACACCGACGACATCGCGTGGCGGCACGCCGTGCTGGACTGGGCGGCGCTGCTCAGCGAGGGGGTGCTGAACCCGGTCCGGGCCGGGCGGGCGGTGGCGTACCGGCCGCCGCAGTGGGACGCGGCCGGCCGCCCCGGGGCGATCGAGGTGCCCGCGGAGACCACCCTGGTGATCGTCGAGGGCACCGGCGCGGGCCGCCGGGAGCTGGCACCGGTGCTGGACGCGGTGGTGTGGGTGGAGGCGGCACAGTGCGACGTGGACCGGCGCAACGCCGAGCGGGTCGCCGCGGGCGAGACCACGCCGGCGGACTTCGCCGCCTGGATGGCCGAGGAGAACCCGTTCGTCGAGGCCGAGCGGACCTGGGAACGCGCCGCCTTCCTGGTCGCCGGGTGGCCCGCGCTGCCGCACGACCCGGGCGCCACATTCGTCATCGCGAGTTGAGCCCCGGCCATTCGGTCAGCCGACCCGAACTGTTCGGTTATCCGGGTTTCTGATCTTCGCAAACCTACGATCATGGCAACGTCAACGGCGGGGGTTGCCATGGAATCGACAAGCGCGGACCGGTGGGACAACGCGAGCCGGCAATGGGCGCCACCGCGGCAGAAACGGCGCCCCGCAAACGCCGCCAAAAGCCTTCCCGACGGCTTCGGCGGACGGTCCAACGTGGCCTCCGCCCCCGGCACGCGGCGGCGGGAGACGCCGGCCGGCACGGCTCGGACCTCGGCGCGGCCCGTGGTGGAGACCGGCAAGCCGGCGCTGCGCGCGATCATTCAGGCGGTCGAGGAAATGCGGGAGGACCGGCCGCGGATCTGCGTCGGCGGGCTTTATCTGCAATTCCGCTGCCGGGGCGGGCGGTGGGCGCTGGTCACCCGCGAGGATGTGCGGGTGGCGCTCGCCGGAATCGAATGTGCGGCGCGCCGGGAATTCCTTGCGCCGGGCGGCGCGGAAAGCCCCCGGCGGCCGGCGGCGCGCACTCCGCACGGTTCCTGGCCGCTGTTCCAGCAGGCGGTCGCCGAGCTGGGCGGCCGGGGCGCCGACCCGGCCGGGATGCTCCGGCTGCTGCACGAGCGCGGCTGGCAGCGGGTGGGCCACGACGACGTGGCCCGGGCGCTGCGCCGGATCGGGACGGCCAACACGCCCCGGCACTTCCTGCCCGGACAGTCGCTGCCCGCACCCCGGCAGGCGGCCCCGGGCCTGTGCCCGTCGTGCGCGGTGCCGATCACCGATCTCGGGCTGTGCCGCTGCTCCTGACCCGGGCCGCCCGCCGGCGCGAACCGCGGGCGGCAGACCTGACCGCGGCTCGGCGCGGCGGGCCGGCTACTGGGCGAGGACCAGGGCCAGGCGGCCGGTGCGGGCCTTCTTCGCCGCGTACATCGCGGTGTCGGCGCGGGCGATGAGCGCGTCCGGTGCGCTGGTCGCCGGGTCGCCCCAGGCCACGCCGATGCTCGCCTGCGGCAGCAGGCGCTCCCCGGCCACCTCCAGGCAGCTCTCCCCCAGCGCGGTCAGCAGCGTCTCGCCGATCCGGCGGGCCCGCTCGGCGGTCGCGACGTCGGCGCAGATCACCACGAACTCGTCGCCGCCGAAGCGCCCGACCACGTCGCCGTCGCGGACCGCGGCGCGCAGCCGGCCGGCCACGTGGGTCAGCAGGGCGTCGCCGGCGGCGTGCCCGTACCGGTCGTTGACCTGCTTGAAGTCGTTGAGGTCGATGAAGACGACCGCGGTGCCGCTGGTGCGGCCGGGCCCGGCCAGCGCCTCGCCGAGGGCGTGCAGCGTGGTGGCCCGGTTGCGGCACCCGGTCAGCGCGTCGTAGCTGGCCCGCTGCTTGAGCTCGTCGCGCAGCCGGACGTCCTCGGTGACGTCGGTGAGGCAGACGATCGCGCCGGTGATCTCGCCGCTCTCGCCGGTCAGCGAGCGCAGGCTGGCCCGCACCCGGCGCAGGCCACGCTCGTCGCGGTGGCCGTACTCGACGTCGATGTCGGTGCCGGCGCCGAGCACCCCGGCGAGCGCGTCGTCGATCGCCGGGCGGTCGCCGGGCACGATCGGGCCCAGGTACGCGTCGCCCAGGATGTCGCCGAGCCCGGCGCCGATGGCCCGGGCGGCCCGCGCGTTCTGGTAGACGATCCGCCGGCCGGCGTCGATCTGCACGATGCCCATCGGGATGGTCTCGGTGAGCCGGCGCATCAGCTTCTCGCCGGTCCGCAGCGCCTCCTGGGCGGCCATCTCGTCGGAGATGTCCAGCATCTCCGCGACCACCCGGGGCCGGTCCGGGTCGGCCAGCAGGTTGTAGTTGGTGACCTCGAACCAGATCGGGTGCCCGTCGCGGTGCAGGTGCCGCAGCCGCACCCGGCGCGCCTCACCCTGCGGGCTGGACAGCATGTCCATCCAGCTCGCGATGGCCCGCTGCTGGTCGTCGGGGTGCACCAGGTCCAGCGAGCGGGTGCCGGCCAGCTCGGTGTCGGTCCAGCCGAGCACCAGGGAGATCTCCGGGTCGGCCGAGGTGATCACGGCGACCTGGTCCTTGTGCACGGTGACCAGGCGCGGCTTGATCGGGTCGTGCTGCAGCGTGCTGCCGGCCGGGTGGGCGGACAGGCCGGTGAGGAACACGACGAAGACGCCGTGCCGGTGGGTCATGTCGAGCAGGTGCAGCCGGACCAGCTCGGTCGGCGCCGCCACCGGGTGCACCAGGCAGTTGGCGACGCCCTGGCCGAGCGCCCGCTGCCAGGCCTCGATCGTCATCTTGTGGTCGTCGGCGACGACCAGGCCCAACGCCGACTGCGCGCCCACGATGTGCCGCAGCCCGCCGGTGTCGAGCCCGTCCGGCAGCGGCATGAAAAGGCCCATCGGCGAGACCGCGCCGATGAAGTCGTTCGGGTGCTGCTTCAGCATGGCGGCGTAGATGTCGTCACGGGCGGCCGGATCCAGGCTCACTTCCTCGGGCATACCGCTTGGCATCGGCCGCCGCGGCGGCGACTGTAGCGAAACCTGACGGACATTAGTTGACAGTGTCACGATGACAGTGTCATGGTAGTCAGCGTGTGGACGATGGACGAGTTGGTGGAGCGGGTGCGCCGGGCGCTGGCGGCCGAGTATCCGGGCGCCCCCAACGGCCGGGTGCGCGACGTGCCCGACCGCCGGGCCATCCGGTGGTACACGACCACCGGGCTGGTGGACCGGCCCGCCGGGATGCGCGGGCGCACCGCCCTCTACGGGCCGCGGCACCTGCTCCAGCTGGTGGCGGTCAAGCGCCGGCAGGCACAGGGGCACTCGCTCGCGGCGATCCAGGCCGAGCTGGCCGGCGCCAGCGACGCCGAGCTGACGATCGCGGCCCGCGTACCGGAGGAGCTGCTGGCGGTCGACGCCGACGCCGAGCCGGCGGACGGCCCGGCACGGCCCCGGTTCTGGGCCACCGCCGCGCCGCCGCCGCAACCGGCCCTGGCCGCGCCCACGCCGGTGGCGACCGCCCCCGATCCCGCACCGCACGGTGCCGCCCTGACCGATCCCGCGCCGCAAGCGGTCGCCGGGCCGGTTTCCGCCGCCGCGGTGGTGCGCCCGGTGGGCGGCGTCGCGCTGGGTGGGGGCGCCATCCTCGTGCTTCCGGTACGCCCGGACGCCGCCGACTACCCGGCCATCGCCACCGCCGCCCGACCCCTGCTGGACCTGCTCGCCGCCCGTGGCCTGCTCGCCGGCGACACTCTCGACGATGGGAGCACGTCATGACCATTTCCGTCACGCCGATGGATCCGGCGGAGCTCGGCCGCGTCCGGGTGCTGCCCGACGCCGGCCTCGGCGCCCTGCACACCGACCGGGGCAACCTGCCGCTGGACCGCCTCGACGTGCGGGCGGCCATCACCGGCCTGGTCGCCCGCACCACCGTCACCGCCGAGTACGTCAACGCGCACGACACCCCGCTGGAGGCCACGTACATCTTCCCGCTGCCGGACCGCGCCGCGGTGACCGGCATGACGATGACCGCGGACGGCCGCACGGTCGAGGCCGAGCTGCAGGAGCGGGCCCGGGCCCGGCAGCAGTACGACGAGGCCATCGCGGCCGGGCGGCGGGCGTCGATCGCCGAGGAGGAACGCCCGGACGTCTTCACCATGAGGGTCGGCAACATCCTGCCCGGCGAGCGGGTCACCATCACGTTGTCCCTGGTGGGGCCGCTGCCCTGGGAGGACGGCGCGGCGACGTTCCGGTTCCCGCTGGTGGTCGCGCCGCGGTACGTGCCCGGTGTGCCGCTGCCCGGCCCGGCCGTCGGCTCCGGTCAGGCGCAGGACACCGACGCGGTGCCGGACGCCTCCCGGATCACGCCCCCGGTGCTGCTGCCCGGCTTCCCCAACCCGTTGCGGCTCAGCGTCGGGGTGGAGCTCGACCCGGCCGGGCTGGCGCTCGGCGAGGTCCGGTCCAGCCTGCACACGGTCACCGGCGAGGGCGGCCGGGTGGAGATCGCGCCCGGCGAGCGCGCGGACCGGGACTTCATCCTGCGGCTGCCGTACGCGGGTGACGGCTCCGGCGCGGTCGCCGTGCCGGACCCCACGGCGGCGGGCGACGAGGGCACCTACCAGCTGGTGCTGGTGCCGCCGGAGGACGCCGCCGCGGCCGCCCGGCCCAAGGACGTCGTGCTGCTGCTGGACCGCTCGGGCAGCATGGGCGGCTGGAAGATGGTCGCCGCCCGGCGCGCCGCCGCCCGGGTGGTCGACACGCTGACCACCGCGGACCGGTTCGCCGTGCTCACCTTCGACCACCAGGTCGACCGCCCCGAGGGGCTCGGCAACGGGCTGTCCGAGGCCACCGACCGCAACCGGTTCCGGGCGGTCGAGCACCTGTCCCGCGCCGACGCGCGCGGCGGCACCGAGCTGCTCGTCCCGCTGCGCGACGGGCTCGGCCTGCTGGCCGGCTCCGGCGCCCGGGACCGGGTGCTGGTGCTGGTCACCGACGGCCAGGTGGGCAACGAGGACCAGATCCTGGCCGAGATCACGCCGCTGATCGGCGCCACCCGGCTGCACACCGTGGGCATCGACCGGGCCGTCAACGTGGGGTTCCTGGGCCGGCTCGCCGCGCTCGGCGCGGGCCGCTGCGAGCTGGTGGAGAGCGAGGACCGCCTGGACGAGGCGATGGCCCGGATCCACCG
Organism: Actinoplanes sp. NPDC049599; assembly: GCF_044465625.1. Lineage (NCBI taxonomy): Bacteria > Bacillati > Actinomycetota > Actinomycetes > Micromonosporales > Micromonosporaceae > Actinoplanes > Actinoplanes sp. NPDC049599. The sequence goes on from NZ_JBITLX010000007.1 coordinate 18,661, forward strand.
GCGGATCGCCGCGCCGGTGCTCACCGACGTGACCGTCACCGCCGCGGGTTTCGCCGTCGAGCCGGCCGCCCCGCGGACCGTGTTCCCGGGGGTGCCGCTGGTGGTGTCCGGCCGCTACACCGGCGCCGCCACCGGCACGCTGACGGTGCGCGGCCGGACCGCCGACGACGACGAGTTCACCCGCGAGGTCCCGGTGCGCGACAGCGCCGAGCCGGCGGTCACCGCGCAGTGGGCGCGGGCCCGGCTGCGGGAGCTCGAGGACCGGTACCTGACCGGACAGCACGAGCTGGAGCCGGCCATCGTGGCCACCTCGCTGCGCTACGGGGTGCTGTGCCGGTTCACCGCGTACGTGGCGGTGGACAGCCGGGTGGTGGCCGAGGGCGGCGAGGTCCGCCGGGTGACGCAGCCGGTGGAGTCGCCGTCCGGCTGGGCCATGTTCGACCCGTCCGGCGCGCCGGACGCGAAGCGGATGGTGTCGCTGGGATTCGCGGCGGCGGCACCGCCGGCCCCCGCGCCCCAGGCCGGCGGGTTCGCGCCGGCGCGGGCCGCGGCGCGCACCGGGCCCCAGCCGTTCGCCCAGATCCCCGGCGGGCTGCGGGCGGGCGGGGCGCGGGCCAAGGCGGTGGCGCCGGGCGGCTCGCCGCTGACCCTCGCGGACCTCACGGCGATCGTCGCGGTGGAGGCCACCCGGCTGCGCGAGGCCGAGGGGCGTCCCGCCCGGGAACGCCGCGACCTGCTGGCCGACCTGGCCAGCCGGCTCGGGGCGCTGCTGGAGGGGCGCGACGACGCGGAGCTCAAGGCGCTGCGCGACCTGGTCGCGCGGCTGACGGCGGACGGCGGCCTGCCGGAGAAGTGGGCGCTGGCCCGGGAGACCCTGGACGGCTTCGCGCCGGCGCCGCACCGCAAGGCGTTCTGGAAGCGCTGACCGCCGCCCGCGGCCCCGCAAGGCGTTCTGGAAGCGCTGACCGGCGCCCGCGGCCCCGCAAGGCGTTCTGGAAGCGCTGACCGGCGCCCGCGGCCCCGCCCCGCGGGCGCCGAGGCGGTACGGTGCAGGTCGATGTCATGGCACAGGTGATGGGACGCGATGACCGACCGGAACGACGAGGGCGATCCGCTGCTGGTGCGTCCGTACCTCCTGGGTGACCCGGGTGGTACGGCGCCGCCCGCCGCCGGTCCGACGTGGCCGGAGGCGGCGGCGGAGCCCGCCGTGGCGCCGGAGCCGGCCGACGCGACGGTGATCCTGCCGGCGCTCACGCCCGCGCCCAGCCGGCCGGGGCGGCGCCGCCTGCTGCTGGTGCTCGGCACCGTGCTGGTGCTCGTGCTGCTGGGCGCGGCCGCCGCGGTGGCGGCGCTGCTGCCCGAGCCCGGCGTGACGAGCGCCGGGCCGGTCGGCGCCCCGCTGCCCGCCCCGCTGGTCTCCGAGCCGCCGCCGGCCACCACGCCCGCGCCGACCGGCACCACGCGGGAGACGACCGCGGCGAACCGGACCCGGCCCACGAGCAGCCCCACCGCCACCCCGACCTCGACGCCGGCCGCCACCGGCACGAGCACGGCTCCCCCGCCTGCCACCGCCGGCGAGCCCACCCAGATGCTGGTGCCGCCGCCGGGCGACCGGGTCGGCCGGATCCACGGCCCCGGCGGGCTCTGCCTCGACCTCAACGGCGGGGTGGCCGCCGACAACAACCACATCCAGGTCTTCACCTGCAACGACTCGCCCGCCCAGGTGTGGACCCTGGCGGCCGACGGCACGCTGCGGGTGGTCGGCCGGTGCGCCATGGCGGCCGACGACGGCACCGTGCGGATCACCGGCTGCGACGGCCGCCGGTCCGCGCAGTGGCGGGCCGGCCCGGACCGGGCGCTGGTCAACCTCGCCTCGGGCGACTGCCTGACCGACCCGGGCACCGGCACCCGGGTGGGCGCCGGCGTCCGGATCGAGGACTGCTCGGGCGCCGAACGGCAGCGCTGGGAGCTGCCGTGACACTCCCCGGCCCGCGGGCCGGCGGCTAGCTCGGCGCCCCGGCCGCCAGGTGCGGACCGGCCGCCAGGTGCGGACCGGCTCCGCCACCGGGGGCGGCCCGCTTCGGCGGCACCGCGGTCAGCTTGCCGGGGTGGCCGGCCGGTCCGGCAGCGGCCAGGTGTGCCCCGGCTCGACCCGGTCGGCGATGCGGCGGCCGATGTCGCACAGCTCGGCCACCTGATCGGGGCGCAGCGTGTCGAACACGTACCGCCGGACCGCCGCGACGTGGCCGGGTGCGGCCTGTTCGACCACCGCGAAGCCGGCGTCGGTGAGCGTCGCCTCGACGAAGCGGCCGTTGCCGCTGCAGGTCTCCCGGACGATCCAGCCGCGTTCCTCCAGGCGCTTGACCACATTCGACAGCCGGGAGAGCGAGCCGTTGGCGAACTGGGCCAGGTCGCTCATCCGCATCCGCCGGCCGGGCGCCATCGACAGCCCGCCGAGCACCAGGTACTCGAAGAGCGAGAGGCCGCTGTCGCGCTGCAGCTGGGCGTCGAACGCGCCCGGCAGCCGGTGCATCAGCCAGGACAGCGAGATCCAGGCGTCGGTCTCGCCCGGCGTCAGCCACTGCGGTTCGTCCCCTGCTTCCACGAATCCCAGCCTACCGGCGGGCGGGTTGACTTCAAGCTTGAAGCTGAGTTAGCGTCGACTTCAAGCTTGAAGTCAAACGCCGACAAAGGGATGAACCATGACACTGTTCCGGCTGGACGCCAGCATCCGGGCCGAGGGGTCCGCGAGCCGCGAGATCGCCGACATCGTCGAGCAGGAGTGGCTGGCCGCGCACCCCGGTGACCGGGTGGAGCGGCGGCACATCGGCGTCGACGTGCTGCCCGCCGACGCCTGGGGCCACGCCGTCGCCGCCGGCTTCGCGGCGCCCGAGGACCACACCGCCGAGCAGGCGTACGCGGTCAAGCTCGCCACCGCCCTCACCGACGAGCTGGTCGCCGCCGACGCGGTGCTGCTGGCCGTACCGCTCTACAACTGGGGCGTCTCGCAGCACTTCAAGACCTGGTTCGACCTGATCATGACCGACCCGCGGGTCCGCGCGCCCGAGGGCCTGCTGCCCGGCAAGCCGGTCGTGCTGGCCACGGTGCGCGGCGGCGCGTACGGGCCGGGCACGCCCAAGCACGGGTGGGACTACTCCACGCCGTACCTGCGCCGGATGCTCGCCGAGCAGTGGGGCGCGACCGTGACCGTGGTCGAGCGGGAGCTGACCCTGGCCGCGGTGAACCCGGCGATGGCCCCGCTCCGGGAGCTGGCGGCCCAGCAGCACGCCGAGGCGCTGGCCGCGGCCCGGGAGACCGGCCGGGCCTTCGGGGTGGCGTAGCCGCGCCTCAGCGCGCTGACACCTCATCCGCCACGGATGCCAGGTGGGCGGCGAAGCCCGCGGGTGCCCGGGCGACCCCGCGCGCGCTGGTCCGCACCGGGCACCTCCGGTCGAAGACGACCCGCAGCCCGGCCCGGGTGGCCCGGGTGACCAGGTCACGGTCCTCGTCGTGGGTCACCGCGGCGAAGCCGCCCAGACCCGCGTACGCCTGCCCCGCGCACCCCAGGTTGGCGCCGTGCACGTGCCGGCGGGATGCCCGGTAGCCCCGCTCGTACGCGTGCCGCACCGCCTCCGGCCACGGTGTCCAGTCACCCACCTCCACCGTGCCGACCAGCAGCTCGGTGCCGCGCGCCGCGTGCCGGGCGTGCCAGCCCAGCCAGCCCGGCCCGACCCGGCTGTCGGCGTCCGTGGTGGCCAGCCACAGCCCGGCGGTCCCGTGCCGCAGCGCGTACGCCATCCCGGCCGCCCGGGCCGCGCCCACCTTGCCCGCCGCCACGGTCACGACCTGGGCGCCGGCCACGGCGGCCAGCTGGGTGGTGGTGTCGGTGCAGGCGTCGGCCACCACGACGACCTCGGTCGGCACCGCCACCGCGCCCGCCGCGATCCGCAGCGCGGCCAGGCAGCCCGGCAGCAGTTCCTGCTCGTCGTGGGCGGGCACGACAACGGCGAACCGGGTCAGCACAGACCCTCGCGCTGCGCGACCGACCGGGCGGCCGGGGGCGTCCGCGCGAAGACCTCCAGGACGAAGTCGTCCTCGACGTGCCGGACCGTGCGGTCCAGGCCCGGGGTGGCGGCCAGCCGCGCGTGCACCTCGTCGCCGGGGCGGGCGTGCTCGGCGACCGGCCGGCGCCAGTGCACCGCGACCAGGTCCCCGCCGGGTTCCAGGGCGGTGAGCGTACGGGCCACGAGCGTGTCGAGATCCGCGTCGTCGAAGTAGTAGCCGAGCTCGGAGAGCACGATCAGGTCGAAGGTCCCCGCCGGCCACTCGTGCGGCATCCGGGCCCGGGCGACGCTCACGTGCGGCTCGGCGGCGAGCCGGTCCGCGGTGGTCGCGACGGCGGACCCGACGGCGTCCACGGCGAGCAGGGCCTCGCAGCGGGGCGCCAGCCGGGCGGTCAGCATGCCGGTCGAGCAGCCGGGCTCGAACGCGGACCGGTAGCGGGGGCGGGGCAGCGCGGCCACGGTCAGCGTGTGCTTGCGGTTGTCGTACCAGCGGGCCTCGAAGCTCCACGGGTCGGCGCTGGCGGCGTACATCCGCTCGAAGTAGTCCTGCGGGGTGGTCACCCGAACACCACCTCGAACGGCCGGCGGAACCGGGCCAGCACGTGCGGCGGCAGGATCGCGGCGTCGCCCGGCTCCGGCCCGAGGTCGTGGATCTGGCTGGGGAACGCCTGGATCGCCGCCTCCTTGGCGTGCCGGGCGGCTGCCGGCAGGTCCAGCCGGCGGGCCCGGTCCCAGGGCACCCGGTGGTCGCCGGGCTCCGCCCAGTGCCAGGTCCAGATCGGATACTCCAGCAGCCGGGCGCCGGTGGCCGCGCAGGCGGCGGCCGCGGCCCGGCCGACCGCCTCGTGGTCCGGGTGCCCGTCGCCGCGCCAGGTGGCCAGGCACCAGCGGCCCGGCGTGAGCCGTTCGGTGAGCGCCGCGGTCAGCGCGTCCTCGTTGATGCCGCCGTCGGGCTGGCCCAGGTGGACCACCGGGGTGTCCCCCACCCCGAGCCGGCGCAGTGCCTCGGCGGTCTCGTCGCGCCGGAGCGCGGCCAGCCGCGCCCGGGTGTACACGGTGGAGCCGGGGTGCGAGGCCTCGCCGTCGGTCACCGCGACCACCTCGGCATCCCGCAGCAGCGCCAGCAGCCCGCCGACGCCCAGCACCTCGTCGTCCGGGTGCGGGGCCACCACCAGCGGCGGGCCGGGCGGGTCGACGGCCAGGGCGGGCCAGCCGGCGACGGCGGGCCAGGAGCGCCAGCGGGTGTCGTCGGTACCGGCGCCCTCGATCACGGTCACCATGCGGGCGGGTCCTCCTTCAGCAGTTCTCCGAGGTGGGCGAGGTCGGCTTCGGCGTGGCTCTGCCGCAGGTAGACGGTCAGGTCGCTGACCCGGCGGGCGTGCGCGCCGTCGTGGCCCAGCGGCCCGGCGCCCAGGGCCCGGCCGACCCGGTCGATGACCTGGGCGGCGGCGGACTCCACGGTGCAGCGGACCCGGACGGCGAGCTGCTCGGCGTCGGCGCCCGGCTCGGCGTCGATCCGGGCGGCGGCCTCGCGCAGCACGGCCCGGGCGGCGCTCAGCAGCACGTCCACGGCGCCGAGGTGGGCCAGGGCGTGCGGGCCCTGGGCGCGGGCGAGCAGCAGGTCGGCGACGCCGGTCGCGCCGCCGTACCAGCAGGCCGCGACGCCGACTCCGCCGTGCCAGAAGCCGGGGCGGCCGACGTAGGCGCCGGGCCCGCCGACCGGACGGGCCGGCGCGTCGGTGAACCGGACCGTCCGGCTGTCGCTGCCGGCCATCCCGACCGCCGGCCAGGTGCCGTCCAGCGGGACGGCCCAGGGTGCGCTGTTCCGCACGGCGAACAGCCGCACGCCGTCCGGGGCGGCCGCGGTGACCAGCGCGTGCGTACAGGAACCCGCGCCGGAGCACCACGGCCGGTCGCCGGTCAGGGTCCAGGTCCCGCCGTCCGGGCGGGCCGTCACCGACGCCGGCTTGGCCGCCCAGACGCCCCACCGCTGGTCCGGGCCGGCCGGGCCGGTGTCGCCGAGCTCGGCCCGGATCGCCACCGCGTCGGCGTGCCCCTCGGCCAGCCGGGCCAGCACCGGGTCCCGGCGGGCCAGCGCGGCCAGCCGCTCGAAGCGTTCCAGGGTGCGGCCGGAGCCGGGCAGCGGAAGATCAGAAACCTCGTGCACGGCGGGGTGGTACCCCGCCGCCGGAACTTCAACCAACCGACGCGGCAACCGACGCAACAAGCGTGGCGCCATAGTGGCTTTACTTGGCGCCATTGTGGTGCCATAGTGGTGCCATGGACCTCACGTCATACGTCGCCCGCCTGCGCGAGGAGCTCGCCGACGCGGCCGAGCTCGGCGGCCCCGACGCCCGCGCGCTGGCCGACCGGCTGACCGCGCCGATGGACTCGGCCTTCCGGCTCGCCATGCTCGACGCCCTGTCCGCCGCCGCGGACGAGATCACCCGCGACCTCGCGCCCGGCTCGGTGGAGCTGCGGCTGCGTGCCGGCTCCCCCGGCTTCGTGGTCACCCCGCCGCCGGTCGAGCACCCCGGCGCCGAGAGCCCGGCCCCCGCTCCGGCGGAGGCCACCGAGACCCCCGACGACGGCGCCGTCTCCCGGATCAACTTCCGGCTGCCCGACCAGCTCAAGGGCCGGATCGAGGAGGCCGCCGCGCGCGACGGGCTGTCGGTGAACGCCTGGCTGGTCCGGGCGGCCACCGCGGCGGTGCAGACCGGCGACCGGCCGCACACGTCGCGCGCCCCGCTCGGTGGCGACCGCTTCACCGGCTGGGCCCGCTGATGCCGCCCACCGCACCCCCCTTCCTGCCGCGAAAGGACCACGCCATGCCCACCTTCGCCACCCCCGGGCCGATCCGGGCCACCATCGAGATGATCGTCGGCGATCTGCGCGTCGCCGCCTCCGACCGCACGGACACCGTCGTCGAGGTCCGCCCGACCGACCCGCTCGTCACGCTCGACGTGCGGGCCGCCGAGCTGACCCGGGTCGAGTTCACCGACGGCACGCTGCTGGTCAAGACCCCGAAGACGCTCAAGACCCTCGGCATCCTGCGCAAGACCGGCTCGATCGACGTCGAGATCTCGCTGCCCACCGGTTCCCAGGTACGCGGCGATGCGGCGGTCGCCGCGTTCCGTGGCACCGGCACCCTCGGCGAGGTCCGGATCCGCACCGCGACCGGCGACGTGGAGGTGGAGCACGCCGCCGCCCTGACCGTGACCACCGCCGGCGGTGCCATCGTGGTGCAGTCGGTTGACGGCGACGCGCACGCCACCACCGCGACCGGCGCGATCCGGCTCGGCGCCGTCGGTGGTCGGGTGACGCTGAAGAACTCCAACGGCGACAGCTGGATCGGCTCGGCCGGCGGCGACCTGCGCGCCCGGGCGGCCAACGGTGACATCGTCGCCGGGCAGGCGCGCGGCGACGTGGACGCGGCCTCCGCCAACGGCAGCATCCGGATCGGCGCGGTGCACCGGGGCTCGGTGGCCGTCCGGACCGCCGCCGGCGAGCTGGAGGTCGGCATCGCCCGGGGCACGGCCGCCTACCTGGACCTGCACACCCAGTACGGCAAGGTGCTCAACCAGCTCGACGGCACCGGCGCCCCGGAGCCGGGCGAGCACAACGTGCAGCTCCGCGCCCGCACCTCGTTCGGCAACATCATCGTCCGCCGCGGCGAGCCCGGGGAGAGCCGATGATCTCCGTGACCGGCCTGCGCAAGGCGTACGGCGACCACACCGTCCTGGACGGCATCAACCTGCACGTCCCGGCCGGCACGATCTTCGCCCTGCTGGGGCCGAACGGCGCCGGCAAGACCACCACCGTGCAGATCCTCTCCACGCTGATCGACGCCGACGCCGGCGAGATCCGGGTGGCCGGCCACGACCCGGCGACCGAGCCGGACGCGGTCCGGGCCGCGATCGGCGTCACCGGGCAGTTCGCCGCGGTCGACGGCCTGCTCACCGGCCGGGAGAACCTGATCCTGATGGCCGACCTGCACCACCTGGGCCGGCACGCGGGCCGGCGCCGCGCGGACGAGCTGCTGGCGCAGTTCGACCTGACCGACGCCGGCGGCAAGCCGGCGTCCGCCTACTCCGGCGGCATGCGGCGGCGGCTGGACATCGCGATGGGCCTGGTCGGCACGCCGCGGCTGGTGTTCCTGGACGAGCCGACCGCCGGGCTGGACCCGCGCAGCCGGCAGGCGATGTGGCAGACCGTGCGGCAGCTGGTCGCCGGCGGCGTGACGGTCTTCCTCACCACCCAGTACCTGGCGGAGGCGGACCAGCTCGCCGACCGGATCGCGGTGCTGGACGGCGGCCGGCTGGTCGCCGAGGGCACCGCCGACGAGCTCAAGCGGCTGGTCCCGGGCGGGCACGTGACGCTGCGCTTCCCCGACGGGCCGGCGCTGCGGGCCGCGGCCGTGGCCCTGGAGGCCACCGACGTCGACTCCGCCCAGCTCACCCTCCAGGTGGCCGGCGACGGCAGCGTGCGCTCGCTGCGCGCCCTGCTCGCCACCCTGGACGAGGCCGGCGCCGAGGTGGAGACCCTGACCGTGCACACCCCCGACCTGGACGACGTCTTCCTGGCCCTGACCGCGAAGGAGCCCGTGCGATGACCACCTTGAGTTTGGCCGTGCGTGACTCGAACACGATGCTGCGCCGCAACCTGCGGCACATGCAGCGCTACCCGGCGATGATCTTCTACCTGGCCGGGATGCCGGTGATCTTCCTGCTGCTGTTCGTCTTCGTCTTCGGCGGCACGCTCGGCGCCGGCCTGGGCGGTGGCCGCACCGAGTACCTCGGGTACGTGGTGCCGGGCATCCTGCTGATGACCATCGGCGGGGCGGCGGCCGGCACCGCGGTCTCGGTCGCCACCGACATGACCGAGGGCATCGTGGCCCGGTTCCGCACCATGGCCATCGCCCGGGTCGCGGTGCTGACCGGGCACGTGCTGGGCAGCATCATCCAGACCCTGGTGAGCCTGGCCATCGTGCTGGCGGTGGCGCTCGCGATCGGCTACCGGCCCACCGCGGACCCGGTCGCCTGGCTCGCGGTGGCCGGGGTGCTGACGATGACCTCGTTCGCGATCACCTGGCTGGCCACCGCGCTGGGCCTGGTGGCCAAGACGGTGGAGGAGGCGAGCAACACGCCGCTGCTGCTGAGCCTGCTGCCGTTCATCGGCAGCGGCTTCGTGCCGACCGGGTCGATGCCGGCCGGCCTGCGGCAGTTCGCCGAGCACCAGCCGTTCACGCCGATCATGGAGACCCTCCGGGCGCTGCTGACCGGGGCCCCGGTGGGCAACCAGCTCTGGTGGGCGATCACCTGGTGCGTGGCGATCGCGCTGATCGGCTACCTGTGGGCACGCAGGCGTTACAACGCCCGCTGACACTCACCGAGGCGGCCCGCCGGAGCACCGGCGGGCCGCCTCGTTCGTGGGTCAGGGACCGCTGACGATGCTGGTCACCTGGTGGCCGCTGTTGACCGCGGCGCCCGTGTTGTTGATGACGTGCGAGATGGTGCCGGTGCCGCCCAGCGAGACGGTCACCATGTTGCGGAACTGCACGCCGGACTTGACCGGCACCTCGAAGGCGCGGGCGTTGACCACGCTGGGGTTGACGTTGAAGTAGGCGTACGAGCCCAGCCCCCAGGCCTGGTGGTTGTTCACCGAGTCGGCCACCTTGTACGCCGCCCAGCCCTGCGTGGAGCCGTTCATGTAGGCGGCCTGGTTCGGCGGGTCGTACGGCATCTCGTTCTGGTAGAAGTACGTGCGCCCGTTCTCGCCGTTCCAGATGGTCTGGTACTGCTGGTAGTGCTCGACGAACAGGCCGTAGAACGTGACGTCGTCGCCGTTGACGATCAGGCCGTTCGCCGCGGTGTTGACGGTCCAGCCGACCGTGCCGCTGTTGCCGTGGTCGGCGCGCCAGATCCAGGCGTGGTCACCGATCACGTCGTCGCTGTTGATCCGCAGGCTCACCGACGCCTTGCCGGCGATGGCGCCGCCGATCCGGAAGAACACATCGGACAGCACGGTGGGGTTGGCCGAGTGGTCGGCGGCCGAGCCGTTCGGGCCGACCTCCATCAGCACGGACGAGTTGGTCGTGCCGGCGTCGAAGAGCACGCCGGCCACCCGCACGCCGTCGACGTCGGCCACGGTCATCGCCGTGATGCCGTTCTGCGGGACGAAGGTGGCCAGGCCGAGGCCGAGCACGACGGTGTTCGGCCGGGTCACGGCGATCGTCTGGTTGAGGTTGTAGACCCCCGGGGTCACCAGCAGGTTCTTGCCCGCGGCGAGGGCCGCGTTGATGGCTGCCGCGGTCTCCCCCGGCTTGACCACGAAGAACGTGCCGATCGGCAGCGACTGCCCGGCCGGGTTGCCGTTCGCCCAGGTGGTGCCCGACGAGTTGGACCGCACCGCGGGCACGAAGACCTGGTAGGCCCCGGCCGCGTCGACGTACAGGTACGGCTTCTCGGCGACCTTCGGCGTCTGCCCGACGGTGGTGTAGGGCGGGGTCGGGAAGGTGTTGCCCGGCGCGCCCGGCGAGCCCACGAACACCTGGTTCCAGTTCGAGCCGGACCAGGAGCCCATCTGCGAGTTACGGGTGATCCACTGCTGCTGCGAGCCGGACTGGATCTGCCCGTCGATCTTGGTGTCGGACATCCAGCCGCCGGACGACCAGCCGCCGTCGGAGAGCGCCAGGTTGCCGCGCACGTGCATCCGGCGGTACGGCGCCGCCTGCGACACGGCCCAGCGGTCGAGCCCGCCGGTCGGGGTCACCGACAGCCCCTCGGCCGAGCGCCAGAAGTTCTGGGTGGCGTTCTGCGAGCCGTCCGGCCACCAGTCGGCCTCGGCGTGCACCCGGCCGTTGATGGTGACCGCGTCCGGGCTGAGCCCGAGGCCGGCCACCTGGGTGAAGAAGCCGACGTTGGCGTCCACGTTGTACGAGCCCGGCTTGAACAGCAGCGCGTACCGCTGGTTGCCGAACTGGTTCTGCACCTGCTGGTTGAAGACGGTGTTCAGGCGGTTCTGGACGGTCGCCTGGGTCATCGACGGGTCGAAGATGGTCACGTTCGGGCCGAGGTCGGGGTTGCCGCTGCCCGGCGGGACCGTCGGCGGCGTGGTCGGGGGCGTGCTCACTCCGTTGACCGTCCACTTCTGGTTGGCGCCGCCGCCGCAGGTCCAGAGCTGCAGCTTCGCGCCGTCGGCGAGGTTGTTGTCCTTGATGTCCAGGCACTTGTCCGCCTTGACGTTGACCAGGTCCCGGCCGGCCGTGTAGGTCCACTGCTGGCTGGCCAGCCCGGCGTAGCAGTCCCACAGGTGCACGGTCGCGCCGTCGGTGGTGGCGCCGTTCACGACGTCGAGGCATTTGCCCAGGCCCTTGAGCGACAGGTCGTCGCCGTACGTCCAGGTCTGGTTGGGCCCGCTCACGCAGGACCACATCTGCGGCAGGTTGCCGTTGGCGGTGGAGCCGTCGGTGACGTCCAGGCACTTGCCGTTGGCGCTGCTGACCACGGTGCCGGTGGTGGCGGCCAGGGCGTTGGTGATGCCGGCGACGCCGAGAGCCGCGACGGTCAGCGTGGTGACGGAGACGGCGAGGACACGCCGTCGGCGGGGATGCGGGGGCATGGGGATCCTTCGGGGACGAGGGGATCAGGCGGGGTTGCCGGCGTGGGTGAGCGTCTCCCACGCGACGAACAGGTTGTTGCTGCCCTGCGGGCGCTTGGCGAGGGTGTACGTCTCGGTGTTGGCCATCGCGATGCCGAGGCGGTTGTGCAGCGCGTTGAAGGCCACCTCGGTGATCGGGCCGAGGCCCTTGGTGACGGTGCCGCCGCAGATGCTCGCCGGCACGGCCGTGCCGTTCTCGAACTTGGTGTGCAGGCCCAGCGCGTGCCGCAGCCGGTCCTGGAGCTCGGGGTAGCGGTCGCCGCCCTGGATCCGGCTGGTCTCGGCGACGTGGGCGATCGCGGAGATGCCGTAGCCGGTGTGCGTGAAGTCGCGGCAGGTCTCCTGGGAGAGGCCGTCGACGAAGGTGCTCTGGCCCTGCCAGTAGCTGATCAGCTCGGCGCGGGTGTCGATGCCGCCGGCCGGCGGGTACCTGGGCTGCGCGCCGTCGGCGGTGACGTACAGGTAGGAGGCCGCGCGCAGCCGGAAGCGGGCGATGGCACGGTCGTAGCCGGCCCGGTCGTCGAGGTGGACGGCGATGCCGACGGCCGCCTCCATCATCGACAGCTCCCAGTTGCCGTTGCTGTGGATGCCGGGGATGACCACGGGCAGGTAGACGGTGCGCAGCATGGTGGCGAACCGGGCCTGGTTGGGCCAGTTCCCGTACGCGTGCTTGATGATCTCCGCGGCCCGGGGCCAGACCGAGCCGGCCCAGCCGGTCTGCAGCGGGGCGTTGCTGTTGGTGTGGCTCCGGATCGTCGCGGACCAGGCGTCCATCAGCGCGATGGACTTGGCCGCGTACGCGGTGTCGCCGGTGATGTACCAGGCCAGCGCGTCGGTGTACGCCGCGATGGCGTCCTCACGCTCGTCGGTGCAGCCGTTGTCGGGGTTGGAGTACGAGCCGCACTCGACGATCGCGCGTGGCTTGGGGGTGCGCGAGAGCGAGGCGTACCGGCTGGCCATCATCTGGCCGTAGGCGGCGGTCCAGGGCTGGGCCTTGGCGGCGACCCGGCCCTTGACGAAGTCGAGCTGGGCCCGGTTGAGCAGGACGCCGGGGTGGGAGAAGGCGGCCGCGGCGGCGACCCGGACGGGGGCGACCGTGTCCGCGTGGGCCACGAAGCGGACGCCGGCGGTGGCGAGCAGGGCGACGAGCACGGTACCCGCGGCCAGCAGGGACCTTCGGGGGGATGGGTGCACAACGACTCCGGGTGGGGACGGGGAACCGGAAGGTGACTTAACAGTGCCGAACTCAACCGTGGCGAACCGGACGCGGTCAAGCAGGCATCGACCAACTTAAGGATGACGAAAGGTTCGCGGAACGGAGAGCGCTTTCCCTTGACAGCGTGGCAGATCCGGGTCCCGGAACCGGTTACGGCGAGAAAGCGCTCTCACGGAGTCAGCAACCGCACCGCGCTGCATCAGCGGGAACTTCGTCATACCAGCGGGTCGGCGCGGCGCCGCGTTTCTCGACATCATGGGTGCCATGACCGGAGTCACCGGGCCGATCGGCCGGCTGCACCACACGATCGTCGACTGCCCCGACCCGGCCGGGCTGGCCGCGTTCTACAGCGCCGTGCTGGGCCTGCCGATCACCTACCGCGACGAGGACTTCGCGGTGGTGGCGACCAGCAGCCGCGCCTCGGGGCTGGCCTTCCAGCGCGCACCCGGCAACCGGCCGCCGACCTGGCCGGACCCGGCGGTGCCCCAGCAGATCCACCTGGACGTGATGGTCGACGACGTGCCCGCCGCGTCCGCCGCCGTGCTGAGCCTGGGCGCGACCCCGCTGCCCGGCACCGGCGTCTTCGCCGACCCGGCCGGCCACCCGTTCTGCCTGATCCCCAGGCCGGGCTGGGCGCCGCCGGTCGCGGACGGCACAATGCCCGGGTGAAGATCAGCGCCTGGACCGAGCCACGGCCGGGACCGTCGTCCTACCGGCTGGCCTGGGTCGCCACCGGCGACGAGGACCACCCGGTCGCGACGGCGTCGCTGCGGGTGTTCACGGTGGCCGGCGCGGAGCACCGCACCGAGGCCGAGATCGCGGTGCACCCCGCCGAACGCCGGCGCGGGGCCGGCACCGCGCTGCTGGCCGAGGCCACCGCCGCGGCCCGGGCCCTGGGCCGCCGCACGCTGGTGGCGGGCCCGGTCGACGCCGGCTCACCCGGCGAGGCGTTCCTGACCGCGCGGGGGCTGCGGCCGGTGCTGGCGCTGACCTACGCCCGGCTGGCCCTCGCGGAGGCCGACGTCACGGCCGCCCTGGCCGAGCCGCATCCGGGCTACCGCCTGGTCACCTGGGAGGGCACCGTGCCCGACGGGCTGGCAGCCACCTTCGCGGAGTCCCGCCGGGCGATGGACGACATGCCGATGGACCAGGCCGACGTCGGCGCCGAGACCTGGGACGTCGACCGGGTCCGGGCGATCGCGGCGGCGGTCACCACCCGCGGCGACACCCTCTGCACCGTCGCGGCCGTCGACGCGGCGGAGGGCACGATCGCCGGCTTCACCGAGCTGGTGGTCGCCGGCGCCGGCACCTCCGACGCCCAGCACTACGGCACCGGGGTGCTGCCCGGGCACCGCGGCCGCGGCCTGGCCCGCTGGATGAAGGCGGCCGCGATCCGGCACACCCGCGAGCGGCACCCGGACGTGCCGGGGCTGCTGACCGACACCGCCGACAGCAACGTGGCCATGCGCCGGATCAACGACGCCCTCGGGTACGCACCCACCCACCGCTCGGTGCTCTTCCAGCTCGACCTCTGACCGGCCCCGCCCACGACCGGGTGATAGACACTGTCCATCGGCTCTGGTAGACACTGTCTATGCCCGATGACCTGCGTGCCCGCCTGGTCGCCACCGGCGTCCAGCTGGTCACCGCCGAGGGCACCGAGGCGCTGACCCTGCGCGAGATCGCCCGCCGCGCCGGGGTCTCGCACGGCGCGCCGCGGCGCTACTTCCCCACCCATCGCGAGCTGCTGGCCGCCGTCGCCCGGGTCGGTTACGACCGGCTCTCCGCCCGGGTCGCCGCGCTCGGCGAGCAGCCCGACCCGCGGGCCGGGCTGCTCGCGCTGGGCCGGCTCTACCTGGAGTTCGCAAGCACCGACCGGGGCATGTTCGAGCTGATGTTCCGGCACGAGCTGCTGCGCGGCAACCAGGAGGGGCTGCGGGCGGCCAGCAGGCCGCTGTTCGCCGTCCTGGTCGACCTGGTGACCGCGGCCCGGCCGGGGCGCACCGACGCGGCCGTCGCCGCCGGTGCACTATGGGCGAATCTGCACGGCATCGCGCAACTCTGGTCCTGGGGCAGTCTGCAGATGACGGTCGAGACCGACGACGCCGACGCGCTGCTGCGCGCGGCGATCGACGCGTACGTGGAGTGCTGACATGCTGCCGCAGCTGATCCGCGCCTCGCTGATCCCGGTGTCCCGGGTGGCCTTCCGGCCGGTCATCGAGGGCCGCGCGCACGTGCCGCCGGCGGGCCCGGTGATCCTGGCCGCCAACCACCTGTCGTTCCTGGACAGCTTCCTGGTCCCGCTGGTCGCGCCGCGTCCGGTGGTGTTCCTGGCCAAGGACGACTACTTCACCCGGACCGGGGTGCGGGGCCGGCTGATCGGCGCCACGCTGCGCGGGCTCGGGGCGGTGCCGGTGCCCCGCGGCGCGCACCGGGCCGCGCAGGCCGCCCTGGAGACCGCCCTGGGCCTGCTGCACGAGGGCCGGGCCTTCGGCATCCACCCCGAGGGCAGCCGGTCCCGCGACGGCCGGCTGTACCGGGGGCGCACCGGCGTGGCGTGGCTGGCCTTCGCCTCCGGCGCTCCGGTCGTACCGGTGGCCCTGATCGGCACCGAGCAGATCCAGCCGGTCGGCGCGAGCTTCCCGCGGCCCGGCCGGGTGATCGTGCGCTTCGGGGCGCCGCTGCGGTTCGGCGCGCCGGTGGGCAGCGCCGGCCGGGCCCGGCGGGAGGCCACCGACCGGATCATGGCCGAGATCGGCAAGCTCTCCGGCCAGGAGCCGGCCGGCTGCTACAACGAGCTCTCCGGCGGCGGGTGAGCGGTCAGCGCAGCGCCGGCAGCACCTTGGCGCCGAAGGTCTCCACGAACGGGATCAGGTCCTGGCCCACGTGGTGCAGGTAGATCCGGTCGAAGCCCAGCGCCGCATAGCCGCGCAGCAGCTCGACGTGCCGCTCGAGGTCGGCGGAGACGTTGACCACCTGGCGGACCTGCGCGATGGTCACCTTCTCGGAGATGACGTCAAAATGCTCGACGGTCTCCAGGTCCCAGCAGACCGGCGGCGGGAAGATGTTGCTGCGCCACTGGTCCAGCGCGATCGCCTCGGCCTCGGCCTCGGTCGGCGCCCAGCTCAGGTGCACCTGCAGGGCCGCCGGGCCGCGGCCGCCGGCATCCCGGTACGCGGCGAGCATCGCGCGCAGGTGCTCCTCGGGCGCGTTGACGGTGACCAGCCCGTCCGCCCAGCCCGCGCACCACGCGGCGGTCTTCGTGCTGACCGCGGCCCCGATCAGCGCCGGCGTCGTCGCCGGCCGGGTCCAGAGCTTGGCCCGGTCCACCTTGACCAGGCCGTCGCGGGTGACCTCTTCGCCGCCGAGCATCCCGCGGATGACCCCGACGCACTCCAGCAGCCGGGCCTCGCGGACCTCCTTGCGTGGCCAGGGCTCGCCGGTGATGTGCTCGTTGCTGTACTCGCCGCTGCCCAGCGCCGCCCAGAACCGGCCCGGGTACATGGCGCCCAGGGTGCCGATGGCCTGCGCGATGATCGCCGGGTGGTACCGCTGGCCGGGCGCGTTGACCACCCCGAACGACAGGTTGGTGGCCTGCAGCGCGGCGCCGAGCCAGGACCACGCGAAGGCCGACTGGCCCTGCCGGGCGCTCCACGGCGAGAAGTGGTCGGAACACATCGCGGCGTCGAAGCCGGCGCGTTCGGCGGCGACCACGGCGGCGAGGAGCTCGGCGGGCGGGATCTGCTCGTGCGAGGCGTGGATGCCGTAGTCCGTCATGGTGCAGGTCGTACCCAGCCGGGTAGGGGGACAACCACGGCGGCCGCGACCACATAGCCTTTCGGCCATGGCGACGCCCTATTTCCTCGACTGCGACACCGGCGTGGACGACGCCCTGGCGATCGCGCTGCTGCTCGGCCGGCCCGGCGTCACCCTGACCGGCGCCGGCACGGTCAGCGGCAACACGTCCGCCGGGCAGGCCGCCCGCAACACCCTGGACCTGCTGGCGCTCGGCGGCCGCCCGGACGTGCCGGTGGCGGTCGGCGCCCACCACCCGCTGGACGGACGCTTCGGCGGCGGTGCGGAGGTGGTCCACGGCGGCAACGGCATCGGCGGGGTCGAGCTGCCCACCGCCGGACGCGAGCCCGAGGACCGGGACGCGGCGGACCTGCTGCTGGAGCTGGCCCGGCGGCACGCCGGCGAGCTGCGGATCGTGGCGACCGGCCCGCTGACGAACCTGGCCCTGGCGCTGCGCCGGGAGCCGGGCCTGACCGGCCTGGTCCGCGACGTCACGGTGATGGGCGGCGCGGTCCGGGTGCCGGGCAACGTGACCGGGCACGCCGAGGCCAACATCGCCAACGACCCCGCGGCGGCGGCGGTCGTGCTCGCGGCGGACTGGCCGGTGACGCTGGTGCCGCTCGACGTCACCATGCGGCACCGCTTCACCGAGCGGGACCGGGCCGTGCTGGCCGCCGCGGGCACGCCGCTCACCGCGGCGCTGGCCGCGATGCTGGGCGGGTACTTCGACTTCTACCAGCCGCAGTTCGGCGCGCGCGAGGTGCCGTTGCACGATCCGCTCGCCGCCGGCATCGCCACCGGCCTGCTCACGCCGTCGGAGGCGCCCCTGCTGGGCCTGCGGGTCGGGCCCGGCGGGCAGCTCGTCGAGGACCCCGCGGTCGCGGCCCGGACCCGGGTGGTGTTCGCGCTCGCCGCCGACGCCGCGCCGATCATCCGCGATCTCATCTCCTGAGCGGGCACCCGTGCCGACCACCGAGTTCAGCCACACCTTCGCCGTCGCCGCGCCCGCCGGGCAGGTCTGCGCCCACCTCGCCGAGCCGGCGAACTACCTCGGCCTGTCCCCGCTGGTGGTCGAGGTCCGCGACGTCCGGCGCACCGGCGCGGCCGTCTCCTACGTGGCCGTCGAGCGGTTCACCCTCGGCCCGGTCCACCACGACAACCTCATCGCGGTGACCATCACGGTGCCGCTCCCCGACCGGCGGCTGGTCAGCGACGTCGTGAGCCCCGCCCGGGTCCGGCTCACCGCCACCGTCGACCTGGCACCGGACGGCGCCGGCACCCGGGTCACCGAGACCCTGCGGGTGACCTGCCCGGCGCTGCTGCGGCGGTTCGTGCTGGGGCAGGCCCGCGAGGTGCAGCGGTTCCGGGCGGCGGAACTGACCCGGCGGATGGCCGCGCTCAGCGCGCCGGGCTGAGGCCGGTGAGAAACAGGACCAGGGCTTTCCGGTACGGCGCCACGGTCGTCAGGTCGGCGTACTCGTGCGGGCCGTGCTGGCCGTCGCCGCCCGGGCCGAAGATGACGGCGTCGACGCCCCGCGCCGAGTAGAACCGGCCGTCGGCGGCGCCGTGCTTGCGCAGCAGCTCCCCGGAGTAGCCGGCCTCCCGCGCGGCGGCCCGCAGCAGGGTCACCTCGGGGCTGTCCGGGTCGGCGTGGTGCGGCGGGCCGAGGCTGTCCACCGTCACGTCGACGCCGCTGAGCGCGCGCAGGAACGCGGTGATCTCCTCGGCGGTCCGGCCCGCGAGGTCGGTGTCCTCGCTCGGGAAGCGGATGTCGAGCCAGGCGGTCGCCTCCGCCGGCACCTGGTTGACGGCGCGGTTACCGGTCTCGATCCGGGCCACGTTGACGGTGGTCCGCCACTGCTCCTCCGGCGGCACCGGGTAGCGCCGCAGCACCGCGTCCACCGCGGCGGTCAGGGTCAGCAGGGCGTTGGCGCCGAGCCACGGGTAGGCGGCGTGGGCGGCGGTGCCGGTGGCGTGCAGCCGTACCTGAAGGATGCCCTTGGAATCGGTGACCACGCGCAGGCCGCTCTGCTCGCCGATGACGACAAAGCCGGCGGCGACGCCGGCGGCGACCTGATGCGCGGTGCCGTCGTAACCGCCGACCTCCTCGTCGGTCACCAGCTGCAGCCCGAGCGGGTACGGCAGCACCGGCGCCAGCGACCGGAAGACGTCCGCCAGGACCAGCGCGGCGACCTTCATGTCCTGCGCCCCGCGCCCGTAGAGCCGGTCACCGTCGCGCCGGGCCGCGTACGCGTCGGCGGGCACGACGTCGAGGTGGGCGTTGAGCAGCACCCGGAACGCCGGGCGCGAGCCGGGCAGGTGGACCAGTGCGCTGGGCTTGCCCCGGGATTCGAACCACTCCACGGTGAAGCCTGGCCCGACGACGTCGAGCACCAGCTCCAGGGCCCGCCGGAGGTCGCCGGGGCGGTCGGTGGTGGAGGGCACCGCGATCAGCTCGGCGGCGCGGGCCGGTAGATCCATGAGCCGACGATACGTAGACTCCCGCCATGGTGACAGCACCGGCGGTCGTCGCGGAGTTCGGCGCCGAGCTGCGCGCGGTGGGCTGGGTCCGCGATCTGATGGTCGCGGGGTCGCTGGCGACCGGCGACTACCTCCCGAGGATCAGCGACCTCGACCTGGTCGCCCTCGTCGACGGGCCGGTCGACGCCGGGCGGCGGGCCGCGCTCGCCGCGCTGCACCGCCGTCTCGACGGCGGCTCCGGCGCGGGGTTCGACCTCGGGTGCGTCTACGTCGACACCACGACGCTGGCCGAGGCCGGCACGGCACACCCCACCTGGACCCACGGCCGGCTGGTCGACCGGATCCTCTCCCTGGTCACCCGGGCCGAGCTGGCCCGGCACGGGTACCCGGTCTTCGGGCGCCCGCCCCGGGAGGTCTTCCCGCCGGTCTCCGACGACGACGTGCGGGCGGCGGCCCGGGCGGAGCTCACCGGCTACTGGGCGTGGGCCGCCCGGCGGCCCTGGATCTGGCTCGACCCGGTCATGGCCGACCTGGGACTCACCTCGATGGCCCGGGGCCGGCACGCGCTGCGCACCGGCGAGCTGCTCACCAAGTCCCGGGCGATCGCGCGGGCGGACGCGCCCCGCTGGCTGATCGACCAGCTCGCCGCCCGGCGCCGGGGTGAGGCGGTGGTGTCACCCCGGATCGCCACCGCGCTGATCGCGTGGCGGGACGCCCGCCGCACCGTGGTCGGCGTGCGACCGTAATCCGGTTGCGGGCCGCCGGGCCGGCGGGCTACAACTGGCGGCCGCGCTCATGTCCTCACCGTTCGTTCGACCAGCACAGCTGATCACGGAGCGGACGGGGCGCCCTCCCGACGGAGAATGCCTTGACCCTGCACGACCCTGACCTGACCCTGCGCCCGATCACCGGGCCCGACGAGCTGGACCTGTTCAACAGCCTGCCGTACGTCCTCAACAAGGAGCTCGCCGAGGACCTCGCGGCCGGCCGGCGCCGCCCGGAATGGCTGTGGCTCGCCCTGCGCGGCGACCGGGTCGTCGCCCGGGCCGCCTGGTGGTCCCGGCCCGGCGACGAGCACCCGGTGCTGATGGACGTCCTCGACCTCGCCGGCGAGGTCGGCGACGGCGCCCGGCTGGTGCGGACCGCGCTGGCCACGCTGGGCACCGACCCGCCCGACTACCTGCGGTACGTCCCCGGCGACTGGCGTGACCAGCCGGAGGTGCGCCGCGGCGTCGAGCAGCGGATGGGCGTCCTGGAGAGCCTCGGCGCGAAGCTCTTCGTCGAGCGGCTGCGCCTGGAGTGGCGGCCCGGCACTCCCCTGCCGGAACCGGCCGGCCGCCTCACCTTCCGCCCGGTCCGCGACGCCGGCGAGCTCATCAGCCTGATGACGCTGGTGCTGGAGGGCACGCTGGACGCGCACAGCCGCGACGACCTGACCCGGATGACGGCCCGGGAGTCCGCGCAGGAGCAGTACCGCGACGAGCTGGACCGCTACGCGACCCCGCACGAGTGGTGGCAGGTGGCGACGCTGCCGGACGGTGACCCGGTCGGCTTCGTCATCCCGGCGCACAACGGCTACAACCCGATCATCGCGTACCTCGGGGTGGTGCCGGCCCACCGCGGCCACGGCTACGTCGACGAGCTGCTGGCGGCCGGCACCCGGCTGCTGGCCGGCGAGGGCGTGCCCCGGATCCGGGCGTCGACGGACGTCGGCAACGTGCCGATGGCGCGGGCGTTCGCCCGGGCCGGCTACGTCACCTTCGAACGCCAGCTCGACATGACTTGGCGCTGACCGGGGGCGTGCCCCGCAGAGTCTCGCGGGGTACGCCGCACCGCCGCCGGATCTCCCGGGCCCGGTCAGCCGGGGAAGGTGAGCCCGTTCCGTTCGGCCGGGCTCAACCAGCCGCGCTCCACCATGGTGTTGAGCACCTGCGCCCAGCCGGCCTCCGGCGCGGGCCGGTCGGGGTGCAGCTGCACCGCGAGCAGCGCCGCCTCGGCAACGGTCAGTTGTGCGGCCGGCTTGTCGAAGTACGTCCGCGCGGCGGCGTCCAGGCCCACCGCACCGCGGCCGTAGTCGGCTCTGTTGAGGTAGCGCTCCAGGATCTCCGTCTTGGTGTAGCCGGCCTCGGCCTTGTCGGCCATGACCCACGTGCGCCAGCCGGACTGCTCACCGGCACCGGACGCGAGCACCGCGTACCGCCGGGTGATCAGCGAGTCGTCGGAGGCGTAGAAGTCCGGGTCGACGGCGGCGATGAACGCGTTGGCCACCGGCGGCGGCAGCTCCGCCACCGGCACGACCGGGTACCCCACGCTGTCGTCGGCCAACGGCACATTGTCGTAGTAGTAGGTGAACGCGACGGTGCCGACGGCCCACAGCAGCAGGACGATCGAGGCACCGACGGCCAGCCACCGGCCGCGACGCCGTGACGGGTTGTTGCCGGCGAGAGTCATGGCCCCACAATAGGGTGCGGGTCGGCGGCAGGGTCGGCCCGCTAGGGTCGGCGGCATGACGTCAGCCCTTGCCGCCACTGCTTTCGACTCGCTGCGCCGCGACGCCGTGCCCGACCTGGAGGCGCTGCGCCGGGCCTACGAAATGCCCAGCGAGGCGGCCGTACGGAAGCAGATGACCGAACTCACCGACCAGGCCCGGCGGTTGATCGGCTGCTCGTCGCTGGTCCTGGTCGCCAGCGTGGACGCCGAGGGCAACTGTGACGTCTCCCCGCGCGGCGGTCCCGCCGGGTTCGTCGCCGTCCTGGACGCACGGACGGTGGCGATCCCGGACGCGACCGGCAACAAGCGCCTGGACTCCCTGCAGAACATCGTCGCCACCGGCCGGGCCGGGCTGCTGTTCGTCATCCCGGGCCGCACCACGACGCTCCGGGTGAACGGCCGGGCCTGCGTCTCCACCCGCCCCGAGCTGCTGTCGCAACTGACCGCCGTGGGCAAGCCGCCGGCCAGCGCGCTGGTGCTGGGGATCGAGCAGGTCTACCCGCACTGCCCCAAGGCGCTGCTGCGCAGCGGGGCCTGGCAACCGGAGCAGTGGCTGCCGGCGGACGCCCAGCCGACCTCGGCCGAGGTGACGCTGGCCCAGCTGCGGATGCCGGAGCTGACGATCACCGACATCGAGCAGGCGGAGGCGGACTCGCTGAAGTACCGGTACGAGTGAGTGACCCTCGACCGCGGCCGTGGCTCGCGATGCCTGAGACGGCGGCTGCCGCGGAGCGCGCCGAGCGGTCCACTCAGCTGGGTGACGCCGCCGGAGTCGGTGCGACGCCGGCGAACGGGATGCTGGCTTGCTGGGTGTTGCCGTCGCCGCCCGGGTGGCGCCAGAGGCCCCGGCGGCGCAGTTCCGGCAGGACGCCCTCGCCGAACCAGTACGCCTCCTCCAGGTGCGGGTAGCCGGACAGGATGAACTCGGTGATGCCCAGGGCGGCGTACTCGGCGACGCGGTCGGCGATCTCGGTATGGCTGCCCACCAGTGCCGTGCCCGCGCCGCCGCGGACCAGGCCCACGCCGGCCCACAGGTTCGGGGAGACGACCAGGCCGTCGCGGCTGCCGCCGTGCAGCTCGAGCATCCGCCGCTGGCCCTCGGACTCGCTGCGCCGCAGGCCCGCCTGGACCGCCTCGATGTCGGCCGGCGACACGCCCCGGAGCAGCCGGTCCGCCTCCGCCCAGGCCGCCTCGGCCGTGTCGCGGGCGATGACGTGCAGCCGGATGCCCAAGCGCAGGGCCGGGTTCAGCCCGCGGATCCACTCGATCTTCCGCGCCACCTGGGCCGGTGGCTCGCCCCAGGTGAGGTAGACGTCGGCGTGCCGGGCCGCGACCGGGCCGGCCGCCGCCGAGGAGCCGCCGAAGTAGATCTGAGGGGCCGGGTCCGGCAGCCGGCTGAGCCGGGCGCCCTCGACGCGCAGGTGCTCGCCGAGGTGATCGACGGTCTCGCCGCGCCACAGCGCCTTGACGATGCCGAGGAACTCGTCGGTGCGGGCGTAGCGGGCGTCCTTGTCGAGGAAGTCGCCGTAGCCGCGCTGCTCGCTGGACTCACCGCCGGTGACCACGTTGAGCAGCAGCCGGTTGCCGGACAGCCGCTGGAACGTCGAGGCCATCTGCGCCGCCAGGGTCGGCGAGATCAGCCCGGGCCGGAACGCGACCAGGAACTTCAGCCGCTCGGTGACCTCGGTGAGCATCGCCGTGGCCAGCCAGGCATCCTCGCACCAGGCGCCGGTCGGGGTGAGCGCGCCGGCGAAGCCGAGCTGCTCGGCGCTGCGGGCGATCTGGCCGAGGTAGCCGACGGTCAGCGGGCGGATCCCGCCGGCCGAGCCGACCGGGGTGCCGTGCCCGCCGCCCACGATGTCGCGGCTGTCGCCGTTCGTGGGCAGGAACCAGTGGAAGTCGAGCGCCGTCATGCGGGACAGGATACCCACATATCCTATGGGCCAGATAGAGTGCGTCGCGGGCCGGCGCGGCGGCACCCGCTGGACCGCCTCGGCGTCCCGCTCACCCGCGGCGGGCGGCAGGTGGTTCAGTCGCGGCGGCGGAGGCCGGCGTGACGCAGCGGTCCCACGGCCCGCGCGCCCCGGGGCTCGGTCCGGCGGTGGTGCAGCCCCGGCCGGAGCCGGGGCACCGGGCCCCGCGTGCCCGGCCGCCATCCCGCGACCAGCGCCCGGGTGACGCTCTCGGCCACCGTGGACGGCAGCACCGGCCGGGCCGGCGCTACGGCCGGCAGGTTGACCACCAGCAGCGCACCCTGCCCGGTGTCCCGCTCCGCCACGAACGTCAGCAGCGTGCACCCGCCGCCCCGGTAGTGGGCCGCCCGCCGCCGGAACGTCCAGCGGTATGCCGTGCCGCCCACCTCGATCGGCCGGGATCGGTTCCGTGCCACCGTCATCGCTCCGCCCTTCCCTCCCCGGACGCCGTTGCCGGCGTGGTCAGAGGGCCGACCCTACCCACACGTGGCCGGCCGCGCCGCCGCATTTCCGGGCGGTGGCGCGGGCCGCCTGGAGTCGGCGCCATGGACGGGGAGCCCGGACGGCCGAGGCTGAGCCCCCCGTTGCTGGCGGCGGGTCTCGTGCTCGGCCTGGACGCGATCGGCTGCCAGGTGCTCGCCCTGGCCTGGGTGCTGACCACCTGGCTCTCCCCGCTGCCCGACGTGGCGACCGACGACGGGACCGTCCCGGCCGTCCGGCTCGGCGCCGCCGCCGTGCTCGCGCTGTGGTGCCCGGCGGCGGCCGCGCTTGTCCTCGGGGTGCGCACCCGGGGCGGCCCGGCTGATCGGCCTGGCCACCGCGGCTGTGCTGGCCGCCACCGCGGCTGCGCCGGCCGCGGCGGGCCTGCGACCGGGGGCCGGAGTGAGCGTCCAGCTCCTCGTCGGTGTCGTCGCGGCGCTGGTGAACGTCGGCGTGGTCGCGCTGCTCCTCCCGGCGCCATGCCCCGAGCCGCTCGCCGCGGCGCCGACCGGCGTGATCGACCTCGGCGACCGGTGACCGGTCAGCCCTCCACCGCCTCGGCCCTCCATGCTGGACAGCGCGCTCTGGCGCCGGTCCGCGCCGGTCCGGGCCAGCAGCAGGGCCGGCCACGCCCGGGGTGAACTGGTACTCGGCCACCCCCGCCGCGAGCCGTCAACCGCTCCGCAGGGCGGCACCGCCGGCGACGACCGGCCGGCGCGGTGGCCCGAGGCGCAGGGCCCTGTTCGTGGAGCGGGCCGGCCGGCCCGCTGACCGGTTGGTTCAGCCGGTGACACTCCCGGCCTTGCGGCGGCGGGCGATCAGGGTCATGACCGCCACGACCAGGGCGCCGACGACCAGCCCGAGGATGGCACTGGCCACCGTGTTGACGAGCCAGCCGACCAGCCCGCCGAGCGCGCCCGTGGCGTCGTGGGCCGCCTCCTCCACGTGGTGCACGGCAGCGTAGAGGAAGTGCAGGCCGAGCTCGTCCGTGCCGACCAGCAGGATGTGCCCGCCGACCCAGAGCATCGCGGCGGTGCCGACCACGGTCAGCACGGTGAGCACCAGCGGCATCGCCTTGACCAGGCCCCGGCCGAACGACGCGACCGCGCCGGAGAGCTGGGCCAGGCGCAGCCCGGCGTCGTCCATCTTCACGATCAAGGCCACGGCGCCGTACACCACGACGGTCATGACCAGGGCGACCACTGCCAGGATCGCCAGCCGGGACCAGAACGTCTCGTTGATCACCTCGTTCAGGGTGATCACCATGATCTCCGCCGAGAGGATCAGGTCGGTCCGCACCGCGCCGGACACCAGGGTCTTCTCGTCCAGGGCCGCCTCGTCACCGGCGCCGTGCGCGTCGTGGTGGGCGAGCTTGGCCCAGACCTTCTCCGCGCCCTCGTAACACAGGTAGGCGCCGCCCAGCATGAGGATCGGGGTGAGCAGCCACGGCACGAACTGGCTGAGCACCAGCACCGCCGGCAGGATGATGAGGAACTTGTTGCGCAGCGACCCCACCGCGATGCGCTTGATGATCGGCACCTCGCGCTCGGCGGCCAGGTCCCGGACATACTGGGGGGTGACGGCAGCGTCGTCGATGACCACGCCGGCGGCCTTGGCGCCGGCCTTCGCGGCGGCCGCCCCGATGTCGTCGACGGACGCGGCAGCGGCGCGAGCCAGCACCGCGACGTCATCCAGCAGGGCTACGAGTCCACCGGCCAAGGCGAATCCTTCCAGGGTTGAACAGATCGTGTCCGCTCATTGTCGCCCATCGCCCGTGCGAGCTCCGCAGGGTCAGCCCTATGGCCGATCCGGGTGGTCGCCCGCCCGTCGCCTCGCACCCCGCCTGACATGACCGCGGTCACCCTGCACAGGCATCAGCCGTCGTCGACTTCCGGGGCGGCACCCAGGATCGGGTCCGTCGACCCGATCGGCTCGCCGAACGCTGACCAGAACGTGGGCCCCTGCCGCCGGGCCTGGCCGGCCCACCGGCCCGGACGCGCCCAGGTCCGGCAGGCGCTCGGGAAGCCGGGCTCGCCGCCACGCCCGCAACCGGCGCCGGAGATTGCCCGGCGACCAGCAGCAGCGGGTGACGATCGCCCGGGCCTGGGTCATCACGCGGCACGACGCTGTCGTTCGCGTAACCCGCTGCGGCCTGAAAGAGGTTGCTCCGTAGAGGTGAATCGGTAGCCGGGAGTATTCGAAGCGCTGGTGCGGGAGTTCAAGTCGGTGGCCAGAATTGGACCAGAAATCCATGACATTTGATAGCTGCGGGTCATATACCAAAGCGTGCCCGGAAGGCAACGCGATCATCCTCAAATGAGCCCTTTTGACCTGCGTAGTGGTCGGCCTGGACGTGGTGCAGGACGAGGATGGCCTGCACGATCGTGGTGGCGCGGCGTGGGCAGCAGCCCAGCTTGACCAGGACCTTCCAGGTCTGAGGGTGGTGATCACGCGCCCACCGCGGGCGCGGATCTCGGCGTGGGGCGCTGGACGTTCACGCCGTGCCGCTGGTGTTTTCCGGAGTAGTACGGCCTCCGGTCGGCGACGCGGTCGATCGGGATCAGGGTGCCGTCCAGGATCGCGTACGCCAGTTGACGGATGCGTCGCATGGCGGCGTCAAGGTCGTCAGCGGTCGCCCTGAGCAGGGCGATTGCTTCCTGGACGTAGCGCCAGGCGGCGACGACGCCGATCTCGAAGCGGCAGCAAGGCGGGTGTAGGTGTCGCCGTTGCGCAGATGGGCCAGGGCCAATAGTGCCTGGCGGCCGGGGCTCAGCCGCCTCCACCGGGATTTGCGTTGCTGGCGGTGACCGCGGAGGCGGTCGGCGAGGTGGTTCAAGGCCCGGCTGGACAACGAGATCGTGGACAGGTAGGACAGCCACGGCGAGCCTCCCGCTCGGGGCATCAGGTTTGGTCGATTTGCTGTCCCATCTGGAGCCTCGACCTCATCGATCACCGACCCGGCCGACACGGCCTGACCAGCAAGATCAAGCTGGAAAAGGCCCATCGATGGTCGGCAGCGCCTGAGGCTTGGACGCTTCCGGTGCGCTGCCCCCTCCCCCGCTCGACTGCAAATGCACTCCCAACTGCGATCAGCGCGTGTGACATCTGCGCGATGTCGATCACGACAAGAAAGTCGCAATGCACCTGTTGTGCATCTATGCTTCAATTGGTTCAGGCTTGGGGAGGCAGCATGAGGAGATCGTCAAGATATATAGTCTCCTGCGCATCGGTGATTGTGTCTTTCGCTGCGACCTGGCCAATTTTTGAGATTATCCTAGAGATCGATCGGGACACCACCCTTGCGTTGTGCGGCCTAGTGTCAGGCCTGATCGGAAGCTTCTGTTTTTCTTGGGCGGCCACGGGTAGGGCTCGCCCGGTGAAGACTTCCGATAATCCAGCATCACAGCCCGTCTTGCCGATTGGTACTGAAATCCTGTCGATCGAAAGCTCGACGGGATTGGCGATCCCGGACGGCATTGATGTACGAGATATTTCAGCAGGGCAGGGCGTTGCCATCACCGCAGCCGAACCGGCAGGCATTCCTCCGCGCGCATGGAATGTTGCTGCCCGAAACCCTGACTTCGTTGGCCGGAAACAGCTATTGCAGATCCTTCGCAGACGCCTGCTGGGCAGCAAATCTGTGGTGGTTCAGGCTCTACACGGGATGGGCGGCGTTGGAAAGACTCAGCTTGCCATAGAATACTGCCATCGATACTCCGACTACTACGATATCGTCTGGTTCTTCGCTGCCGAGCGTACCGATATACTCGGCGATCAGTATGCGGATCTGGCGGTGGAGGCAGGTTTGGCAAGTCGTGATATCGACACGGCCTCCGCTGTTCGTATCGTTCGCGCGCATTTTCGATCGAGTGATCGATGGCTGGTCATTTTCGACAATGCCGAAGACCCCGCATCTTTGCGCGCCTGGCTTCCGTCAGGTCGCGGGCACACCATGATCACCTCCCGGAATGAATCCTGGCGAGAAGTAGCCGCACCACTCTCCGTCAATGTATTCAATAGATTCGACTCGGTTGCACTGCTGGTCGCCAGGCTGCCAAATCTCAGCCCGGCAGCGGCAGGTCGACTGGCGCATGAAATGGGCGACCTGCCGCTTGCGCTTGCTCAAGCTGCGGGCGTTATGGCGGAGACCGGAATTTCGGAAAGCGAATACCGCACGATGTTGACAGCCAGCCCGACCCAGTTACTCGATCATGGAAAATCGGCGGCTTATCCACGTTCATTGGTCGGCACCGTGCGCATCGCAGTTGATCGTCTACGCGCAGAAGATGCTGCCTCACCTCAATTGCTTGGGCTTTGTTCTTATTTCGCACCAGAACGGATCCCGTTCAGCGTCTTCTCGGAGTACCCTGGCAATCTTCCTGAACCCCTGGCGACGACCGCAAAAGACATGTTCAACCTTCGAAGGTCGGCTCAAACAGCGAGACGCCTTGGGCTCGCCCGTATCGACAATGATTTTCTGCAGCTGCACAGGCTAACCAGGGGAATTCTAATTGCCAGCGCAGACGCTTTGGTGAGTGGCGCTCGAATTCTGGCAGAAGACATCATCGTACAGGCGGCCCCTGAAGACGCCGACTCACCGTTGAGCTGGTCCAAGTGGGGAGTCCTTTTCCCGCACATTCTTGCCCAGGATCCGGCTTCGAGTGCAAACGAGGAGATCCGAGGAACAACCGTAAGGATGGTGTGGTACCTGATCTGCCGGGGCGACGTTGATGCCGCACGAATCTTGGCGGAAGAACTGCGGGAGACGTGGCTGCGACTCCATGGTCCTATGGATCCGAATGCGATAGTTGTCGGCAACCATCTTGCCCGGTCCTACGCTAAACTCGGAATGTCGACGCGCGCCCGAGAACTACAGGAGTCCGTGCTGCGCGAGCTGCGCTCGGTGTATGGCGACGATGACGTTCGAACGTTGGCCGCAGCCGGAAATCTCGGCGGCGATCTGAGGCGGTCGGGTGCGCATGCGGCTGCTCTGAAGATCGACCAGGACGTATTGATGAGGAGGCGCCGAGTCCTCGGCGAAGACCATCCGGACACTCTTCGCATCAGCAACGGCGTGGCTCGTGACCTGCGTCGGCTCGGAGCCATAGAGGAAGCGCGAAAAATAGACGAGAACGTCTATAAAAGGATGCGACAGCTAATGGGCGACGATCATGTCTACACCTTGGCGTCTGCCAATAGCCTCGCTTACGCGCGAAGGACGGCGGGCGACCTGATCGGTGCGCGGGCGTTGGATGAAAACACATTTCGTAGATGTCGGGAAGTCCTCGGCGAAAACCACCCTGCGACTCTGGTTTCGGCGTTCAATTTGGCGAGAGACCTCTTCGCGCTGGGAAACCGGGAAGAAGCTCAGAAGCTGGATGAGGAAACACTTTCACTAAGAAGGAATGTACTGGGGCGAACTCATCCAGACACTATCAATACCGCCCGATTCTTGGTAGCCGATCTTCGAGCTCTCGGCAAAGACGAGGCAGCTGGCCGGCTTGAAGAGGAGATTCTCAGTGTTCGACAGGTTGTTGGCGACCCGAGCGAACCGGACGGCAATTTTTGAGTCTTCTCCGGGTGGGAAATCCGGGGCCTTCCAGTCACGATTGAGCCCACCTTCGTCGGCACGAACGAGCGCCGGTCAAGCCCACCGCGGTGATCTGCCCGTGCACCACATCGGCGCGGATCCGGCCCCCGGGCAAGCCAACCGGTTTCACCGCACCCCACCTGCCACGGCTGGCCCACCGTCCGGCGGTGCCGGAGACGAGGAACGTTGCCACGTCGTGGCGAACGCCGTTGACGGGTTCGCCGACGTCGGCGACGCGGCCGTCGAGGTCGGCGACGAACCTGCACTTTCTGGCCGGAGATGTGTTCCTGCCCGACGACAGACCGTCATAGACGTTGTATCGGTGGCTGCGCGACGGTGTCTGGGCGCGGATCCCGGCCTTGCTGCAGGCCCGAGCGGACGCAGCCGGGTTGATCGGCCGGACAGCGAGCATGGGCTCCACCATCAGCCGCGGTCACCAGCACGCGGCCGGAACTCGCCGTGACGGTGATCGGTAGAAGGAAGCACCCGGCGACGCGCGGGTCGAGCCGGAAGACACCGGGCTCGGCCGGTCGAGGGTCGGCTGGACCACCAAGACCCATCCGCAAAGCCAGAGGATCCAAAGGCGGGGCTGGTGCCGCCCGGTGCTCGGGTCCGACCCGCGATACGACCGGCCTTCGGTGCCTTGGGCGGTCAGGTAGCGGAGCCGGATCCGGGCCGTCGGCTAGTGATCAGTCGTGGCGTAGTGCTGAGCATCGTCCGCCTGCGACTCGGCCGCTGAATGAGTGTCAGGGCCGGTCGCGCGTCTCGGCATCTGCGATCACGACGCGGGCGCGGTTGAAGAACGCGTCCAGCGCCGCCTGCTTGGCCGCTCGGTTTGGCTCAGTGCCACCGCCGCGGAGGGTTTCTTCGGCTCGCGTGTACCAGTCTTCGTAGGTGGCGAAGACGGCGTGTGCGGCGTCGCGCAGCGCCGGGTCCTCCAGAACGCCGATGTGTGGCACCGCCGCGTTGGCGGCTTTCCTGACGGCGAGTGTCGCCTGGTTCCACAAGGTGGCCCGTTGATGGCTCGCGGCACCCGCGCTGGCTTCGTCCATCGGGCGCACGCCTTCCAGCATTCCCGCGATCTCGGATGCCACTGCGGCGATCTGCTCGCGGATTCTGGCATTCCGGCCGGCCCACAGCTCCGCCGATCGGCGGTCACGCTCCGCGGAAATGGTGTACCAATGGCCGAGCGCCGCTGTCAACGCGGCGGAAGCCAGAGCGATCAGGCCGGTCACGACCGCGAGCGCCAGTGCGTTGCTTTCGGTGACCGTGCTGGTCTCGGTTCCGTTCTGAGTGACCACCGTGCGCGTAACGCCGTACCGCTGCAGCAGATACAGGACGGCGATGCCGATACCTGTGCATCCGGCGGTAGTGAGGAGCAGGAGCACGCGACGTGGCATTCGGTTGCTGCCTTTCCCTACAGGGGCAAGGGGTCGATCTCACAATCGGCGCGCAGGTACTGCTCGGCGTTGACGGTGGCGGGATGTTGGGGTCCGAGGGACTGGCGGTATCGGTGCACCGTGTCGTCGTGGATCACCTGAGCCTCACGGTCGCGGCCGAGGAGCCTCAGGTCGAGGGCAAGGTTGAGGTTGCAGGCAAGGGTGGACGGATGTGTCGCGCCGAGGACTCTGGTGGACCGGGCGACGGTGTCGGTGTCGCGCTCGAAGGCATGCTGGCAGTCGCCCAGGAGAAGCTCGTCACTGGCCAGGTTGACAGCACAGGCCAGGGTGGACGGGTGGTCCGGACCAAGCCTATGTACGAACTCGCGCAGTGTTTCGTCGTCGTTCCTGCGAGCAAGTTCGACGTCACCTTGCAGCCGCTGGACGACGGCCAGATTGACCCGGGCGGAGAGCGTGTGCGGATGGGTCGGATGGAAGACGATCCGGTACCGCGCAACCGTTCGTTCATTGAGTTCACGGGCATCGTCGAGCTCACCGTGCAGACGCATTTCCACCGAGAGGGCGAGCGCCGCCGCCATGCCCTCGGGATACTCGTCTCCGTAGCGTCGTTGGATCCGCTCGACGGTGTCCTTGGCCAGGCGCCTGGCCGCGTCGTGATCGCCGCCACAACGCCGGGCGACGGCCAGGGTGCGTGCCGCGCGTAATGCCCCCGGAGCATCCGGCCCGAACGTGTCGACGTGCCGTTGGTAGACATCCTCCGCCAGGCGCCGAGCGCGATCGTACTGACCAATTCCGCAGTAGTCGATCGCCAGGCTGTTGCGGGTGCTCAGGGTGGCCTCGGCATTGTCGCCGAACAGGTCGCCCCGCCGCCGGTAGGTGTCGTTGTCGAGGTCGGCTGCAACGGTGAATTCACCAGTCAGCCGGAGGTCCGCGGCCAACGCGTGGGCGGCGGCCAAAGTGGCGGGATCATCGGGCCCGAACGAGCGGTTGCAGGTGGCCAGGGCGTGCTGATCCATGTCTCGAGCCGACCAGAACTCGCCGGCTGAGCGCAGATCGGCAGCCACCAGGTGCATCGCACGAAGGGTGCCCTCGTCGTCTTCACCGAAGTTGTGTCGGTAGTGCTCCAGCGATCGGCGGTTGAGTTCGGCGGCCTCACCGTACTTGCCGATGGTCCACTTGACCGAACCCAACCACGTCGCGAGTTCAAGGGTCCGCGGGCTGGTCTCCCCGAGATGCGCCAAGCGAACGGCGTAAGCCTCGCCGGCGAGTTCCTCGCATCCCGCATGATCGCCCCAGTGGAAGAGGAACTGGACCGTACCCAGCACGAGGTCCTGAACCCGTCGATCACCCGACTCGACAGCTCGGGACACTCGCAGGTGGGGAAGCATCGCCTGGTAACGCGGCCACATCGCGGCGTCGGACGGGTTCTTCGGGTCGCCGTTGGCCAGCAGAGTGTGTGCGCCGCCCCTCATGGTCTCGCGTTCCGCGGGCGTCATCCGGCCGATCAGAACGACCTGCACTATGCGATGCATCTGCAAGGTCTGATGGTGGTGATCAAGGCGGGCCAGGGCGTAACGCTTGATCTCCCGGATGACGCGGCCGAGCCTGATCGAGTCGTCGAGAGCGTGGTCGAGTGGGTCGGTGATCGGCGCCGTGGGTGATCCGGCGAACAGAGCCAACGAGATCGGCTCAGGGGCGAAGAACGCGCAAACCTGGAGCAGATGCAGAGCGGCCGGGTGTACGTCTGCGAGGCGGTCCAGTGACACGTTCCAGGCGGCAGCGACCGAGGTCTCGATGTTCGGCGGGTAGTCGTCGAACAGTTCCAGCCGCTGTTGATCCAGAAGACGAAGGTACTCGTCCACGGCCATGCCCGTAGCCGCGCACCACGCGGCGGCCTGGTCGAGTGCGAGAGGCAGGTCACCGAGGGCCGCGGCCAGTCGGTCCGCTTCCTCGGTGCGCAAATCGGGAGTGCGTCTCGTGAGCAGAGCTACGCTCTCCACCCGAGAGAAGACGTCGATCTCCAGCGATGCCGCGACCAGCGCCCACTCGGGGTTCCGTGCCGTCACGAGAATCTGCCCACCCGCTCCGGCCGGGAAGTAGTGCCGGACATCGCGTACGGCCTCGGCGTTGTCGAACACGAGCAACCACGAGGGGTATGGCCCGGCTCCGGTGCTCAAGGCCTCCCGCACGGCCGGGACGGCACTCGACGCGTCCAGGCCGACGTCCAGATTCAGGCGTTGAGCGAGCCGGGTGAGCGAGGCAAGGATCTGGTCGGGATGCTCGGCCGGAATCCACCAGATCAGATCGTAGGTCTCCTTGAACCGGTGCACATACTCGATCGCGACCTGCGACTTCCCGACCCCGCCCAAGCCATGCAACGCCCGGGGAAGAACGGCCGCGTGCCCGCTCGTCACGAGCTGCTCGCGCAGCAGGTGCAGCAGATCCTCACGTCCCGTGAATTGAGGGTTCCGGGGAGGGACGTCACCCCAGATGACGGGACGCCGGATGTCGTGTTCCCGAGACAGCTTTGCAGCAGCGGTTTCCGACGCGTTCGGCGCGCCGCCATCCGCCGGATGCAGCGACGGATCGTGGCATTCGGGAGGTAGGAGTGGGGGCAGCGGATCGAGCCCAGGGGGTGGCGACGGCTCCGGTGGCGGGATCACGGCCTCGGCGGCAGGCGCCTCGGTGGTGGACACGCCGGGCCCAGGCGGTCGGCCCACACCGACTTGCTCCGCCACCGACGCGATCCAGGTACGCAACTCCGGATCATCCGTCTCGTCGGCGACCCTCGTGGCCAGGTCCAGCGCCGGCGGCATGCCGTGGTCGTCCGGCGGGCGGGACAGCAGTTCGTCGAAGTCGGACAGAAGGTCAGGAGCTGTCGCGGAGCTCCGACGCCGCGCCTCCGGCAGCCGGGTCAGTACGCGCCGGATCAGCCGTCGTCCCCGGTCCAGCTCGGCGTCGCTCAGGAGACTCTGCAGAGGTGCCGATTGCACCAGATGCTGCACCCGCAGCGCCTGGGGCTCGTTCGGTGCCATCACCGAAAGCGCCCCGGCGAGAGCACGTAGCCCGGCCGGCGGATGGAGGCACGCCATGACGATCTCGACCGCGTGAAGTCGCTGCTCCTGCCGCTCCTGAATGTCGGCGACCGGAGTGCCGTCGCGGCGGATCAGCTGGATGAACAGCCGGCGGTTCGGCAATCCCCGCATGAACGGCAGTTCGACCAGCGCCTCGACCAAGGCGGCGCGCAACTCACGAGCCGGATCCCTACGGACGGAACCGCTGACCATCCAGCCCTCCGTTCACTTTCACCGGACCGATCGCTTACTCGCCGAAGCTCCCGTGATCTACGGCCGGGTGACCACCAGGACCGGGCGGGACGCCTTCTCGATCAGCTGCAGTGGGACGCTGCCGAGCAGCCGTTCCGCCACCGCGGGCCGGGTGCTGGCGCCCACCACGATCACGTCGGTCTGCCGTTCGTCGGCGAAGTCGATGATCCGCTGGAGCGGGCGGCCGGAGAGCACCACCCCTTCCGCCACCACACCCGCCTCGGCCAGCCGGGCCACCGCCGTGTCGACGGCCTCCCGGGCGCCCTGGACGAACACGCTGCGCGGCGCCGCCGAGAAGCGTTCGAGCTCCACCGTGTCGACCGCGATCACGACGACCGTCGCGGCGGTCTGTCTGGCCAGCCGGGCCACGGAGTCGGTGATCCAGGGCTGGTCGGCGTCGGGCTTGGCAGCCAGCACGATGTGCATGTCGTCCTCCGGCAGGTGGGATCACGTGGGTCGATCCTCGCCCGCCCGCCGCGCCGGAACAAGTCTCCGCAGCGGCGAGTTCCCGCCTGATCGCTTACCGTGAGGCCAGGCATGTCGATGTGGAGGTACGCGGCTATGGCGGACGCGGGAACACGGGACAGCACCGAGACACGCGACCAGCCCGCGCTCAACCGGGTGATCGGCCCCGGGCTGCTGCTGCTGTTCGTGGTCGGCGACATCCTCGGCACCGGGGTGTACGCGCTCACCGGCAAGGTCGCCGCCGAGGTGGGCGGCGCGGTCTGGCTGCCGTTCCTGGTCGCGTTCGTGGTGGCGCTGCTGACCGCGTTCAGCTATCTGGAGCTGGTCACGAAGTACCCGCGCGCGGCCGGCGCGGCGCTGTACACGCACAAGGCGTTCGGCCTGCACTTCCTCACCTTCATGGTCACCTTCGCGGTGATGTGCTCGGGGCTGACCTCGGCGTCCAGCGCGTCCAAGGCGTTCGCCGGCAACTTCGCCGAGGCCTTCGACCTGTCGCTGGGCGAGGGGCTGGGGCTGACCGCGGTGGCGGTCGGCTTCATGACGCTGATCGCGCTGGTCAACTTCCGTGGCGTCGGCGAGAGCGTCAAGGTCAACGTGCTGCTGACCTGCGTCGAGCTGACCGGCCTGCTGATCGTCATCGGCATCGGCGCGTGGGCGCTCGGCGGCGGCGAGGGTGACCTGGCCCGGCTGGTGCAGTTCGACTCGCCGCCGGACGAGAGCGCGTTCTTCTCGGTGACCGCGGCCACCGCGCTGGCGTTCTTCGCCATGGTCGGCTTCGAGGACTCGGTGAACATGGCCGAGGAGACCAAGGACCCGGTGCGGATCTTCCCCAAGGTGATGCTGACCGGCCTGTGCGTCACCGGGCTGATCTACGTGCTGGTCGCGATCTCCGCGGTCGCGCTGGTCTCCCCGGCCGACCTCAGCGAGGGCGACGCGCCGCTGCTCAAGGTGGTGTCGGCCGGCGCGCCCGGGTTCCCGCTGTGGGTGTTCGCGTTCATCACCATGTTCGCGGTGGCCAACTCGGCGCTGATCAACATGCTGATGGCCAGCCGGCTGCTCTACGGCATGGCCAACGAGCGGGTGCTGCCCAAGGTGCTGGGCCGGGTGCACCGGACCCGGCGCACGCCGTGGGTGGGCATCGTCTTCACCACGCTGATCGCCTTCGGGCTGATCTGGTTCGCCGACCTGACCGCGCTCGGCGGCACCACCGCGCTGCTGCTGCTCTGCGTCTTCACCGTGGTCAACATCGCGGTGCTGGTGCTGCGCAAGGACCGGGTCGAGCACCAGCACTTCAAGGCGCCCACGGTCATCCCGGTCATCGGCGCGGTCGCCTGCGCGTACCTGGCCAGCCCGCTCTCCGGCCGGGCCGCCGCCGACTACCAGGTGGCCGGGGTGCTGCTGATCATCGGCGTGGTGCTGTGGGCGATCACGTACGCGACGAACCGGTTCATCCTGCACCAGGAGACCACGCTCGACCCGACCAAGCTGGAGAAGTAGGGCTCAGCCCAGCCGGCGTACCGGTGAGGTGCCGTACCGCTGGGCCACCGCCTCCTTCAGACCGCCCGGCAGGGCCTTGCTCTCGCGCTCGGCGCGCAGCACAGCGTGCTGGGCGGCGGCGTCGCGCTCCCAGGCGGCCACGCACTCCTGCGGTACGAGGTTCGCCGCCGCCACGATCGCACCGGCCGCGCCCAGCCAGCTCGCGTAGCCGAGCAGCGCGGACGCCCCGGTGTAGACGGCGAGGTCCCCGCCGAGCTGGAGCTCGTGGCCGAGCCGGGCCGGGTCGCCGCTGGAGTCCTTGACCCCGGCGAGCCCCAGCTCCCCGAGCGCCCCCACCGGCACCGGCCCGCCCGCGACCCCCGGGTAGTGATAGGCCAGCACGGGCACCCCGGCGGCGGCGACCACCCGCTCGAAGTAGCCGTGCAGGGCGCCGCCGAGCCGGGGCGGCGCGACCAGCACCGCGTCCGCGCCCGCGTCGACCGCGCCGGCGACCCGGGTCGCGGCCTGCCGCCACCAGTCCCCCGAGGCGCCGGCGATGACCGGCACGTCGGGGCAGGCGGCCCGGACGGCGGCGACCAGCTCCACGCGTTCGTCGTCGGTCAGCGCGGCGGCCTCGCCGGTGCTGCCGTTCACCAGCACCGCACGGATGCCGGCCGCGACCAGGCGGGCGGCGTGCTCGGCGGTGGCTTTCGCCTCCACCGCGGCGTCGGCGTCGAACAGGTTCACCAGGGCGACCGCGGGTCCGGTCCAGAGCGGCTCAGTCATGCCCCCAGCGTCCCGCACAACCGGCGGCGACGCGTGTCGTACGATACGGAGGGATACCCCGGTTAGGCAGGGTGAGGTATGCGACCGAGACGAGCGGACGCCGCCCGCAACTACGACCAGCTGGTCGCGGCGGCGGCGGAGGCCTTCGCGCGCGAAGGCGCCGAGGCCTCGCTGGAGGAGATCGCCCGGCGGGCCGGGGTCGGCTCGGCCACCCTGCACCGGCACTTCCCGTCCCGGCAGGCCCTGCTCACCGCGGTCTTCCACGACCGGGTCGAGGCGCTCTGCCGGCAGGCCCGGGAGTCCGCAGGCAGCGCCGAGCCGGGCACCGCGCTGACCGGCTGGCTGCGCTCGGTGGGCGCCTCCGTGGCCGGCACCCGGGGCCTGGCGTCGTCGCTGGTGCCGGGCACCGACAACGCCTGCCACCTGATGATGGCCGAGGCAGGCGACGTGCTGCTGACCCGGGCCCGCCGGGCCGGCGCGGTCCGCGCCGAGGTGTCGATCGGTGACCTGCTGACGCTGGTGGTGGCGATCTCGATGACCGTCGAGCACCGCCCGGGCGCCGACGGCAGCGAGGCCGAGCGGCTGCTCGGCCTCGCCATCGACGGCATCCGCCAGCTACGGCAGGGTTAGCTCGCAGCCGGTCTCGCCGGCGGCCACCGCGACCACCGTGTCGCCGGCCTGGACCTGCCACGGCAACGCCGCGCCCGAGCGGGTCACCCGGACGGTCGCGCCCTGCCGGGTGACCTCGAAGGTGGACCCGGCCACGGTCACGGTCCGGCTGCCCTCGGCCGGCTCGAACAACCGCAGCGTGATCCCGTCCCGGTAGTCGTAGTCCGGCCGGTCCACCCGCGCGCCGACCGGCACCACCGAGTCCGGCCGCACCAGCAGCGGCACGCCGTCGAAGCCGTGGGTCTCGTGCACCCAGCCCGGCCCCTCGACGATCTCCCCGGTCAGGTACCGCGTCCAGCGCCCGGCCGGCACGTAGTACGACGTCTCCCCGGACTCGCTGAACACCGGCGCCACCAGCAGCGAGTCGCCGAGCAGGTACTGCCGGTCCAGGTGGGTCACGGCCGGGTCGTCCGGCCAGCCGAAGACCATCGGCCGCATCACCGGCAGGCCCTCGTGGTGCGCCCGCTCGGCGGCGGCGAACAGGTACGGCATCAGCGAGTTCTTGAGCCGGGTGAACGACCGCAGCACGTCCACGGCTTCGGAGTCGAACAGCCACGGCACCCGGTACGTCTGGTTGCCGTGCAGCCGGCTGTGCGAGGAGAGCAGCCCGAACGGGATCCACCGCTTGAACACCGCCGGGTCCGGCAGCCCCTCGAAGCCGCCGATGTCATGGCTCCAGAAGCCGAACCCGGACGCCGCCAGCGACAGCCCGCCGCGCAGGCTCTCGGCCATCGACTCGTACGTGGACGAGTTGTCGCCGCCCCAGTGCACCGGGAACTGCTGGCCGCCCACGGTCGCCGAACGGGCGAACACCACCGCCTCGCCCTCGCCGCGGTGCTCGCGCAGCACGTCGAAGACCACCTTGTTGTACAGCTGGGTGTAGTAGTTGTGCATCCGTTCCGGGTCCGAGCCGTCGTGCCAGACCACCTCGAGCGGGATGCGCTCGCCGAAGTCGGACTTGAACGCGTCCACCCCCATCTCCAGCAGCGTGCGCAGCTTGCCGGCGTACCAGGCGCAGGCCTCGGGGTTGGTGAAGTCGACCAGCGCCATGCCGGCCTGCCACCGGTCCCACTGCCACACGTCGCCGTCCGGCTTGCGCACCAGGTAGCCGGCCCGCATCCCCTCGGCGAACAGCGACGACCGCTGCGCGATGTACGGGTTGATCCACACGCAGGTGCGCAGCCCCCGGTCGTGCAGCCGCTTGAGCATGCCCGGCGGGTCGGGGAAGATCCGCGCGTCCCACTCGAAGTCGCACCAGCTGAACTCGCGCATCCAGAACGTGTCGAAGTGGAACACGCTCAGCGGCAGGTCCCGCTCGGCCATCCCGTCCACGAAACTCGTCACCGTCTCCTCGTCGTACGAGGTGGTGAAGGACGTGGTCAGCCACAGCCCGAACGACCAGGCCGGCGGCAGCGCGGGCCGCCCGGTCAGGGCGGTGTACTTGCGCAGGATGTCCGCCGGCGTCGGCCCGTAGATGACCAGGTAGGACAGCGACTGCCCGGCGACGCTGAACTGGGTGCGCCCGACCAGCTCGGAGCCGACCTCGAAGGACACCTTGCCGGGGTGGTCGACCAGCACGCCGTAGCCGCGGTTGGTCAGGTAGAACGGCACGTTCTTGTAGGCCTGCTCGCTGCTGGTGCCGCCGTCCTCGTTCCAGATGTCGACGGTCTGACCGTTCTTGACCAGCGGCCCGAACCGCTCGCCGAGCCCGTAGACCGCCTCGCCCACGCCCAGGTCGAGCTGCTCGTGCACGTAGTGCTCGCCGTCGGCGGTGTCGACGACGCCCATGCCCTTCCAGCCGCTGCGGGTCAGCCGCTTGCCGCCGGCCCGGAACTCCAGGCCCCAGGCGTCGCCTTCGGCGAAACGCGCGGTGAGCGCTCCGGAGACCAGCGACCGCGACGAGATCTCCGGCCGGAAGTCCGGCTCGGCGAAGATCTCAAATTCCGGGGTACGGCGCTGAGCGCCCGCGAAGTGGCTGATCGACACCCGGACGACGTCGGGCGCCGGCGCGCTGAGCTCGACGGTGATGATCGGCGCGTCCAGGGTGTCCCCGCGCCCCTGCACCCGCTTGGCCGAGGCGTAGGCCGTCAGCGACGTCGTACCCGCCGAGGTGTCCTGGAGCTGGACGGGGTGCAGCACGGTGAGGCCGTCACGCTTGCGCCAGTAGCCGTCTGTGAACTTCATACACAGCGTCCTTTACTTGATTGCGCCGGCAGTGATGCCGCGGGTGAGAGTGCGCTGGAAGAGGAGGAAGAACAGCATCGCGGGCAGGATGCCGATCAGCGCCGAGGCGCTGGTCGTGGTGGCGTCCATCTGCCGGTCGCCCTGCAGCACGCCGAGCGCGACCGGCACGGTCTGGTTGGCGTTGGAGATCAGGAAGACCAGCGGCAGGAAGAACTCGTTCCACGTCCAGATGAAGAAGAACGTGAACAGCACCGCCAGCGTCGGCTTGCTGACCGGCACGACGACCCGCCACAGCGTCCGGAAGCGGCCGGCGCCGTCGACCGCGGCGGCGTCCAGCAGCTCGGTCGGGAACTCGGCGTAGACCGAGGAGAGCAGATACGTGCCGAACGCGCTCTGGATCACCGTGAAGATGATGATGATCGAGAACAGGCTGTCGTACAGGTGCAGGCTCTTGGACAGGTAGTACAGCGGGTAGACCAGCACCTCCTGCGGCAGCAGGTTGGCGACCAGGAAGAACACCAGGAACCAGACCCGGCCGCGGACCCGGCCGATGCCCAGCGCGTACGCGTTGAAGACCGACAGGATCACCGCCAGCACCGAGACGACCGCGCTGGTGATGAAGCTGTTCCAGAGCTTGCGGCTGAAGTCGACACGCTGCCAGAAGTCGACGATGCCGTCCCAGTGCAGCGACCTGGGGATCGACAGCGGCCCGTTGCTGGCGTAGTCGGCCGGGCTCTTGACCGCGTTGAGCGCGACCACCAGCAGCGGCGCCACCACGAGCAGCAGCAGGATGATCAGCACGATGAGCACGACGTAGCGTGCCGGGTACCTACGCATCCTGACCACGGTTCTGCAGGCGCAGGAACACGAAGGCCAGCACCACGATCAGCACCGTCAGCACGGTGGAGATCGCCGAGCCGTACCCGACCTGGGCCTTCTGGAAGAAGTTCTGCCAGGCGAAGTACGACGGCACCAGGGTGGCGTTGCTCGGCCCGCCCCGGGTCAGCACGAAGATCTGCCCGAAGATCTTCAGCGCGGCGATGGTGGTGGTCACCAGCACCACGTAGAACTCCGGCCGGATCAGGTACACGGTGATGTGCCGGAACCGCTGCCACCAGCCGGCCCCGTCCAGGTCGGCGGCCTCGTAGAGCTCGGGGTCGATGCGCTGCAGGCCGGACATGAACATGACCACCGGGTAGCCGAGCTGGAACCAGATCATCACGGCCATCACGCTGTAGAGCGCGTACTTCGGGTCGCCGAGCCAGTTGCGGCCCAGCGAGGAGAGCCCGACGGTGTCCAGGATCCGGTTCAGCGCGCCGTAGCTGGGGTGCAGGATCCAGCCCCAGACGATGCCGGTCACCGCGACCGGCAGCACCTGCGGCAGGTAGAAGCCGGAGCGGAACACGCTGGCCCAGCGCGGCCCGAAGATCTTGGCGATGTAGTCGAACAGCACCGCCGCGAGCAGCAGCCCGAGCAGCGTCGGTATCACCGCCATCGCCAGGATCAGCAGGATGATGTGCCCGAACGAGGCCCAGAACCGCTCGTCGTGGAACAGCCGGGTGTAGTTGTCGACGCCGATCCACTCCGGATCGCCGATGCCGGACCAGCGGGTGAAGCTGATGCCGACGGTCATCACCAGCGGCACCACGATCACCGCGAGGGAGGCCAGCACCCCCGGGACCAGATACCACCCGAACCCGGCGCCGTGCCGGCCTCCCTGCCGGCTCATTTGCCCAGGTCGGTGAGGTTGTCCTGGTACGGCTTGGCGACCTCGTCGAGCATCTGCT
Source organism: Actinoplanes sp. NPDC049599 (assembly GCF_044465625.1). Lineage (NCBI taxonomy): Bacteria > Bacillati > Actinomycetota > Actinomycetes > Micromonosporales > Micromonosporaceae > Actinoplanes > Actinoplanes sp. NPDC049599. Next base: position 60,502 of record NZ_JBITLX010000007.1, read on the forward strand.
GCGGGGTCTTGGAACCGTTGATCAGCCCCTGCACGCCGCCGACCATGACGTCGTAGTAGCCCGGCGCGGGCCAGTCGGGGTAGAACGCCAGCCCGTCACTCGACGAGATCCTGGCAAAGTTGTCGATGAGTTCCTTGTTCTTCGCGTCGGTGATCGCCGCCGCGTCCGCCGCCACCGGGACCCCGCCGTTGTTGCCGAGCAGGTTCTGCACCTCGGGCTGCATGGTGATGTCGATGAAGTCGTACGCCAGGCTCTTGGCCTTGCTCTTGGTCGGCACCACCCAGAGGTTGCCGCTGGAGCCCGGGTGCAGGGTGTTGCCGGGGAACAGGAACGTGCCCCACTGGAAGTCCTTGATCTCGGTGGCGAACCGGCCGTACCACCAGGAGCCGGAGATCATGATCGGGAACTTGCCCTGGGTGAACGCCACGCCCATGTCCTCGGCCTTGATGCCGGCGGAGTTCTTGGCGATGTAGCCCTTCTTCACCCAGTCGGCGAAGGTCTGCGCGCCGTAGGTGAGCTCGGGGCCCTGGAAGTTGACCTTGTTCTTGTAGAGCTGGTAGTCGTCCACGAAGGCCCGGTTGGCCTTGGACAGCGCCAGCTCGTAGAAGATCTGCTGGGCCGGGTACTCGGCGCCGCCGACCGACAGCGGCGTGACGCCGGCCTTGGTGAAGGTGTCCATCGCCGACTCGAACTCGGCCAGCGTGGTGGGCACGGCGACCTTGTGCTTGGTGAACAGGTCCTTGTTGTAGTAGACCATCACGTACTCGCCGTAGTTGGGCACGCCGAAGGTCTTGCCGCTGCCCATGATGCCGTCGTCGTCGTACTTGGTGGTGGTCTGCAGGCTCGGGCTGAGTTTGGCGTCCCAGCCGCGCTTACCCGACTCCTCGGTGAGGTCGGTGAGCAGGCCCTGCTTGCTCAGCAGGCCGGCGGTGGCGTTGCCCTTGTTGTACTCCAGGATGTCCGGGGTGCTGTCGGAGTTGAGGATCATGCCGGCGTTCTGCTGGATCTGCTCGAAGCTCTTCTCCTCGAACTTCACCTCGACGCCGGGGTGGCTCGCCTTGAACAGCTCGATCGCCTTGGCCCAGGCGACGCCCATGGCGCTGGTGGGGCCCTCGTAGTGCCAGAGGGTCAAGGTCTTGGCGTCGGCGCCCTCATCGGCGCCGGAGCCGGAGTCGCTGCACGCGGTAAGGCCGAGGGACGCCGCCAGCAGCAGCGCGCCCACGGCGAGGGTCGATCGGGATCTGACCATGCCGTCCTCCCAGGGGTGACCGGTATCGTCGAAGCGCTTCGACGAAGAACCCGATTGAGTGTCGAAGCGCTTCGACGATGGGGCTGGGGCAGACGCTAGGGAACGGCTCGCCCAGATGTCAACAGTGTGACGGGGGGATTTCCTCAGCCGCGGGAAGAGCAGCTGTCCCGCTCGACGATCGTCGGCGGCAGCAGCCGGGTGCCCGGCGTGCGGCGGCCGTCGAGCAGGTTCATCGCGGTCTCCACGGCGAGCGTGCCGACGTCGTGCGCCGGGATGTCGGCCGAGGTCAGCCGCACCGGCAGGCCGACGGCGACGTCCCGGGGGCAGATCGCCACGATGGACAGGTCCTCGGGCACCTGGCGGCCGCCGGCGCGCAGCGCCTCCAGCAGCGGCATCAGCGCCTCCTCGTTGTGCACCACCAGCGCCGAGACGCCGGGCAGCTCGGCATCGATCTCGGCCAGGCACTCGCGCACCCCGGCGGCGCCCGGCCCGCACGGATGCGCCACGGTCTCCAGGCCCAGCTCCGCCGACGCCTCGGTGAAGCCGGTCAGGAACCGCGAGGCGTAGGTGGTGCCGCGCTCGTACACCGCGGGTGAGGGGCCGACCAGGGCGATCCGGCGGTGCCCGTGGCCGGCCAGGTGGCGCAGGCACTCGGCGGCGGTGGCGGCGAAATCCAGGTCGACGCAGGCGATGCCGGCCGCGTCGTCGGGCAGCCCGATCAGCACCGACGGCTGCTTGAGCCGGCCCAGCGCCGGGATGCGCACGTCGTCGCGCTCCACGTCCATCACGATCAGCGCGTCGACCATGGTGGCGCCGGCCACCCGTTCCAGCCCGGCGGTGCCCTCGTCCTTGGTCAGCAGCAGCACGTCGTGGTTGTAGGTGCGGGCGGCGGTCACCACCGCGGTGACGAACTGCATGATGACCGGCACGCTCACGTCCACCCGCAGCGGCACCACCAGCGCCAGCACGCTGGTGCGGCTGCTGGCCAGCGCGCGGGCGCCGGCGTGCGGGTAGTAGCCCAGCTCGGCGATCGCCGCCTTCACCCGGGCCTGGGTCTCCGCGGAGATCGGCCGGCGGCCGCTGAGCACGTAGGAGACCGTGCTCATCGACACGCCCGCCGCCCGGGCGACATCGCTGATCGTCGGCATCGCCCCTCCCCCGGTCCGTCGCTGCTGGCCTGCCGATCCTACTGACCGCGCGCGGTCACCCGGCCCGGAAGGTGGCCAGCCGCACGCCCGCGCCGAGCACGAGGTAGACGTCGTGCCGCCCGGCGACCCGGTCCAGCCGCGCTGTGGCCGTGGCGTAGGTGTACTTGTCCGCGGTGCCGGCCACGGTGGCCGTGCCGAGCAGCCGTCCCGTCGGTGAGCCCAGCCGGACCTCCACGGTGCCGCTGCCCGCGACCCGGGCGGTGAAGGCGGGGCCGAGACGCGCGTCCTTGAACGCGATCCAGCCGCCGCTCACGGCGGTGCCGCGCGCCTTGCTCTCGTCCACCAGCAGAGCCCCCCGGTACGCGTCGAAGCTCTCGGCGCGCGTCGTGCGGGTCAGGTCCCGGGCCGGGACGGTCTCGCCCCGCACCGCCAGCGTGGCCCGTTGCCGGATGTCCGCGGACGAGGCACCGGCGAGCAGGTCGTGCACGGAGTTCTCCACCACGAAGCGCTCCCGGGTGACGTCCCAGTGGGCCAGGTCGGCGCGCGCGAACCGCAGCGTGACGGTCCGGGTGGCGCCGGGCGCGAGGCGCACCCGTTCGAACGCCCGCAGCTGCTTGACCGGCTGCGCGACCCGGGAGCTGCGCTGGTGGCTGTAGAGCTGGACCACCTCGTCGCCGGCCCGGGCGCCGGTGTTGGTCACGTCCAGGCGCACGGTCACCGTGGCGCCGGTGGCCCGGACCCGCAGCGGCGAGTAGCGGAACGTGGTGTAGGAGAGCCCGTGGCCGAACGCGTACAGCGGCTGCTGCTTGCTGTAGAGGTAGGTCTGCCCGGAGCTGATGATGTCGTAGTCCAGCAGGTCGGCGGGGAGCTGGCCGTCCGAGCGCGGCCAGGTCTGGGTGACCCGGCCGGCCGGGTTGACGGCGCCGAACAGCACGTCCGCCACGGCGTGTCCGGTCTCCGCGCCGGCGTGGGTGGTCCACAGGATCGCCGGCACGTGCCGCTGCTCCCAGGCGATCGAGTCCGGGTAGCTGGTCTGCAGCACCACGGTGGTCCGCGGGTTGGCCGCCAGCACCGCCTCGACCAGCGCGTGCTGGCTGCCGGCCAGCGCGGTCGTGGTGCGGTCCTTGGCCTCCCGGCCGGCGATGAACGGGTTGCTGCCGACCACCACGACCGCGGCGTCGGCGCCCCTGGCGGCGGCGACGGCCCGCTCGACGCCGCTGCTGAGCACCTCGCGGGTGAAGTGCGCGGCGCCCTCGGCGGTGGCGGAGCCCAGCGTCAGCCTGCCGTCCGCGCCCACGGTGACGTAGGTGTTCGCGCCGAACCAGCTCTCCCTGGTCTCGTACCCGGCGTAGTGCAGGACGTAGCTGCCGTCGGCCTGCCGTTCGAGCTTGAACTGCTGCTGCACGAACCAGCCGGCCGGCTGGTCGTCGCGGGTCACGAACGGCCCCCAGTTGTAGCCGAGCAGCTTGCCGGTGCCGACGTTGCGCAGGGTGGCGACGCCCTCGCCCCACTCGACCAGGTCGAACTGGGCCGCGGCGCCGGCCGTCGCGCCGGTGGCGGTGACCGCGTCGGCGTCGGTGCTGCCGGTCGCGGTCACGTACCGGCCGGTGGCGGTGTCCTTGAGCGCGATCCGGTCGGCGCCGTCGCTGCTGGTCACGCTGCCCGCGCGCGCCCGGATGCCGGCCAGCGTGCTGACCTCGTACGGCAGCTTGCCGCCGTACCAGTCGGTGTAGAGCGTGTCGGCCAGCGGGCCGACCACGGCGACCTTGCCGCCCGGCTTGAGCGGCAGCGCGTTGCGGGAGTTCTTCAGCAGGACCGCGGCCTTGCCGGCGGTCTCGCGGGCCAGCTCGCGGTGCGCCGGGCTGTTGATGACATCCGCGCCGATCGCCGCGTACGGGCCGCCGTCCGGGTCGAACTCGCCGAGCCGGAACCGGATGCTCAGCGCGTGCCCGGCCGCCGCGTCCACGTCGGACTCCGCCAGCAGCCCCCGGGCGAGCGCCTCCTTGACCGCGGTCACGGTGGGCGTGCCGTTGCCGTCGTCGACGGTGAAGCTGTCCAGCCCGGCCTTGAGCACGGCGGCGTCCGCCTCCGGCTGGGTGGCGAAGTACTGCTGCGACCGCGTCAGGTTGTACGGCGCCCCGGCGTCGCTGACGTTGAACAGCGGCCGCTGCGACCAGCCCCGGACCAGCCCGCCCAGGTCGGGGTCCACAGTGGCCGGCCGGCCGTTGATGAGGTTGTAGGAGGCCATCACGCCGGTTGCGGCGCCCGCCTGCAGCGGGATCCGGTACGCCGGGCGCTCGTACTCGTTGAGCACCCGCTGCGGCACGTTGGACGAGGTGACGTCGCGCCCGGCCTCGTTGTTGTACGCCGCGTAGTGCTTGAGCGTCGGCGCGGTCTTCAGGTGGTCGGGATCGTCACCCTGCAGCCCGGTGCCGTACGCGGTGGCGACCGCGCCGGTCAGCAGCGGGTCCTCGGAGTAGCCCTCCTCGTTGCGGCCCCACCGGGGGTCCCGCAGCGGGTTCACCACCGGCGCCCACAGGTTGAGCCCGAACACCCGCGGGTTCTGCGCGTGGTAGCCGCGGGCCTCGTCGCCGACCGCCGCGCCGACCCGGCGCAGCAGGGCCGGGTCCCAGGTGCTGGCCAGCCCGACGGCCTGCGGGAAGACGGTGCCCTGGGCCAGCACCTGGGCGCCGCCGGCGTTGATGTCGTTGGACCAGGCCACCCCGTGCAGCGCCTCGGTGCCGGCCTTGAACAGCCCGATCCCGAGCCGTGGGACGGCCGGCTGGTACTGGTGCAGCAGCGAGATCTTCTCGTCCAGGGTGAGCCGGCCGACCAGGTCGGCGACCCGGGCGTCCAGGGCCAGGCCCGGGTCCCGGAACGGGTAGGCCGGTGCGGCGGCGGCCGCGGCGGGCACCGACGGCGCCGTCAGCACCGCGAGCACAACCGCGGCCAGGGCACGCCGGAGGGATCTGTTCCGCATGTGTCTCTCCCGATCGGAGCCGTTCCGGAGGGTTATCGAAGCGCTTCGACGATCGCCCGCGGCGAACGCCAAGAAAGAGGCGGGAATGAATACCGACCATAGAGGCCGGACGATGGCGGGGCAACCGTCCGATGTACCACGACGGAAATGTCGCCGAAACGGTGGCGGCCCGCTCCACCGGTCAGCGGATGGCGCCGCGCATCGCCCCGCCGGTCGGCGGACCGCGGCCGGATGGTCAGCGCGTGGTGCCGCGGACCGCCCAGGCGCGGGCGGTGAGCCGGATCGTCCCGTCGGGCTCGGCGGGCAGCCGGGAGCGCAGCAGCTCACGCAGCGCCGACCGCTGCTGCTCCGGCAGGGACGCGACGTAGCCCGGCGCGGTGCCCTGCCCACCGAGGAACGGCTGCCAGTAGTCCGTGAAATCGGCGAACACCGTCGGCACCTCGATCGGCCGGGTCGCCACCTCGGCGAACCCGGCGCCCGCCCACAGCTGGGCCAGCGGCCCGGGGGCGCAGAGCGTGAACCGCCGGCCCTCGTCGTACGACGCGGCGGCCGGGTCCAGCACGGCGGCGGCGTCCCAGAAGTGCCGCATCATCGCCATGCCCTCGCCGTAGTCCCAGACGTACGCGGCGGCGACCCCGCCGGGCGCGGTGACCCGGGCGAACTCGGCGGCGGCCCGCTGCGGCTCGGGGACGAAGTTGACGGCCAGCCCGCTGACCACCACGTCGAACAGGCCGTCCCGCAGCGGCAGCGCGCGGGCGTCACCGGCGGCGAACCCGGTGCGCGGGCCGCCGACCCGCGAGCGCGCGTCGGCCAGGAAGCCCGGCGAGCGGTCGATGCCGGTGACCCGGGCCGGGCCGGTGCCCAGCGCGGCCGTGGTGAGCGCGCCCGGGCCGCAGCCGACGTCCAGCCAGGACCGGCCGGCGGGCACGGCCAGCCACCCGACGAACTCCCGGGCGACCGGACGGCTCCAACGGCCGACATAGGCCTCGTACGCGGCGCCGACCTCCCACACCTCGTGACCCATGCCGAAACCCTACGACCGGCGCACCCCGGTTGCCGACCGCCGGAATATGGATAGGGTTCATCCTCGATGCGGGCTACCCCGGGACAGCACCAGGAGCGTGGACGGGCCCGCACCGGGCCGGCCCTGCGGGAGCTGCTGCCCTGGGCGCCGACGGTGCTCGGCGTGTGCGCCCTGGTGGTGCTGCTGATCATCGCCGCGACCCGGTTCACCGCCGCGCCCGAAGCGCGCGCCGTGCCCCCGGCGCTGCCCTTCCTCCCGGTGCCCACCCTCACCCCCGGGCCGCCGTCGGCGGTGGTGACCCCGTCCGGGAGCACGCCACCCGACCGGCAGGTGACCGCGCCCACCTCGACGCGCCCGTCCCGGACGCCGGCCCGGATCCCGTCGCGGACCCCGGCCCGCACCACCACCGCGCCGGCGCCCGCTCCCGGCCCGGTCAGCGGCCGTTACCGGGTGATCGACTCGTACGGCGACGCGTTCATCGGCGAGGTGCTGGTCGCCAACGCGGGCGGGCGGGACAGCGACTGGCGGGTCGAGCTGCGCTTCCCGGCCGCGGTCGGCGACCTGATCACCTCGTGGGTGGAGTCGGCGCCCCAGGCGACCCTGCGCCGCTCCGGCGACGGCTACGTCTGGTCGTCCGGGGTGCCGGTGCCCGCCGGCGGCCAGGTCGCCCTGCGTTTCCACTTCTCCCGGTCCGCCACCGGCAACCTGCCGCTCACCTGCACGGTGAACGGCCGGAGCTGCGCCGGCCTGGGGTGACCGCGGTCTCATCGGGCGCCGCGGTGCATCCGCCGGGGCATCCGGTGACGAAGACCGGGCATGCGCCCTTCTCTGCCCTCGGCACTGCGGCACGTACGACAGGCTCCGCGGCTGGTGGAGGTGCTGGGCGACGGCCTGCGCGCCGCGGCCGCCACCGGCGGGCCGGAGGCGGTGCCGCTGCTGGCCGGCGCGACCGCCGGCACCGACGAGCTGACCGCGATCGCGGCCGTGCACGCCCTCGGCGCGGTGGACGACCCCGGCGCCGCGACCGTGCTGACGGAGCTGCTCGGACACCCCCGGGCCTTCCTGCGCGAACACGCCTCCTGGGCGCTGATGGCGCAGCCGCCCCGGGCCGACGCGACCGACCCGCTGGTGGCCGCCGTCGCGGGCGGCGGCTTCGCCGGGATGCTCGCCCAGCGCACGCTCGGCCGGTGGGGCGAGACCGCCGGGCCGCACGGGGTCACCGTCTTCGCCGCGCTGCTGGTCGCGCTCGCCGGCGAACGCGACGCCGGGGCCCGTACCCGGCTGGTGGAGACGCTCGGGCTGCTCCCCGGTGACCTCGCCGGCCGGGCGGTCGGGGAGATCGCCGTGGATCCGGCCGAGGCGCTGCCGGTCAGGATCGCCGCGGCGGCCGCCCTCGGGGACCACCGGGGCAGCCTGGCCGCGGCGCGGACCGTGGGAGAGCTGCTGGCCTCCGACGGCGAGCTCGGTGCCGTCGCCCGGCTGGCCGCCTTCGACCTCGGACTGCTGGGCGGTGCTCCGGCCGTACCGGAGCAGGGCCTGACCGTGGCCCAGCTGTTCCTGCACGCCGACCTGGACCGGCAGCTCAGCCGGGCCGGGGCCGGCGACAACGGCGGCATCGCCACGCTGCTGGTCCGGCTGGGCGACGCGCTGGCCGCCGAGCCCGGCATCGCCCGGGTGCTCACGCTGTCGCGGGGCACGGCGGCCGATGGGTACGACGCGTTGCCGGCCCGTCCCGGGCACCAGCTCGCGGCCGTACCGTTGCTGAGCCCGGCCGTGGGCGCGGCCGACGCGTGGCCCACCTGGGTCGCGGCCCGGCGCGGCATCCGCCGCCTGCTCCGCGCGCACCGCGTCGACCTGCTGCACCTGCGGATGGCCGACGTCGGCAGCCTGGCGGCCGCCGAGGCCGCCGCCGGGCTCGGCATCCCGGTCGTGTTCACCCTGGCCCCGGACCCGCACGCGGCGATCGACGCGCTCGACCGCAGCGGCGCCCTGAGCCGCGAGGACTTCGGCGCGATGGACGAGCGCGAGCACTTCTGGTTCCGCTCCCGCCTGGTGCGGCGGCTCACCGCGGACGCGGCGCACGTGGTGCTCTTCCCCCGCCCGCAGGTCCGCGCCGACCTGCGGCGCCTGGTCGGCATCGACGTCGGCGCCGAGCCCGACCGCTACACGGTCGTGCCCGAGGGCATCGACCTGTCCGTCATCGAGGCCGCCGCCGGGGCGGCGGCGCCCGCCGAGCTGGCGACGCTGGTCGCGGCCCTGCCGGCGGACCGGCGGGACCTGCCGCCGGTGCTCAGCGTCGGCCGGCTGCACCGGGTCAAGGGCATGGTGACGCTGGTCCGCGCCTGGGCCGGCGAGGCGGAGCTGTGGCGGCGCAGCAACCTGGTGATCGTCGGCGGGGACCTGGCCGACCCGTCGCCGGACGAGCGCGAGCAGCTCGACCAGATCGCCGAGCTGCTGCGGGGCAGCCCGGCCGCCGCCGGGCTGATCCTGTCCGGCCACCGGCCCAACGACGAGGTGGCCCGCTGGCTGACGCTGGCCCGCGACCGCCGCGGCCTGTACGTGTGCGCGAGCCTCAAGGAGGAGTTCGGCCTGGCCCTGCTGGAGGCCCTCGCCGCCGGGCTGGTGGTGGTCGGCCCGGACGCCGGCGGGCCGCCGACCTACGTCGAGCACGGGCGCACCGGCCTGCTGGTGGACACCAGCCGGCCGGAGAATCTCGCCCGGGCCATGGCGGATGGACTTGATCTTGCAGCCGGGCCGGGTCAGGCTGCCCGGGTGGCCCGGGCCCGGGACCGGATCCGCGCCGGGTTCACGGTCGGCGCGATGGCCACGGCCCTGCGCGGCATCTACACCACCGTGACCAAGGAGGACGGCAAGCCGTGACGCTGCTGGTGATCAGTCCGGACTACGCCTCGCATCTGTTCCCGCTCGCCACCCTGGCCACCGCGTGGCGCGACGCCGGCGAGCGGGTGGTCGTCGCGACCGGCCCGGCGACCGCGCCGATCGTCCGGGCGGCCGGCTTCGAGTGGACCGAGCTGCCGCTGGGCCGCGGCTCCAACCCGGGCGTGATCCGGGCCGAGCAGCAGCCGGCCGGCGAGGACGAGACGCTGCGCGGCTTCTTCGCCGCCACCCGGCGCGGCCTGGTGCAGACCCTGCTCTACCAGGCCCGGGCCCGCCGCGCGGACCTGCTCTGGGACCCGGTCGGCCGGGGTTTCGCGGTCCGCGAGACGGTCGCCGCGATCCGCCCGGACCAGGTGATCGTCGACCACCTCGCGTTCAGCGCCCGGCTCGCGCTGACCGCCGACCGGGTGCCGCACGCCGACGTGGTGCTCGGCCACCCCTCGGCCCTGCCGGTCGGCGGCGAGGTCTACGGCTACCCGACGGACTGGCCGGCCGCCTTCGCCCCGCCGCCCGCCGAGCTGGCCGAGCTGCACCGGGTCTGCCGCGACGTCCGGGACGCGTTCACCGCCGAATGGAACGTGGCGCTGCGCAGCCTGTCCCGGACCGCCCCGCTGAGCTCCGACGCGCTCGCCGAGCACGGCGACCGGCTGCTGTTCAACTACCCGGAGGCCCTGCACGACCCGGCCCGCACGGCCCTGCTGCCACCGCACGTCTTCCTCGGCTCCGCGGTCCGCGCCGAGACGGTCCCCGACGACATCCGGGCCTGGCTGGAGGCGGACGACCGGCCGCTGGTCTACGTCAGCTTCGGCAGCTTCCTGTCGGCCCGCGGCGACGTGCTGGCCACCGTGCTGACCGCGCTGCGCTCGCTGGACGTCCGGGTGGCGGTCGCCACCGGCTCGGCCCGCGACCTGCCGCAACCGGGCGCGGACTGGCTGGTCCGCGACGTGCTGCCGCAGACGGCGCTGCTGGCCCGGGCCGCGCTGGCGGTCACCCACGGCGGCAACAACAGCGTGACCGAGGCGCTGACCTGCGGCGTGCCGATGCTCGTGCTGCCGTTCTCGACGGACCAGTTCGCCGGTGCCGCCGCGATCGAGCGCACCGGCCTGGGCGCGGCCCTGGACCCGAACGCGGCGTCGGCGCCGGACATCATCGACGCGGTCCGCGACCTGCTGGCCGGCCGGGCGCCGGAACTGGCGGCCGAACTCGGGGCGCGGCTGCGGGCCGCCCCCGGCGCCACCCTCGCGCGCAGCGCCCTGGTCCAGGCGCGACGCAGGTCACAGCTGCCCGGCGGCCGGGAGGATTACGATGACCGCAAGTGACACGTTCAGCGTGCTCCGGGGTCGGTGCAATTCCGAACCGGCGGTGACAGTCCGCGACCCGACCGCAGCCGGCGGCCGGTTGACCCGGTGAAATTCCGGGACCGACGGTGAAAGTCCGGATGGGAGGCAGCGCGCGGGCGGTTCGGCCTTTCCGCGTGCGCGGTCCTCCCCGGCGTGCACCTCTGTCCCCCGGAGGTGCAGGGCATGCACTGGCTCGATCAGCTGCTCACCGCGTTCTACGACGCCAAGTGGCAGGTCACCGACACCCAGGCGATCTACTACCGGGAGATCGTCGGCAACGCCTTCGGGCTCGGCTCGGCGCTGTTCGGGCTGCGCCGCAACGCCTGGGCGTGGCCGGTCGGCATCGTCGGCAACGTGCTGCTGTGCACCGTCTTCCTGGGCCAGGCGCTCGGCAACGACCAGGGCACCCCGCTGTACGGGCAGGCGTCCCGGCAGGTCTTCTTCATCGTCACCAGCGTCTACGGCTGGTGGCGCTGGCGGCAGAACCGGCACGCGGCCGGCGGCCCGGCGGTCGTCCCGCGGTGGGCGACGCACCGGCAGCGGGCGGCCCTCGTCCCGCTGGCCCTGGCCGCGGTGGTGCTCTGTTTCTTCGTCTTCCGCGCGATCGGCGCCGGCTTCCCGGTCCCGTGGTGGTACTACCTGGCCGACTCCTGGATCTTCGTCGGCTCGATGCTGGCGACCTACGCGATGGCCCGCGGCTGGGTGGACTTCTGGCTGTGCTGGCTGGCCGTGGACCTGGTCGGGGTGCCGGAGCTGCTGCACTTCGGCTACTACCCGTCGGCGATCCTGTACGCCGTCTACGCGGGCTTCGTGATCTGGGGCTTCCTGGTGTGGCTGCGGATCTCCCGCCGCGAGCAGCCGCAGCGCCTCGACTCCCCCACCATGGAGACCGTCGGCTGACCACCGCGCCGCTCAGCTGCGGGTGACCCAGGTCGGGTGGGCCAGCACGAACTCGTCGACGGTGTCCTCGTGCACCGACCGCAGCAGCTCCATGCTCGTGTCGCTGAGGATCTCGGCGCTGCCCACCCCGGGGATGTCGTCGCTGTTGAACGTGCCGTTGTTGGTCTTGACGGTGATCAGGTCGTCGGCGCGGAGGCCGCGCAGCGCGAACGCCCAGTCCGCCAGCGGGATGCCGCCGTCGTCGACCGTCATCGTCCGGCCCACCGCCTTGAGCAGGCCGGGCAGCTTCGTCGGGGAGTTCAGCCCCTTCTCCAGCACGGTCCGGATGACCGCCTTGATGAACTGCTGCTGGTGCCGCTGCCGGCCGTAGTCGTAGCTGCCGTCGGCCAGCAGGTCCCGCTGGCGGACGAAGTCCAGCGCCTCGGTCGGGGTGAAGCAGTGCTCACCCTTGCGGTAGATGTTCGGCGTCACCCCGCGGATCTTCGCCCGGACGGTGCCGTCCGGGTTGATCCGGTACGGCTTGGCGACCTTGCCGGTGGCGTTGTCGTGTCCGATATGGATCGACGTGGTCCTGGTGTCGACGGTCAGGCACACCTTGCCGAGCACGGTGACCACGTTGCGGAAGCCCGGGAAGTCGATGATCGCGCCGGCGTCCGGGGTGATCCCGGTCAGCTTCCGCACCGTCTTGGCCAGCAGCGTGAAGCCGCCGGTGAGGGCCTTGTCGCCGGTCAGGCCGCGGCTGCCGTACGCGAACGCGGCGTTGATCTTGTTGCGGCCGCCGGCGTACCGCTGGGCGCCGTTGTCGAAGGCGGGTATCCGCACGTAGCTGTCCCGGGGCAGCGACACCAGGTAGGCCTTGCGGTGGTCGGCCGGCAGGTGCAGCAGGATGATCGAGTCCGACCGGATCAGCTTGTCGGCGTCCTGGTGCGGCCGGGTGTCCAGCCCGACCAGCAGGATCGTCTTGGCGCCCTTGACGCTGACCCGCTTGGTCTCCACCCGGGTCTCGCCGAGCAGGTTCTGCTGGGTGACCGTCGCGGTGGCGGTGCCGAGCAGCACCCGGGTGCCGGCCACCGCGACGCCGCTGCCGGTCACGAGCAGCGCGCCGATCACCACGCACCACAGCGCCCAGCGGGGTGACCGGGTCCGGCCCTTCGCCCTACGGCCCGCACGCTCGCCCACAGCACCGCTCCCCGATCCGGCCGGCCCCGGTGGCCCCCTCGCAGAAGATGACGGAAGCGGAACGCGAGAACGTTGCACGCACCAGGATGGTTGACGGACGGCAGGTGGCGGTCTAGCGTCTTTCAACTATGAGGTTGAAAGACGGCGCCGGATGACCGCCGACACCTTGACCCGGGTCTTCGCCGCGCTGGCCGACCCCACCCGGCGGGACATGGTGGCCCGGCTCTCCGCGGGCGACGCGACCGCGAGCCAGCTGGCCGAGCCGTACCGGATGAGCCTGCAGGCGGTCTACAAGCACCTGCGGGTGCTCGAGGACGCCGGCCTGGTCAGCCGGCCGCCCGGGCCGCAGCCCCGGCCGGTGCGGCTGGAGGCCGGGGTGTTCGACCTGATGGAGACCTGGATCGAGCGTTACCGGGCCCGCGCCGAGCAGCGCTACCGCCGCCTCGACGCCGTCCTGGCGGAGCTGAACGGAGCCGAGCATGCCCAGCATCACCGAGACAGCCGTCGAAGCCGACCCCCGGGTGCCGATCATCCGGATCACCCGTGACTTCGCCGCGACACCCGAGCAGCTCTTCCGAGCGCACACCGATCCCGCGCTGTTCGCCCGGTGGGTGGGCCCGGACGGCACGACCACCCGGATCGAGCACTGGGACGCGACCACCGGCGGCAGCTGGCGGTACGTCACGGAGCGCGACGGCACGGAGCACCGGTTCCACGGCTGCTTCCACGAGGTGCGGCCGGACCGGATAGTGCAGACCTTCACCTACGCCGGCGACCCCGACGGGGTCCTGCTGTCCACCATGTGGTTCGAGGACCTGGGCGGCGGCCGCACCCGGCTGCGCAGCCAGTCCCTGGTCGACAGCTTCGAGGGCCGGGACGCGTGGCTGCGCTCGGGCATGGAGACCGGCCTCGACGACGGCTACACCGAACTGGAACGGATGGTCACCGATGGCACTCTCTGACACCCCCGCCGAACGGCACCGGCAGATCGCCGGGCTGTTCACCGACCGGGTGCTCGGCACCAAGTCCTGGGACGCGCCCGCCCCGGTCGCCGGCTGGGCTGCCCGCGACGTCGTGCGGCACCTGGTCACCTGGCTCCCCGGCTTCCTGGCCGCCGGCGCCGGCGTCGACCTGCCGCGCGGACCGTCCGCGGACGAGGACCCGGTGCGGGCGTGGCAGGTGCACTGCGACGGCGTGCAGGCGGTGCTGGACGACCCGGCGACGGCCGGCCGGGAGCTCACCAACCCGCACCTCGGCAGCCTGCCGCTGGCCGCCGCGATCGACCGGTTCTACACCTCCGACGTGTTCATGCACACCTGGGACCTCGCCCGGGCCACCGGCCAGGACGACCGGCTCGACCCCGCCTTCTGCGCGCAACTACTCGGCGGCATGGAACAGATGGAGGAGGTCATCCGCTCCTCCGGCCAGTACGGCGCCCGCGTCGAGGTGCCCGCCGACGCCGACGCGCAGACCCGGCTGCTCGGGTTCATCGGCCGCGACCCCTGCTGGACGCCGCGCTGACCGGCCCGCCAGTCCCCGCTGTCGATCTTGACGTTGTGCGGGTGCGCCGCGCCGGCCCGGTCCCGGCCGGCTGCTTCTGGCCGGGTGGACGCGATCATCGCGGGACTGCCGACCCGATCCTGGCGGCGGATGTCCTGCGGTGAGGGCGCGCACGGACCTCGCGGCCATGACCGGGTACGAGTTGGGCGCCGGGCCGCGGGCACTGGCTCCTCGCGCGGCGCAGCGTCACCGACCCGGCCGAGATCGTCTCCAGCATCTGCCACGCAGCCCGCCGAGCCACTCCGTCCACGCTGATCCGGGTCGCCGGCCGGGCGAGGAGTGCTTCCAGCAGGCCGAACAGGAGACCGGCCTGGACGACTGCCGGGTCCGCAGCTGGCGCGGCTGCCGATCAGCGTCCCGGAAGCCCGCGAACAGGCACCGGGGGCGGCGGCCCGCGGCGAGATCCCGTGCACCCGGTCAGCACCGGACCGCCCACCGGGCGCCCGTCCACAACGGACAGCAGCGGTGAACTGCGCCGGTGAGCTGTGCATGCTGAGGCTGGCCAGCCTGGAGCGCGTCGCGCCCGCGCTGCCGGTCGGCGCCCCCGCGCCCCGTCGACTGCGATCTGCTGACGACCGCCCTGGAGGGGTCGCGCTCCCTGTGGCTGATCCCCTGGGGGCATCCAACGTCGGGGACTACTTCTTCCGGCGCCGCAACGACCCCACCCCGACCGGTGGCCGGAGGCGCTGCAGTCCCACGACGCCCTGACGACGCGACTCGACCTCGACCGCTGGTCGCCACCTGGACCTTGGTAAGAACCGGCCGCCATAGGGGCCAGTTCTTACCAAGGTCGGTGGCTCGGACGGCCTCGGCGGGTCGTTGGCCTGCCGGAGCCGGCCTTTTGACGATCACGGTCACCCAGACGCTGCCCGGGATCCGCCGGGCATCTCGCCATCCGACGAGCCGGCCGGCCGACAACCACGCGCGATCCGGGCGCTGCGCGGCGGCCGCACCAGCAAGGGCGTCGCCGCGCCCCTAGTCCCAGCTGTCGATTTTCACGTCGTGCGGGTGGGCCGCGCCCTTGCCGGTCTCGATCAGTGACTTCAGGCTCATCAGGTACGTCGCCCATTTGGTGCTGCAGTGGTGCATGAAGTCGACCGGTTCGCGCCAGCCCTGGTGGTGGAAGAGCACCACCGTGTAGTCGCCGCTCTGGTCGAGGACCCAGTCGACGTGGGTGCCGATCCATTCCTCCGGCCCGTCGATCACCTCCCACAGGACGCGCTTGCCGGGGTCGAGCTGGCGGACCTTCATGTCGAAGCCGCCGGCTGCGAACCGGAATGTGAGCACGCCGCCGACGTTCTCGCCGTCGCCCGCGGTGTCGGTCGTCCACCAGCCGGCCAGTCCTTCCGTACCGGTCAGTGCGGCGTAGACCGCGGCCGCCGACCCCTTGATGCCGACCTTGTGCAGGATGTCCACCATCTGATCCTTCTTCCCTTTGTTGTCAACGGATTTTCAGGAGCGCTCCAGGGTTTCGGCGATCCGCTTGATCCGCCGCAGCCTGGCGTCCCAGGCCGCCCCCACCGAGGACAGCTGCGCGACGGCACGGGCCAGTTGCGCCTCGTCCACCCGGTACCGCCGTTCCCGCCCGGCGGGCGCGGCGTGCACCAGGCCGACGCGGTCGAGCACGCCGAGGTGTTTCGCGATCGCCTGCCGGGTCACCGGCAGCTGCTCGCTGAGGCTGGTGGCCGTGCCGGCGCCGGTCGCCAGCAGCAGGTCGAGCATCCGCCGCCGGGTCGGGTCCCCGATCGCCGACCACAGGTCGTCGTCGACGGCCGCGACGGTCACGGCGCCGACACCAGCCGGGCGACGTACTCGCCGAGCCGGGGCACGAAGGTGTCCCAGCCGCTGACGTGGTCGTGGTACATCTCCTCGAGCTTCGCGGCCTCCCAGCCCAGCTCGCGGAACCCGGTCTCGGTGAGCCGGACCCGGGTGCCGCTCCCGGCCGGGGTGAGCTCGAAGGTCACCAGCATCGAGGCGGCGTCGTCGTCGACCGTGCCGCCGGGGTAGCACCAGCGGAACGCGAACAGCCGGGGCGGCTCGGCGGTCACCACCCGCATCGCCTCGACGTGCGCGCGGTCGCCCCAGACCAGCTCGCCGACCGCGCCCGGCGCCGGCTCGAACTCGGCGCCGTCGGTCCACCACTCCGCGATGTGCTGCGGGCTGCTGACCACCTTGAAGACCACCTCGGGCGAGGCATCCACGTGGATCTCGCGCTCGATGCTGCCGTACTCCATGCCGTCCTCCATGTGCAACGTTTGGTTGCACATCAACCTAGCCGGAGGTCCGGCATCGCGCAACCATTGGTTGCTATTCGCGGAGGTACGCCAGCACGGCCGACACCCGGCGGTGGACGATCCCGCGGTGCTGTCGGTGCCGTGGCTGCCGCTGGCCGGGGCGGCGGCAGCCTGCGCGGTCATCGTGGTGACGGCGGCCGTGGCGACGGCGGCCCGGCACACCAGGTCATGAACAGGTCAGCCGCTGACCGGCGTCAGGCGGAAGATCCGCAGGTGCCGGTGGGACGCCCGGGTCCGGTACGTCTCGTAGCCGGGCCACTGGTCGACGATCAGCTGCCAGAGCCGTTCCCGCTCCGGGCCGTCCGTCTCGCGGGCGGCCACCGGCGACTCGCGCCCGTCGAGCGTGACCCGCGCGTGCGGATCGGCGCGCAGGTTCCAGGCCCAGCCCGGATCCTTCTCGCCGCCCCAGTTCGAGGCGATCACGATGAGGTCGGCGCCGTCGCGCACGTACAGCAGGGGTTGGCTGCGGGGTTGCCCGCTCTTGCGCCCGGTCGTGGTGAGCATGAGCGACGGGGCCATGCCGAGGGCCACCACCCGCCCACGGGACATCCGGCCGAGCCACCGGTCGATGCCGACCAGGCGCCGGGCGACCGGGGTGAAGCCCTTCGAGGCGCCCGCGGCGCGCCACAGCTTTCGCCACACACCGGAAGGATCTCACGCCACCGCCGTTCAGTGGTGCCGGACCACCACGGAGGCGGCCAGCGCGGTCAGCGCGGCGCGGGCCTCGCCGGTCAGCGGGGCGTCGGCCAGCGCGCCGGTCGCCGCCGCGGCCCGCTGCGAGATCAGGTCCTCGATCCGTTCCCGGGCCCCGGTCGCGGTGATGATCGCGCGCAGCTCGGCGGCACCGGCGTCGTCCAGCTCCGGGTCGCCGAACAGCCGGCGGAGCCGGGCCGCCTGGGCCCGGTCCGCGCGGTCCCGGGCCATCGCGATCATCACGGTCGGCTTGCCCTCGCGCAGGTCGTCGATGACGGGTTTGCCGGTCACCGCCGGGTCGCCGAAGATGCCCAGCACGTCGTCGCGCAGCTGGAAGGCGTCGCCCAGCGGGTCGCCGAACGCCTGCAGCGCGGCCTGCAGCTCCGGCCCGCCGCCGGCCAGCGCCGCGCCGATCTGCAGCGGGCGGGTGACCGTGTAGCGGGCGGCCTTCATCCGGATGACGGTCAGCGCGCCGGCCACCGAGCCGTCGCCCACCCCGGAGACCAGGTCCAGGTACTGGCCCGCGATCACCTCGGTGCGCATCACGGTGAACAGCCGGTAGCCGCGGTGGATCCACTCGACCGGCAGGCCCGACTCGTGCAGCATGTGGTCGGCCCAGGCGGCGCAGAGGTCGCCGCAGAGCAGCGCGGCGCTGTGGCCGTACCGGGTGGCTTCGCCGCGCCAGGAGTGCCGGGTGTGCACCTCGGCGAAGTGCCGGTGCACGGTCGGCTGGCCGCGGCGCAGGGTGCTGCCGTCCATGATGTCGTCGTGGATCAGCGCGAACGCGTGGAACAGCTCCAGGGCCGCCGCCGCCACCACGATCTGCGGGCTGTCCGGCTGGCCGGCCCCGCGCCAGCCCCAGTAGCAGAACATCGGGCGCAGCCGCTTGCCGCCGGCCAGCACGAACCGGCGCACCGCGTCGAGCACCCCCGCCGGGGTGCCGTCCGGCCAGTGTGGACGCTGCCGGTCCAGGTAGGCGACCAGCGCCGACTCGCACCGGCGGGCCAGCTCGGCGTCGGTGCCGGGCGCGGTGCCGACGCTCATGACTGAACCTCCTGGGGCATGCCCTTCTGGCCCTCGCCTGCGAGGCCGTTGGCAGGTGCGGCCGAGTGCCGCTCGGTGCAGGCGGTCATGCCGAGAGCCCGGCGAGGCTGAGCAGCAGCTCCTTCACCTCGGTCGCCGCGATCGTGTCCCGGGCGGCGGCCGGGTCGGAGCAGATCAGCACCGGCGCGTCGCGTGGGTCGGCGGGCAGCCGGCCGTGCGAGCCGCGGACCGCGCGGGCGCCGGCGTCGAGGCCCACCACGCTCATCAGGTACCGCATGCCGAGCTTCTTGCGCAGCAGCGCGAGCCCCGCCCGGCCCTTCGCGGCAACCGGGCCGGCCGGGTCGAAGAACAGCTCGGCCGGGTCGTAGCCGGGCTTGCGGTGGATCTCGACCAGCCGGGCGAAGTCCGGGGCGGCGCGGTCGTCGAGCCAGTAGTAGTAGGTGAACCAGGAGTCCGGCTCGGCCACCAGCACCAGCTCACCGGAGCGCTCGTGGTCGAGGCCGTGCGCGGCCTGGCCCTCGGCGTCGAGCACCTCGGCGACGCCGGGCAGGCCCGCGCACAGCTTCGCCACGGCCGGCACGTCGGCCGGGTCGCGGACGTAGACGTGGGCGATCTGGTGGTCGGCGACGGCGAACGCCCGCGACGTCCACGGGTCCAGGTACTCCATCCCGGCCTGGGTGTACACCCGCAGCAGCCCCTCGGCGCGCAGCAGGCGGTTGATGTCGACGGGGCGGGAGACGTCGGTGATGCCGTACTCGGAGAGGACCACGACGGTGGCGCCGCGGGACGTGGCGGCGTCCAGCAGCGGGCCCAGGGTGGCGTCCAGCTCGGCGGCGGCCGCGGCGGCCCGTGGCGAGGAGGGGCCGTACCGCTGCAGGTCGTAGTCCAGGTGCGGCACGTAGACCAGGGTGAGGTCGGGACTGTGCCGGTCCATGATCTGCTCGGCGGCCCGGCAGATCCACGCCGACGAGGGCAGCCCGGCGTTCGCGCCCCAGTAGCTGAACAGCGGGAACGTGCCGAGCCGCGCGGTCAGCTCGTCGTGCAGCTCCGGCGGGTCGGTGTAGCAGTCCGGGTCCTTGCGCCCGTCGGCGTGGTAGACCGGCCGCGGGGTCACCGTCCAGTTCACGTCGGCGCCCATCGCGTACCACCAGCAGACGTTGGCCACGGTGTAGCCGGGCCGGCGCGCCCGGGCCGTGTCCCACAGCTTCTCCCCCTGCACCAGCGCGTTGTGCTGCCGCCAGAGCAGCACCTCGCCCAGGTCGCGGAAGTACCAGCCGTTGCCGACGATGCCGTGCCGGGCGGGCAGCTCGCCGGTCAGGAACGTGGACTGCACGGTGCAGGTGACCGCCGGCAGCACGGTGCCGAGCGGGGCCTGGAACCCGGTGCGGGCCAGCCCGGCCAGGCGCGGCATGTGCTCGAGCAGCCGCGGCGTGAGGCCGACGACGTCCAGGACGACCACGGGTGTCACGGTGTCACTCCCTGGTGGACGGTGAGGCCCAGCGCGGTGAGCTGGGCCCGGGCGAAGAACAGCTCGGCGGCGATGCCGGCCGCGAGCTCGGCGGGGCTGCCCGGGCGCGAGGTCGGCGGCAGCACGTGCCAGGTGTACGTCTCGACGTCGAAGTGGTCGCACAGCGCGGCCGGCCCGCCGGCGAGCAGCCGCAGCGACTCGGCGAGCACCCCGACGGTGCTCGTCAGCGGCGGTACGGGCGGGGCGTGCAGCGGCACGTGGTAGTGCACCCGCCAGGGCTGGTCAAAGCCGTCGCGCCGGGCCAGCGCCTCGTCGAGGTCGTCGGTGGACAGTCCGAGCGCGCCCCGGGTCTGGTGCAGGAAGCGCGGCTCGACGTACTCGCCGAGCACGGCGGCGTCGGCGCGCGGGTCGGCACTGGCCAGCGCCGCCGACACCTGCACCTTGACGATCGGCAGGCCGGCCGCGGCCAGCGTGCGCAGCGCCTCGGCCGGCTCCTCCCAGGCGCACGCGAGGTGGGCCAGATCCAGGCAGACACCGAGCCGGGTGGTGTCGACCCCGGCCAGCAGCTCCGCCGCCTGGGTGGTGTTCTCGATGACGCAGCCCGGCTCCGGCTCGAACGCGATCCGGATCTCCCGGTCCAGCAGCGTCAGCGACCGGGCCAGTTCGTCCAGGTTGTGCCGGCAGTCGGCGGCCCGGGCGTCGGTCCACGGGTCGCGCCAGGCCAGCGGGAGCGTGGAGATCGAGCCGTGGGCGGCGTCGGCCGGCAGCAGGTCGGTCAGCACCCGGGCCAGGTCCAGGGTGTACGCGAGCCGCTGCGGGGTGGACCAGTCCGGCTGGTAGACGGCGTGCTTGACCACCGGCGCCTGGAACGCCTGGTACGGGAACCCGTTGAGGGTGACCACCTCCAGCCCGCGCGCGTCGAGCTCCCGGCGCAGCCGCTGCCGGCCGGCGACGTCACCGGCCAGCCCGGCCGCCACCGGCGCGGCGAGCCACAGCCCGAGGCCGAGCACGTCCGCGCCCAGCCGTTCCCGGATCGGCACCGCGTAGGTGTCCAGCTGGGCCAGGATCCCGGCGAAGTCCTCGGCGGCGTGCACGTTGGTGCAGTACGACAGGTGCACGAGCCGGCCGTCGGGGTGCCGGAAGCGCATCAGCTGCCTCCCCGCGCGATCGAGCTGCCCGCGAAGGTGTCGCCCGGCGTCGTGGCGGACAGGTCCAGGCGCCCGGACTGGCCGTAGAACTCGACCGGGTTGCGCCACAGCACCCGGTCCACGTCGTCGGCGGTGAACCCGGCTTCCAGCAGAGCCCGGCCGGTCGCCACGGTCAGCAGCGGGTCGGAGTGGCCCCAGTCGGCGGCCGAGTTCACCAGGATCCGCTCGGTGCCGTACGCCTTGATGATCTCGACCATCCGGGGCGGCGACATCTTGGTCTCCGGGTAGATGGAGAACCCCATCCAGCAGCCGGAGTCGCGGACCAGCCCGACGGTGACCTCGTTGAGGTGGTCGACCGCGACCCGGCCCGGCTCGATGCCGGACTCGGCCACCACGTCCAGGGTGCGTTTGGTGCCGGCGGCCTTGTCCCGGTGCGGGGTGTGCACGAGCGCGGGAAGCTCGTATTCGATCGCGAGTCCCAGCTGGAGCGCGAACGCCTCGTCCTCGGCCGGGGTCATCGAGTCGTAGCCGATCTCGCCGACCGCCACCACCCCGTCCTTGTCCAGGTAGCGTGGCAGCAGGTCGAGCACGCCCCGGCAGCGTGGATCGTTGGCCTCCTTGGGATTCAGCGCCAGCGTCGCGTGGTGCCGGATGCCGAACTGCGCCGCCCGGTACGGCTCCCAGCCGATCAGCGAGTCGAAGTAGTCGGCGAACGAGCCCGGGTTGGTGCGCGGCTGCCCGAGCCAGAACGCCGGCTCCACCACGGCCTGCACACCGTGCGCCGCCATCGCCCGGTAGTCGTCGGTGGTGCGGGAGGTCATGTGGATGTGCGGGTCGAAGATGCGCATCACGCCTGCTTCCTCGAGGTGTTCGCGACGGTCAGCCGGTTGAGCAGGGCCAGCGCGTCGTCCGGCAGGCGCCGGCCGGCGGCGGCACGTTCGGTGGCCAGCGCGCCGAGCATCTCGGCCAGCTGCTGGTCGGCCCGGTCGTCGAGCCGGTCGACGGCGCTCAGCGCAATGCCCATGAACACGCACTTGACCACGCCCTGGCGCCAGGTCGCGGCGTCCAGGTGCGCGGCGTACGGGCCGAGCGCGGCGGCGACCAGCCGGGTGTCGTTGGTGCGCAACGCGTCGTGCAGCAGCGGCACGCCGGCGTCGCCGAGCTCCAGCAGCGGCAGCGCGGCGAGCACGGCCAGCCGTTCGGCGGCGTCACCCTGCTGGTACAGGGTCACGACCCGGTCGGGATCGGCCAGTGCGGCCAGGAGCAGCGCCCGTCCGGCCCGCCCGGCCGTCCAGGCGCCGCCGCCGGCGAGCGGCTCGCGCCCGAGCTTGCGCTCGGCACGGGCGAACAACGGCCCGGCGGCGTCCGGGTCGGTGCGGACCCGGACCAGGGCGTCATCCAGCCAGGCCCGTCCCGGTACGGCGCTGAGCGCGGCCCGCAGGTCGTCAAGTGTCATCGTCCCTCCTCGCCGGCCGCCCGCAGGAACGCCAGCGACTCACGCGCGACGGCCGGGGCGGCGTGCGAGTGCCGGGGCAGCTCGACCGCGACCAGCCCGCGGTAGCCGCCGTCGCGCAGGGCCCGCAGCACCGGCGGGAAGTCGATCTCGCCGGCGCCGAACTCGAGGTGCTCGTGCACGCCCCGGCGCATGTCGTCGATCTGCACGTTCACCAGGTGCCCGGCCACGGCGGCCACGCACTCCGGCACCGGCAGCGGCTCCAGGCACCGGCAGTGTCCGATGTCGAGGGTCAGGCCGAACATCGCCGGGGCGCCCAGCTCGGCGTGCAGGCGGCGCCAGTCCGCGAGGTCGGCGACGAGCATGCCGGGCTCGGGTTCGAAGCCCAGCGGGACGCCGGCGGCGGTGGCCGCCTCGGTGATCTCCGCGCAGCCCGCGACCAGGCGCTGCCAGGCGGTGCGCTCGTCGACGTCGTCCGGGCGTACCCCGGCCCAGCACGAGACCGCCTCGGCACCCAGGTCGGACCCGACCGCGACCGCGCGCCGCAGGAAGTCCAGGCGCAGCTTGCGGTCGTCGTGCAGCAGGGTGGGCGCGTGCTTGCGCCAGGGGTCGAGCAGGTAGCGGGCGCCGGTCTCGATGACGACCGCGAGCCCGAGGTCGCGGAGCTGGTCGGCGGTGCGGGCGACCCGGCGGGCCAGATCCGGCGCGAACGGGTCGAGGTGGTCGGTGTCCAGGGTGAGCGCGACGCCTTCGTAGCCCAGCCCGGCGATGACCTCCAGCGCGTCGCTCAGCCGGTGGTTGGCGAATCCGTTGGTGCCGTAGCCGAACCGCAGCGCGCTCATGCCGCACTCACCTCCGCCGGGGCTGCCCGCCCGCCGGCGACGCGATGCGGGCGGAGATCGCGGTGTTGTCCGATGTGGCCGGTCATGTCGGTGACACCTTGCGGGCGAGCAGCCGACCGAGCGGGGCAGCGGCCGCGACGGCGACGCCGAGCCAGGCGCGGCCGGCGCGTGCGGTGAGCGCGCCCTGGAGCGCGGGCAGGGCCGTGATGCCCGCGCCGACGGCGCCGCGCACAGTGGACGGTGCCGGGTCGGTGAACAGCCGGGCCTGGGCGCGGCCGTAGCTGGTCAGGTATTCGCCGGCGAGCATCGCGGTGGCCGGGGTGCCGCGGGCCGCGACCGCGCCGGCCAGCCCGGCGGTGGCCGCCAGGGTCGCCGCGGGCAGGGCGGCGGTGCTGCTGCCGGCGACCTCGCGGCGGGACAGCTCGGTGACCGTGTACGTGTGGGCGGCGACGACCAGGGCGGCCGGCACGGCTCGTACCGGATCGCCCGGGGTTGCCCCGAGCAGCACGTCGAGGCCGCGGCACAGGGCCATGCCGGCCGGCCCGGCCGCGGTGTTCTTGGCCCGCAGGTCGTAGGCCCAGACCGCGGCGGCCAGCGGCACCGCGACGGCCAGGGCCCGCGCTCCCCCGGCCCGGGCGGCCAGGGCCAGCCCGGTCGCGGTGAGCCCGGCGGCGAGACCCAGCGCCGCGGGCGCGGAGATCCGGCCGGACGGGATCGGCCGCTCGGGGCGTTCCACCGCGTCGAGCTCGCGATCGGCCCAGTCGTTGGCGGCCATCCCGGCCCAGTAGAAGCAGACCGAGGCGCCGGCCAGCCCGGCGGTGCCGCGGCCGAGCGTGCCGGCCGCGGCCGCCCCGGCGATCACGTCGCCGGGCACGGACAGCGCGGCGGGCGCCCGGACCAGCTCGACGACGGTACGCAGCGGAGCCTTCACCGCGCCGCGTCCAGTCCCGCCGTGAACGCGGCGAGGGTCGCCCACTGCTCGGCCAGCGCGGACGGGCCGGCGCCGAGCGGGTCCTTGAAGAAGAAGCCGAGCTCGCCCAGCGGACCGGCGCGCCCGGCGCGGTGCGCGGCGGCGGTGAGCCGGGCCAGGTCGAGCACCAGCGGGGCGGCGAGCGCGGAGTCGCAGCCGTGCCAGGTGAACTCCATCCGCATCCCGGTGCCGAGGAAACCGTCGAAGGTGATCAGGTCCCAGGCGGTCTTGAAGTCGCCGATCTCGGCCACGTAGTCGATCCGGCTGGTGCCCTCCGGCCGGTAACCGAGGGCGTCGCCGAGCACCCGCTGCTTGCTGGCCACCTTGGCGGCGTTGGCGGCCGGGTCGGCCAGGTTGGCGCCGTCGCCGCCGCCCAGCAGGTTGATCCCGGACCAGCTGCGCACCCGCAGGTTGCGCAGCGCGAACATCGGCGCCAGCACCGACTTGACCAGCGTCTCGCCGGTCTTGCCGTCGTTGCCCGCGTACGGCAGCCCCTCACGCAGCGCCAGCCCGTCCAGCGCGGGCAGCCGGGCGCCGGTGGACGGGGTGAAGTCGATGAACGCGCACCCGGCGGTGAAGGCCGCGTAAGCCGCGAGCGCGCTGGGCGGGAGCACCGGCTCGGGCCCGCGCAGCGCCGAGGTCAGCGCGGCCAGCCCGGCGTGCGCGGGGTGCGCGGCGGCCAGCGGCTCGGTGGTGGACACGTTGACGACCACGATCTCGTCCAGCGCGTGCCGGGTGCGGAACTCGCGCAGGTCGGCGGCGATCCGTTCGGCGGTGCCGGCCTGGGTGTCCGCGCCGGGCAGCGGCCGCAGGTCGGCCTCGACGGCGGTCAGCTCGCCGGCCAGCGCCGCGACCAGCCGGCCGGGCACCACCCCGGCGGCGGCGAGGGCGTCGGCCTTCTTGAGCACCGGGGTGGTGACGATGTCGTGGCCGCCGAAGACCAGTTCGCCCCAGCCGGGCAGGGCCGGGCTGCGCAGCTGGGGCAGCTCGGTGACACAGCCGGTGGGCTCCACCAGGCGGGCCCGCAGCGCGAGGGCGCCGACCACGGCGGTCACGGCGACGGAGCCGCGCGCACCGATCAACCAGATTCCCGTGCGCATGACGGCATCCCCTCCGATAACACCATGTGTCACCTGTGTTACGTGAAGCGACGCTAACCCAGGCTCCCGGACAAAGGAAAGGCTCGATATGAAGAAAGTTCTCCATTGTCGACGAAAACTTTTTTGTGCACCGTACGAAAGTCGGCCGAGTCTCGTGGACGCTCGCGTATGGACGCGCGCCTCCGGACCATGGCCCGTCCCGCCGCCCGGCGGTTGACTCGACCCATGACCACTCTGGTGCTCGGCGGCACCGGCAAGACCGGCCGCCGGATCGTTTCCCTGCTCACCCGCCGCGGCCTGCCCGTCCGGGCCGGCTCCCGCGCGGCGCGGCCACCGTTCGCCTGGACCGACCCGCGGACCTGGGACGCCGCGCTGGCCGGCGTCGACGCGGTCTACCTCAGCTACTACCCCGACCTGGCGCTGCCCGGCGCGGCGGAGACGATCGCCGCGTTCGTGGCGCGGGCGGGCGCCCGCGGCGTGCGCCGGCTGGTCCTGCTCTCCGGCCGCGGCGAGCCCCGGGCGCTGGCCAGCGAGGAGACCGTCCGCCGCTCCGGTCTGTCCTGGACGGTGGTGCGGCCCAGCTGGTTCAACCAGAACTTCAGCGAGGGCTTCCTGCTGGACGCGGTGCTGGCCGGCGAACTGGCACTGCCGGTGGGCGAGGCCGCCGAGCCGTTCACCGACGCCGACGACATCGCCGAGGTGGCGGTGGCGGCGCTCACCGACGAACGGCACGCCGGGCAGACGTACGAGCTGACCGGCCCTCGGCTGCTCACCTTCGCCGAGGCGGCCGCGGAGATCGGCGCGGCCTGCGGCCGCCCGATCGGCTTCGTGCCGCTGCGGCCGGCCGAGTTCACCGCGGTGCTGCGCGAGCACGGCATGCCCGAGGACCTCGGCGACCTGTTCCACCTGGTCACCGACGGCCGCAACGCCCACCTGACCGACGGCGTGCAGCGCGCCCTCGGCCGCCCACCCCGGGACTTCGCCGACTACGCCCGCGCGGCGGCCGCCACCGGCGTCTGGGACGTGGCGCTACGGTGACCGCGTGGACTCGCTGACCGGGCTGCTGGACGGGCCGCGGGCGCGGGGGGCCTTCCTGCTGCGGTCGCTGCTGGCACCGCCGTACGCGCTGCGGATCGAGGACGAAGCGCCGCTGACGGTGCTGACACTGGTGCACGGCGTCGCCTGGGTCCTGCCCGACGGGGCCGACCCGGTGGAACTGCACCCGCACGACGTGGCGCTGATCCGCGGCCCGGGCCACTACACGGTCGCCGACGACCCCGGAACCCCCTGGCAGACCCTGATCGGCCCCGGCGAGACCTGCACGACGCTGACCGGCCCGGACCGCACAACACGGATGGACCGGGCCGGCCGCACCTGGGGCGACGGCCCGGACGGCGGCACCCTGCTGCTCACCGGCACGTACCAGCTGCACAGCGAGGTGAGCCGGCGGCTGCTCACGGCACTGCCACCGCTGCTGGTCCGCCCGGGCGAGACCGGCCCGGTGAACCTGCTCGCCGCCGAGATCGCCCGCCCGGAACCGGGCCAGGAACTGGTGCTGGACCGGATCCTGGACCTGCTGCTGGTGGCGGTGCTGCGAGGCTGGCTGGCCGACCCGGCCTCCGGGGCGCCGGCCTGGTACCGCGCCCGCACGGACCCGGTGGTGGGCCCGGCGCTGCACCTGCTGCACGAGGAGCCGGACCAGCAGTGGACGGTGGCGAGCCTGGCGGCCCGGTGCGGGGTGTCCCGGTCGGCACTGGCCCGGCGCTTCACCGAGCTGGTCGGCGAACCGCCGATGAGCTACCTGACGGGGTGGCGGCTGGCGCTGGCGGCGGACCTGCTGCGCGAGGAGGAGCTGACGATCGGGGCGGTGGCTCGGCGGGTGGGGTATGGGAGCTCGTTCGCTTTGAGTGCGGCTTTCAAGCGGGAGCGCGGGGTGAGCCCCCAGGAGTACCGGCGGGAGTGCCGCTGTTGGTGAGCTCGCGGCGCGCGCCTTCCACGTCCGCTCCACCATGCCCCGCCGCGATCCCGATGGTCACCCGCAGCCTGAACCACCTCGCCGGTCGGGCCCGGTCGAGCGGAACGGCGGGCCACCGTGCTGGCCTCATCCGAGCCCGCCGCCACCAGCGGCGATCCCGACGGCGGCGCTCGCAGCCCGGGCCGGCCGCCGGCGCAACGGTGACACCCGGACCCGCCTGGCCGGCTGCCCTGCCCGGCGCCGGCCCGCACCCACGCCATCATCGACACCCCTGAGATGACGTTCGCCGACAAGGGCCTACCAAGGCGCCCGCGGCAGCATCCGGACACCGTTCAAAGGCCACCGCTGCGCTGCAGCCCGCACCGAGCGACCCCGATCATGCAAACCATCCTCGTCCGACACCACGTCGAGAACCCGACCTACCGGGGATGATGATGGCTCATGGATTGAATCCAAATTGTTGCCGCCTTGCTCTTCCGGTGACCGGGGCAGCACATTCTCACGGCGTCGCCAGAATGGCATGATCGAACGCGGATCGGGGTCGAAAATGTCAGTCGGGGGCGGGATAATTGGTCCATGCGGCAGCTCCAACTTTTCACCACGGCCGAGGTGGCGGCTATGCGCGATCGGACCGCGTCGCGCAATTACTCGGCGGCGCGGGAGGAGTTCCGGCGCACGCATCAGCGTCACCGGGACTGGGGCTTGGCGCGCCGCCACGCCGAGCGCCTGCGCCGCGTGCGGGAGAGGGAGCGGCAGGCGGGCGCCGCGGATCGCACGCCGGGTGGGCCTGCGGCACCGGCGGGCAGGCAAGCCGGTTCCCGCCGGACGCCGCGCCCGGCGCCTGGACCATCGCAGGCCCCGAGACCAGGACCAGCGACCTGCCCGGCATCGGGCCCTGCATCCCGCCCGACATCCGGCCCTGCATCCCGCCCGACATCCGGCCCTGCATCCCGCCCGACATCCGGCCCTGCATCCCGCCCGACATCCGGCCCTGCATCCCGCCCGGCGGACGCGGGCAGCGCCGCGCCACTGACCGGTCCGCGACGACGCCTCCCCGTGTCGGGGCCGACGTCGCGCCCAGCGTCGGGAGCAGCAATCCACCCGGCATCAGGACCCGCACCGCGGCCGACGCCGGGTCCGGAAGCACAGCAGCCGTCACGACCTCCACCGCGGCCAGCGCCAGGAGCGGCAGCACGCCCGCCATCAGGACCGGCGTCGCGCACAGCACCGCCCCCGAGACCGGAAACCACACCGCGCCGGGCACCGGGACCAGTTCCGGAATCACGCCCGGGACCACGGCCAGCGCCGGGACCGGCACCTTGTCCGGCACCACGACCAGGACCGCGCCAAGCACTGGGACCAGCAACCCAACCGGAGTCAGGACCAGCACCGCAGCCCGGGGGCCGGACCGGCACCGCACCCGCCATCGCGACCAGCACCGGGAGCGGCAAACCATCCGATATCACGACCAGCACCCTGCCCGATACCCGAACCAGTGGCACGCCCAGCGCCCGGACCGGCATCACGCCCAGCGCCCGGACCGGCATCACGCCCAGCGCCCGGACCGGCATCACGCCCAGCGCCCGGACCGGCATCACGCCCAGCGCCGGGGCCGGCGTCGGGACTGGCATCACGCCCAGCGCCGGGACCAGCCCCAGGGCCGGCGTCGGGGCCAACGTCAGGACCAACGTCAGGACCAGCAACCCTCCCGATTCCGGGACCGGCGTCACGTCCGACCTCACGCCCGGCGTCAGAGACCGGCCGAGTCCGGCCCGCGCCGCATGCGCCGGCTCGCGCGGATCGAACCCGGCAGCCCGCACCGGCCACCACCCGCATCCGACGCAACGCCACCGACGCCAACCGCCGGCTCCCACCCCTGCCCACCCACCAGCGGCGAAAACCCGCCCGTCACCAGCAACGCCGCCCCGAGTACGGCCGGCCCGTGTCCCTCGCGAACAACACCCCGACCCGACGAAGAATTGGCGCGCGAACGAGCGAATCGTCCGACGTCAGCCCAGAAGTCCTGCAGAATCGCGGACGGTCTCCACCTATCAGAATGGTAACCGTCGCACGCCGGAGACCATTCGCCCGACGGTCCTTGAAAATGCATTTTGGGGGACGGCGCCCATGTCCCGGCGCCCCGGCCGCGGCGCTCTCATCGCCATGCAGCAGCCGGCAAGAAACGCTTCGGCGGTCACTTCCAGGATGACGCCCGGCGTGAGTGACGCGGAAACGGACAGCCTGCGCCGAGGCGAGCTGCCGGCCACAGGACGACCGGAAGCACAGCGAGCCCACCTGAACACACCCGGGCGGCCGGACGATCAGCCCTTGCCTTTGTGCTTTCCCTTGGACTTCGGCGCCTTCGCCTTCTTCGGTGCCTTGACCTCGGCCTTGGCTTTCGTCTTTGTCTTCGGCAGGGGCCTGGCAACGGTCACCGACGAGGCCTTCCGGGCGACCGGCCGCGCGACCGGATCGGCAGCCGGCGGGGCCGGCGGGGCCGGCGGGGCCGGCGGGGCCGCTGTCGGTGTGGTGGTGGACGGTGCCGGCGTTGACGGGACCGTCGCCGCCTCCGCGCGGACCGCGTTCGGCGCTCCGGACGGCCACCAGGTGAACGACGACATCATCGCCAGCATCGTCACCGCCGCCACCAGCATCGCCGGGCGGCGGGACCGCCGGGGCCTCAGCGATCGGATCGTCACCGTCGGGGCTTGCGCGGTCGCGGCCGCGGTCGGCAGCGTCAGGGGTTCCGGGGCCGGCAGGCCGACCGCCGCGCCGAGGATGCGGGCCGCCTCCGCCGCGGTTGGGCGGTCTTCCGGGCGTTTTGCCAGCGCTCGGCGGCACACGTCGGCCACCTTGGGCGGCAGGCCGGCGATGCGGGGCAGCGGGGCTGGTTCCGTGTACAGGTGGTTGCCGACCATTTCCGTCACCGTCGAGGCGGTCCAGGGCAGCCGGCCCGCCAGCGCGCGGTAGAGCAGCAGGCCCAGCGCGTACACGTCGGTTGCGACCCGGACCGGGCCGCCGTCCAGGCGTTCCGGGGCCAGGTAGGCCGGGGTGCCCAGGACCTCGCCGTCCGCCTCGTCGACGGCGCCGGCCGCCGCGGAGATGCCGAAGTCGACCAGCTTCACGCCGTCCGGGGTGACCATCACGTTGCCGGGTTTGACGTCGCGGTGCACCACGCCGCGGGCGTGCGCCGCCGCCAGCGCCGACGCCACCTGGGCGCCGATCCGGGTGGCGGCCTGCCAGGGCAGGGTCCGGGAGAGCAGCAGGTCGTCCAGCGTGGTGCCTTCGACCAGCTCCATCACCACGTACGGGCGGGCCTGACCGGACGCGTCGACGGCCTCGCCGTAGTCGTAGACCTCGACGATGTGCGGGTGGCGCAGGCCGGCCGCGGCGCGCGCCTCCAGGCGGATCCGGGCCGGGCGGGCCGGGTCGGCGGTGGCGTACGCGGCGAGCACCTTGACCGCCACGTCGCGGCCGAGCACCTGGTCGTGGGCCCGCCACACCTCCGACATGCCGCCCGCGCCGAGCCGTTCCCGCAATTGATACCTGTCATCCACGCGGCGGCTGTTCCCACCGTGACCACGGTGAAACCCGGACGCTCCGGTTCGCGCCCCGAGCGAGACCTGTGACCACTAGATTGCGTTTTGTGAGCATCGAGGTCGCGGAGCTGGAGCTGCGGCCGGTGACCGAGTTCCGGGCCACGGCCGCCGCGGCCGCGCCGCTGGAACGCGACGGCGACGAGCGGACCGTCATGCGCGCGCGGCTGATCCGGGCCGACGCGGCGCTGCGCGAGGGGCGTACGGCCGAGGGTGGCACCCTCGCCCAGCAGGTGAACGCGTGGGCGCTGGAGCGCGGGGACGCGTACGTGCTGGCCTGCAGCCACCGCACGCTGACCCACTTCCACTACTACATCGGTGACCTGGCCGGGGCCCTCGGCAACGCGGTGCAGGCGGTCGCCCACCTCGGTGACCACGACCCGGCGGCAGTCCGGGTGCGGCACCTGATGACGCTGGCCGTGGTGCTCGGCGAGAGCGGCTCCCCCGGCGACGCCGCGCGGCGCTACCGCGAGGCCCTGGACCTGGCCGCCGCGATGGGCGACCACCAGCAGATGCTGATGATCCTCGGCAACCTGGCGAACCTGGCCACCCAGGAGGGCGACCCGGCCACCGCAGCCCGGGCGGTGGCCCGGATGGCCGAGGTGCACGCCGCCAGCGGAATCGCGCTGGACGGCCCGCAGCTCATCACGATGGCCCGGGTCCGGCTCGCCGCCGGTGACCACGCGGCGGTCGAGGAGATCCTGCGCCCGCTCACCCAGGACCCGGAGTTCCGGCACAGCACCAGCGCGGCGCTGCCCGAGGCGATGCTGACCCTCGGCGAGGCGCACCGGCTGGCCGGGCAGTTCGGCGCCGCGCAGGCCGACCTGGACGCCGCCCGCCGGCTGGCCCGGGACCGCGGGCTGCGGGCCACCCAGGCCGCGATGCTCGAACAGCAGGCCGTGCTGTACGCCGCGATGGACCTGCACCGCGAGGCGTACGACGCGCACGTGGCGTACCACCGGTACTTCGCCGAGCTGCAGTCGGCGCAGCGTGACGCGCAGGCCCGGACCCTGCAGGCGGTGTTCGAGGCGACCGAGGCCCGCCGGGTCGGCGAGCACTTCCGCGAGCTGGCCCACCGGGACGCGCTGACCGGGCTGTACAACCGCCGCTACGCCGACGAGCGGCTGCCCGCGCTGCTCGGCGAGGCGGTGGCCGGCGGCCGTCCGCTGGCGGCGGCGATCGTCGACCTGGACCACTTCAAGCGGATCAACGACACGCTCTCGCACGACGCCGGCGACCTGGTGCTGCGCCAGGTTGGCCGGCTGCTGACCGAGGCGGTGGCCGACCCGGCGTTCGCGGCCCGGCTGGGCGGCGAGGAGTTCCTGCTGGCGCTGCCGGGCACCGGGCTCGGCGCGGCGGTGCGGCGCTGCGAGGAGCTGGCCGCGCGGATCCGCGGGCACGACTGGAGCCCGGTCACCGGCACGCTGCCGGTCACCGCCAGCATCGGCGTGACGGTCACGGCGGACGGCCAGGTGACGCCCGCGATGCTGCTCTCCCGAGCCGACCGCCACCTGTACGCCGCCAAACACGCCGGCCGCGACCGCGTGGTGGGCGACGCGCAATAAGCACCCGGACCGGATCGGGCCGCGCCCCGAAAAGCCGGACCGGCCAAGCCGCGCCCCGAAAAGCCGGACCGGCCGAGCCGCGCCCCGAAAAGCCGGACCACCCGGGCCGCGCCCGGAAGACCCCGACCGCCCGGGCCGCACCCAGAAGACCCCGACCACTCGGGCCGCGCCCAGACGACCCCGACCACTCGGGCCGCGCCCAGAAGACCCGGACCCGCTCAGGCAGCGTCCGGGGACCATCGGGGCCGGGGCACGTGGCCGGCCGCGAGCGCCCCGACCACCGCCGCGGCGAAAGCCTCCCGGTCCCCCGGCGAATACCCGTGCGCGTTCGCCGCGGTCGCCGCTGCCGCCCACACCGCGCGCAACTGATGCTGGTCGAAGGCCGGCACCGGCGTGTCCGGCACCTGCGCCAGCTCGTCCGTGCGCGGGCGCCGCCACAGATCCAGCAGTGCGGCGAACCGCCCCCGCCCGGTCGGCACCGGCCGGGCCGCGGGCTCCCCCGCCGCCAGCGTCACCACCGTCTCCGCGACGAAGCCCAGCACGAACGGCGCCCACCGGGCGCGCAGCCCCGCCGGCACGCCCGTCAAGGTCCACGGCGCGATCCGGTACGCCTCCAGCACCGTCGCCACCTCCGGCAGCTCGCCGGGCGCCAGCGCCGCCAGCACCTCCCGGACCACGTCCTCGCCGGTCCGCACAGCATCGTCGTCGTACAACGGCACGCCCCCGTCTGCTCGGCTCCCCGCGCTGACCATAGGCACGCCACACCGAGGCGGGCCACGGTCGTCACGCGTTCGGGGACGGGCGGGGACGCGTCGACTCAGGCCGGGTCGGTGGCCAGCGCGACGGTCAGCTGGAGCAGCCACTGGGGGTCGCGCAGGCGGTCGCCGTACAGGTCGCGGAGCCGGGTCATCCGGTAGCGCACGGTCTGCGGGTGCACGAAGAGCGCCGCCGCGACCTCGTCGCGGCGGCCGTGGTGCAGCAGCCAGCCGCGCAGCGTCTCGATCAGCTTGGCCGCGTTCGGGCCCTTCTCGTCGGCCAGCGGCGCCAGCACCCGGGCCCGCAGGTCGGCCAGGGCCTGCGGGTCCGCGGTGACCACGAGCCGGACCAGGTGGTCCTCGGTGTCGACCACCGCGCCGCCGGTGCTCGGCGCGAACCGGGAGGTGCGGACCGCCCGGGCCAGCGAGTCGCGGGCCTGCAGCCAGGGCCGGACCGGGCCGACGACCGCGCCGCGCCCGGCGAGCAGCCGCATCAGGTGGATCCGGGACGGGCCCTGGGCGTCCGGGACCAGCAGCACCGAGGTCTCGTCCGGGCCGGCCTCGGCGACCTGGAGCGTGCGGGCGTCCAGCAGGTCGAGCACGGCCCGGGCGAACGGCTCGGGCACCAGCACCGCGGTGAGCGTCTGCGGCGGCACCCATTCCGCCCGCTCGGCCGCCGCGGTGACCACGTGCGCGGGCTCGCCGGCCAGCAGCGCCTGGGCGAGCCGCTCCAGGTGCCGGCGGCGGACCCGGCCGGAGCTGGCCAGCTCGTCGGCGTGCCCGGCCACGCTGGCCGCGGAGAGCTCGTCGATGTACGCGAACACCAGCTCGGCGAAGTGCGCGATCGTCGCGGAGTCCTGCCCGGCCCGCACGCTGATCGCCGCCAGCTCCCGCCACGCCACCCGGGCGCCGAGCCGGTACGCCGCCAGCAGCGCGTCCAGGCTGCG
Organism: Actinoplanes sp. NPDC049599; assembly: GCF_044465625.1. Lineage (NCBI taxonomy): Bacteria > Bacillati > Actinomycetota > Actinomycetes > Micromonosporales > Micromonosporaceae > Actinoplanes > Actinoplanes sp. NPDC049599. The sequence goes on from NZ_JBITLX010000007.1 coordinate 94,630, forward strand.
CCCGTTGCGCGCCTCGCCCCGGCCCAGCGCGTACGCGGCCTCCAGCGCCTGGTGCAGCGGCGACTCGCGGCCCCGGGTGGACGAGCGGGACACCAGGTTGAGGAAGGTGGCCAGCGCGGCCCGGACCGCCTTCTCGATCTGCGGGCCGAGCGGGCCGGCGAAGGCCTCGGCGTACGCCGGCACCCCCGCGGTGATCGCCTCGACCGTCTGGGCGGCCACCCCCGGCAGCGCGTGGCGAAGCGGCGCGACCGCCTCCCCGGACAGCCGGAAGTCCTGCACATCACTCACTTCGACCTCCTTTTGTTCGCTACGAACAATAACCCGCGCCGAAATTCCCTTGACCAGGTCAGGCAGAAGTGCCGCGTGGGACGCAGGCTTGTCCCATGGCGGTAACTCACACCCTGCGCTCGCGTGCCTGGCGGGTCGTGGAGCTTCTCACCACCCCGGTGGTGCCGGCCGACTACCTCGACGTTGTCGCGCCGTTACGCAACGCGAACGTCCTGCGCGCCCGGATCGAGGAGGTCCGGCCCGAGACCCGCGACGCCGTGACCCTGGTGCTCCGGCCCGGTCGCGGCTTCCGCCCGCACCAGCCCGGCCAGTACGTCCGGATCGGCGTCGACGTCGACGGCGTCCGGCTGTGGCGCGCGTACTCGGTGACCAGCGCACCCGGCCGGCTGTCGGTGACCGTCAACGCGGTCGAGGACGGCGCGGTCAGCAACCACCTGATCCGGCACGCCCGGCGCGGCATGCTGGTCAACCTGGACCAGCCCGCCGGCGACTTCACACTGCCGGCCGCCCGGCCGGAGAAGGTCCTGTTCGTGACCGCCGGCAGCGGCATCACCCCGGTCATGGGCATCCTGCGCAGCGCCCTGCACGAGCTCGGGGACGTCGTGCTGGTGCACTCGGCGCCCGAGCGCGAGGCCGTCGTGTTCGGCGACGAGCTGCGCACGCTGGCCGCGGCCGGCCGGCTCCGGCTGATCGAGCGGCACACCCGCGCCGACGGCCGGATCACCCCGGCCGAGCTGGCCACCCTGGTGCCGGACCTGGCCGAGCGGCAGACCTGGGCCTGCGGGCCCAACGCGATGCTCGACGAGCTGGGCGCCCACTGGGACGAGGTGGGCCTGCCGCAGAACCTGCACGTCGAGCGCTTCCGGCCGAAGGTCATCGCCACCGGCGACGGCGGCAAGGTCACGTTCGGCCGCACCGGCACCGTCGTCGACGCCGGCGGCAGCACCCCGCTGCTGGAGGCCGGCGAGGCGGCGGGCGTGCTCATGCCGTCCGGCTGCCGGATGGGCATCTGCTTCAGCTGCGTGCTGCCGATGACCGAGGGCGCCGTCCGCGACCTGCGCGACGGCTCCGTCACCACCGCCGTCGAAGGCGACAACGTCCTGGTGCAGACCTGCATCTCGGCCGCCGCCGGCAACTGCCACCTCGACCACTGACTCCCTGACGAAGACGATCCTGAGGACTGCCGTGACCACTTTGCAGCGCAAGCCCGTGAACCCGATCGCGCACCTGACCGCCGAGGACATCGAGGCCATCGGCCGCGAGCTGGACGAGCTCCGCGACAAGATCGTGGCGAGCCGCGGTGAGAGCGACGCCCGGTACATCCGCAAGGTGATCACCACGCAGCGCCGGCTCGAGCTCGCCAGCCGCGCGGTGCTGCTCGTCTCGATCTTCCCGCCGGCCTGGCTGCTGGGCACCGCCGGCCTCTCGATCGCCAAGATCCTCGAGAACATGGAGATCGGGCACAACGTCATGCACGGCCAGTGGGACTGGATGCGTGACCCGAAGATCCACTCGACCACCTGGGAGTGGGACAACGCCTCGCCGTCGGAGCAGTGGAAGCACTCGCACAACGAGCTGCACCACACGTACACCAACGTGATCGGCAAGGACAACGACCTGGGCTACGGCATCATGCGGGTCGACGAGCAGCAGCGCTGGAGCCCGATCCACCTGGGCCAGCCGCTCTACAACTTCGTCAACGCCTGCTTCTTCGAGTACGGCATCGCCGCGTACGACCTGGAGCTCGGAAAGAACCTCAAGACCAGGAAGCGCCGCCAGTCGCCGCAGTTCAAGGAGCGGCTCAAGCAGGTCCGCCGCAAGATCGGCAAGCAGGTGCTGAAGGACTACGGCGTGCACCCGCTGCTGTCCGCGCTGACCGGCTCCTGGCTGACCACGATCGCCGCCAACGCCACCGCCAACCTGGTCCGCAACCTCTGGACCCACTCGGTGATCATGTGCGGTCACTTCCCGGAGGGCGTCGAGACCTTCGAGCGCTCCTCGATCGAGGGCGAGACCCGCGGCGAGTGGTACCTGCGCCAGATGCTCGGCTCGGCCAACATCGACGGCAACCGGGCGATGCACATCATGACCGGCAACCTGTCGTACCAGATCGAGCACCACCTCTTCCCGGACCTGCCGAGCAACCGCTACCAGGAGATCGCGCCGCAGATCCGCGACCTGTTCCAGCGGTACGGCCTGTCCTACGTCAGCGGCTCGCTGCCCCGCCAGGTCGGTTCCGCCTGGTACAAGGTCTTCCGGCTCGCGCTGCCCAACCGCGGCGAGGCCAAGCGCCTGGCCGACGGCCCCCGTCCGGTCAGCGGCCGCCGGCAGACGCCGGCCACCCGCTGGCAGCGCCCGGCCACCGAGGCGGAACCGGTAGTGGCGAACTCCTGAGCGAATTCGCCTAGGCTGGCCCGGTGAGCGACGTGGTGAAGAACTGGGCCGGCAACATCACCTTCGGCGCCCGCCGGCTGCACCGGCCGGCGGGCCTGCCGCAGCTGCAGGACCTGGTCGCGGCGGGCGGGCCGCTGCGGATCCTCGGCAGCGGCCACTCCTTCAACCGGATGGCCGACACCACCGGCGACCTGGTCAGCCTCGCCGGCCTGCCGCGCGTCGTGGAGATCTCCGCGGACCGCGCGACCGTCCGGGTGGACGGCGGCATCCGGTACGGCGAACTGGTCGGCCCGCTGGAGGCCGCCGGGCTGGCGGTGCCCAACCTGGCGTCGCTGCCGCACATCTCGGTCGCCGGCGCGGTCACCACGGCCACCCACGGCTCCGGTGTGCGCAACCGCAACCTGGCCGCCTCGGTCGCGGCGATCGAGCTGATCCGCGGCGACGGTGAGCTGGTCACGCTGCGCCGCGGCGACGAGGACTTCGCCGGCGCGGTGGTCGGGCTGGGCGCCCTGGGCGTGATCACCGCGCTCACCCTGGACGTCGTCCCGGCGTTCGAGATCCGCCAGTACGTCTACGACGACCTGCCCCGGGCGTCGCTGGAGCAGCACCTGCCGGAGATCCTCAGCGCCGGCTACAGCGTCAGTCTGTTCACCAACTGGGCAGGCGCCGACATCAACCACGCCTGGCTCAAGCGCACCGAGCCGATGCCGGAGGGGCTCTTCTTCGGTGCGCGCCCGGCGGACGGCCCCCGCCACCCGGTGCCGGGCGTGGCCGCGGACAACGCCACCGAGCAGTTCGGCGTGCCGGGCCCGTCGCACGCCCGGCTGCCGCACTTCCGGCTGGAGTTCTCCCCCAGCACCGGCGCGGAGCTGCAGTCGGAGTGGATGGTCCCGCTCGACCGGGCGCTGGAGGCCATCGACGCGGTGGCCCGGGTGCGGGAGCAAGTGGCCGCGGTGGTGCAGGTCAACGAGCTCCGCACGGTCGCCGCGGACGACCTGTGGCTGAGCATGAACTACCAGCGCGACAGCCTGGGCCTGCACTTCACCTGGATCGCCGACACCGCGGCCGTGCTGCCCGTGGTGGCAGCGCTGGAGGAGCAGCTCGCGCCGCTGGCGGCCCGCCCGCACTGGGGCAAGGTCTTCACCCTGGACGCGCCCACGGTCCGCAGCCGCTACCCCCGCTTCGCCGACTTCCGCGCGCTGGTCCAGCGGTACGACCCCAAGGGCGTGTTCCGCAACGCCTGGCTCGACGACATCCTGGGATGATCCACGACCTGTACGAGACCATCAGCCGCCGCCGCGACGTCCGCGGCCAGTTCACCGGGGAGCCGGTGAGCGCCGCCGTGCTCGAGAAGATCCTGACGGCCGCGCACGCCGCGCCGAGCGTCGGGCTGTCCCAGCCGTGGGACTTCATCCTGGTCCGCGACCCGGAGCTGCGGCAGGCCTTCCACCGTCACGTGCACACCGAGCGCGAGGTCTTCGCCGCCACCCTGGACGGCGAGGCGGCCCGCCGGTTCGCCGGCATCAAGATCGACGGGATCCTGGAGTCCACGCTGTCGGTCGTGGTCACCTACGACCCCGGCCGCGGCGGCCCCGCGGTGCTGGGCCGGCACGCCATCGCCGACGCCGGGCTCTACTCGGTGTGCCTGGCCATCCAGAACCTGTGGCTGGCGGCCACCGCGGAGGGGCTGGGCATCGGCTGGGTGTCGTTCTACCGGGAGGAGTTCCTGCGCGAGCTGCTGGGCATCCCCGGCGGCGTGCGGCCGGTGGCCTGGCTGTGCCTGGGCCCGGTCAGCCACCTGGAGGCCGTACCGGATCTGGAACGGCACGGCTGGCGGCAGCGCCGGCCGCTGCACCTGGCGCTGCACACCGACCGCTGGGGCGGCTGAGCTGGTCAGGCGGGGATGATCCGGCCGCCGATCTGCTGGGCCACCTCGAGGTCGTTGCCCTCGAACCAGGTCTCGGCGATCCTGCCGCCGACCACCCGGAAGATGATGATGCCGGTCTCCCGGACCTGCTGCCCGCCGGACGGCAGGTCGAGATAGCCACCCCGGTACGTCGACCGGATCGTGTACCGCACCACCAGCTTGTCCCCGCTCTGGATGACGTCCTCGAGGACGGGCTGCTGGCCGGCGAAGGCGGCCGGGTACCAGCGCAGCCAGGTGGCGAAGGCGGCCAGGTCGCCGCTCCCGCCCGGCCCGTGCGCCACGAAATCGTCGGTGACCAGCTCGGCCAGCCGTTCGGCGTCCCCCGTGCGGCACATGGCGAACCACGCTCGCGCGATCTCGGTCAAATCCATGCATCAAGTTCTATGTCATGACGGGCCCGGGCGCACTGCCACCACCCCGGCGGAATCAGGGAGTTTGCCGGCGGGGCCGGCCACCACCGGCGGCCGGGACGGATCCCGGCCGCCGGCACCCAGGTCAGTCCGTGACCGGCGGCGCCGTCTCGGCCGCCTTGCGCAGGTCCGCCGCCTCCGCCCGGTACGGGTTGTAGCTGTACGACCGGGCCAGTTCCCCCGGCACCGCGAAGTACTCGGCCGACAGCTTCGCCGGATCCGTGGCGATCTCCCCGCGCCCCGGCAGGTCGTCGCCGTCGTCCCAGCCCCACGGCGCGTTCGCCGAGTTGGTGCCGCAGGAGTACGTGCCCACCCCGCAGCCGCCCGAGGTGTCGCCCGCGAAGGTGCCCAGGTTGGCGAACAGGCCGGTGTTGTCCCGCTGGGCCCAGAGCCCGCCGGCCGCGAAGACGTCGATCAGCTCGTACCGCACGTCGCGGTCGTTGGTGCTGCTCGGCGTCTCGCCCGCCGTCGACGGGTAGTACACGACGCCGTCACCGTTGATCGTGTACTGCGGGTACGCCTTCAGCCCGTGGCCCTGCACCTCCTGCGCGGTCACCGGGTGCTGGAACTCGTCGTGCGGCGACGACTGCGACTGCAAGGTCCCGTCGACCGTCTCGCGCCCGCTCGTCCACGGACTGCCGCTCGGGGTGTACGAGTAGAAGCTCGTGTGCGCCACCGTCACCGCCGATCGCAGCACCCCGTAGGTCGAGCCGTCCTTCTGCACCGCGAGCAGCACGCCCTCGCCGTCGTTCTCGTGCTCGGTCTCGAAGAACGGGTGGTCCACCCAGTCCCGGGGGTGGAAGAAGAAGTACGTCAGGTACCAGTGCGTGCTGGTCTCGGCCACCGAGTAGTACGCCGCCGCCGCGAAGGAGGCGTCCGCCTGCGCCGCCCGGTCCCAGTTGTTGCGGCCGTTCCAGTCGCCGTCGAAGTTCACCCTGGTGATGTAGTCCGCCTTGCCGCCGAGCGCGTGGCTGCCGGTGGCGTCGACGTCCTGGTAGTGGATGGGCGCCCAGCGCAGCGCCAGTTCGGCCCGGCCGATCGCCGCACCGGCGGGTGCCGGGGCGGCGAGGCCGATGGACACCAGCGCTACCGACAGTACGGCCGCGATCCTGCTCCTACCGGGCATGTGTGCTCCCCACGTTCCGCTATGGACGAACTCGAGGGAAACCTAAGAGATAGACCGTGGTCTGTACATGGCCGCGCCGGAACGCCCGGATGGCCACCGGCCGAAGAGTCGGCGCGCCCGGACACGCCCGGGGCCACCCCGCCGCGCCCGGGGCAGTTCGGGATCGGCGCGACGGGGTGGCGGATCGGGGCCGCGGGCCCGGCGGACCGACCGCAGGGGCGGGACCGGGGACGCGGGGCGGGGCCGGGGACGCGGGGGCGGGGCGGGGCTGGGGACGTGGGGCGGGGACGCGGGGGCGGGGCCGGGGACGCGCGCTCAGCCGGGCGAACCCGCGGGCACGGCCGGTGCGGACGCCGGCGGGGCGACGGCCGGCGCCGGCTCGTCGTCGTCCTCGTCGAGCATCGTGGACTCGTCGAACGGGTCCCCGCCGGCCAGCACGGTCAGTGCCCGGTCCCGGTCGAACTCCCTGGTCCAGGTGCCGATCAGCAGTGTGGCGACCGCGTTGCCGGCGAAGTTGGTCAGGGCCCGGGCCTCGGACATGAAGCGGTCGATGCCGACGATCAGGCCGACGCCGTCGAGCAGTTCCGGGCGGTGGCTCTGCAGGCCGCCGGCCAGCGTCGCCAGGCCCGCGCCGGTGACCCCGGCGGCGCCCTTGGAGGCGATGATCATGAAGACCAGCAGCGAGATCTGCTCGCTGACCGACAGCGGGTCGCCGACCGCCTGGGCGACGAACAGCGACGCCATGGTCAGGTAGATCGCCGTGCCGTCCAGGTTGAACGAGTAGCCGGTCGGCACCGTGATGCCGACGACCGGCTTGCTCACCCCGAGGTGCTCCATCTTGGCGATCAGCCGGGGCAGCGCCGACTCCGACGACGAGGTGGAGACGATCAGCAGGAACTCCCGGCCCAGGTAGCGCAGCAGCTGGAAGATGTTGATCCGGGCCACCAGCAGGAGCAGCGCGCCGAGCACCACGAAGACGAAGATCGCGCAGGTGGCGTAGAAGCCCAGCATGATCTGGGCGAGGCTCTTGAGCGCGTCCACACCGGTCGCGCCGACCACCGCCGCGATCGCGCCGAACGCGCCGACCGGGGCCAGCCACATGATCATGGCGAGCACCTTGAAGACCAGCCGCTGCAGCACGGTGACCGCGCGCAGCACCGGCTCGCCGCGGGCGCCCAGCGACTGCAGCGCGAAGCCGATCAGCAGCGCCACCAGCAGCGTCTGGAGCACCTCGCCCTCGGTCAGCGCGGAGAACAGCGAGGTCGGGATGATGCCGAGGACGAAGTCCGCGGTGCCCTCGCTCGCGGTGTCGCCGACCGCCTTCTGCCCGGCCTCGGCGACCGAGGCGTCCAGGTTCAGGCCGGCGCCCGGGTGGATCAGGTTGCCGACCACCAGGCCGATGGCCAGCGCGACGGTCGACATGGCCAGGAAGTAGCCGAGCGCGAGCCCGCCGACCTTGCCGACCTTCGCGGCCTGGCGGACCGAGCCGACGCCCAGCACGATCGTGCAGAAGATGACCGGGCTGATCATCATCTTGATGAGGTTGACAAAACCGGTGCCGATCGGGCGCAGTTCCACCGCGACGTCGGGCACGAGGAAGCCGACGGCGATGCCGAGGATGACGGCGACGATCACCGCCAGGTACAGGTAGTGGGTGCGGTCGCGCTTGACCGCCGGCGCGGGACTCTGGCTCTCCATGCCGCAGACTGTGGCCTGGGTCTCACCCTCGGGGCACCATTGCGTTCATTCTGTTCACCATCGCGAAACGCGCCGACCTCGACGGGAAACACGGCCTTGAGAAGACGTTGGAGTATCGCGGGGCAGCTGTTCGCGCTGCAGGTGGTGGTCGTCTCGCTGCTCGTGGCGGGCGGCGGCACCGGCGCCGTGCTGCTGGCCCGGCGCGACGCGCACGACGCCGCGGTGGAGGAGGTGAGCGCCGTCGCGGAGGCCATCGCCCGCTCCCCCATGGTCGTCGACGCGGTGCGCGGGCCGGACCCGACGGCGCTGCTGCAGCCGTACGCGGAAGCCACCCGGATCGCCACCGGGACCGACTTCGTCGTGGTGATGGCGCCCGACCGCACCCGCTGGACCCACCCGGCGCGAGAGCTGATCGGGCAGCGGTTCGCCGGCTCGGTGGCCGGCGCGCTGGCCGGCGGGACGGTGGTGGAGCAGTACAAGGGGAGCCTCGGCGAGTCGGTGCGGACCGTGGTGCCGGTCCGGGCCGCCGACGGCACGATCGTGGCGCTGGTCTCGGTCGGCATCACCACCGAGGCGATCAACCGCAAGCTGCTGGGCCAGGCACCGGCGGTCGGGCTCGCCACGCTGGCCGCGCTGCTGCTGGCCGCCGCCGGGGCCTGGCTGCTCAGCCGCCGGCTGCGCCGGCAGACCCACGGCCTCGGCCCGGCCGAGATGACCCGGATGTACGAGTACTACGACGCGGTGCTGCACGCCGTCCGGGAGGGTCTGGTGGTGGTCGACCGGGACGGCCGGGTGGCGCTGATCAACGACGAGGGCCGCCGGCTGCTCGGGATCGCCGAGGACACCCCGGTGGACCGCCGGGTCGAGGAGCTGGGGCTGCCCGCCGAGGCCGCGGAGCTGCTCAGCTCCCGCCGGACCACCGTGGACGAGCCGGTGGCGGCCGGCGCCCGGGTGCTGGTGGCGAGCCAGCGGGAGACCCGGTTCGCCGGGCGCGCCCTGGGCACCGTGCTGACCCTGCGGGACCACACCGAGCTGCGCGCGCTGACCGGCGAGCTGGACTCCGTCCGCGGGCTCACCCAGGCGTTGCAGGCCCAGGCGCACGAGGCCGCCAACCGGCTGCACACCGTGCTGACCCTGATCGAGCTCGGCCGCCCGGACGAGGCGATCCGGCTGGCCACCGCCGAGCTGGCCCAGGCCCAGCAGCTCACCGATCAGGTGGTCGGCGCGGTCGCCGAGCCGGCCCTGGCCGCGCTGCTGCTGGGCAAGTCGGCGCAGGCCGGCGAGCGGGGTGTGGAGCTGACCGTGGACCCCGGTTCGCGGGTCACCGGTGAGCCGCTGCCCAGCCGGGACCTGCTCACCGTGGTCGGCAACCTGGTCGACAACGCCCTGGAGGCGGTGGCGGCCGCGCCGCCGCCGCGCCGGGTCCGGGTGCTGGTCCGCGAGCAGGACGGCGCGGTGCTGGTCCGGGTCACCGACACCGGCCCGGGGATGACCCCGGAGCAGGCCGCGGCGGCGTTCCGCCGCGGCTGGACCACCAAGACCGGGCCGGGGCACGGCGTCGGGCTCGCCCTGGTCCGGCAGGTGGCCGACCGGTACGGCGGGAGCTACGAGGTCACCCCGGCCGAGGGCGGCGGCGCGGTGCTCACCGTCCGGCTCCCGGTGCCGTCGTGACCGCGATCAGGGTGCTCGTGGTCGACGACGAGCCGTTGATCGCCGACGCGCACCGGGCGTACACCGAGCGGATCGCCGGGTTCGAGGTGGTCGCGGTCGCGCACACCGCCCGGGACGCGATGGCCGCGCTGCGCGCCGTACCGGTGGATCTGGTCCTGCTCGACCTGAACCTGCCGGACAAGCACGGCCTGGAGATCGCCCGGGCGCTGCGGGCGGCCGGCAGCGGCACGGACGTGCTGGCGGTGACCTCGGCGCGGGACATCGCGATGGTCCGCGCCGCGGTCGCCCTGGGCGTGACGCACTACCTGCTGAAGCCGTTCACCTTCGCGGCGTTCCGCGACAAGCTGGACCGGTACGCGCGGTACCGCAGCCAGCTGGGCAACACCGGCGAGGTGGCCGCCCAGCACGAGATCGACCGGGTGCTGGCCACGCTGCGCGGCGCCCCGCCGGACACGCTGCCCAAGGGGCTGGACGCCCGTACCCTCGATCTGGTGCTGGCCGCGCTCCGGGCGGTGACCGGCCCCGCCGGGCTGTCCGCCGCCGAGGTCGCGGTCCGGACCGGCACCTCGCGGGTCACCGCGCGCCGCTACCTGGAGCACCTGGCCGACAGCGGCCGGGTCGTCCGCAGCTCCCGCTACGGCGGCCCGGGCCGGCCGGAGGTCGAATACCGGCCGGCGTGACGCCGGGTCAGCCGGGCTTCTTGAACTCCTCCTCCGGGCGGCCCTCCATGTAGTCGGCCACCGTCCGGTAGACCGCCGGGTTCACGATGCCGTGCGACATCCGGTCGGTGTGCCCGGCCCAGTCGGGGTTGACCAGGTAGCCGGCCACCACCAGCTGCTGGGTGCCGACCACCAGCGCGGCGGTCTTGTCGTCGTCGGTGGTGCCGGTCTTGCCGAAGACCGGGTGGCCGACCACCCGGCGCGCGTTCGCCTCGGTGGCGCCGCCGCAGTTGCCGAGCTGGGCCCGGTCGCCGACCGGGCAGCGGGCCGCGTCCAGCGCCTTGCGGGCGACGTCCTTGCTGGTGGCCCGGTTGCACTTGGGCTGGCCGATGGCGCTCTTCTTGCCGTCCTGGGTGTAGATCTGCTGGATCGGCGTGGGCGCGCAGTACATGCCGTCGCCGGCCAGCGTCGCGTACGCGTTCGCGATGTCCAGCGGGGTCGACGCCGACACGCCCAGGGTGAACGCACCCCACTGGTTCGCCGAGGTCTCGTCGTTCGCCAGGTCCGCGTCCTGCTGCGCGCGGAACTTGACCCCGAACCGCTTGGCCACGTCGACCACGTTCTCGGCGCCGACCTTCTCCTGCAGCGGCACGAAGTACGTGTTCACCGAGCGGCCGAAGCCGGTGTACATGTTGAACGGCCCGACCTCGCTCTTGGAGGCGTTGCCGGGGCAGTAGAAGTGGGTGCCCGGGCAGGCCGCGTCGGAGCTCGGCGAGATGATGTAGCCGGACTTGTACCGGGCCTGGGCGTTGATCGTGTAGCTCGGCTCCAGCCCGCTCTCCAGCGCCGCCACCATGGTGAACATCTTGAACACCGAGCCGGCCTGGTAGCCGGTGATGTCGCCGCCGCCGGTGATGATCGGGTTGGTGGTGTTCGGGTAGGTGCCGCGGACGCCCTGCGCCGCCTTGCGCGGGTCGGAGGAGATCCGGTTCTCCGGGTCGGTGGTGCTGTCCAGCTTGTACTTGCGGTTCGCGGCCAGCGTGCGGACCCGGCCCGAGCCGGGCTCGACCCCGGCCAGCAGCAGCGCGTTGCGGTTCGTGTCCTTGATCAGCCCGGTGATCTCCTTGCGGGCCGCCTTCTGCGCCTTGACGTCCAGCGACGTGACGATCCGGTAGCCGCCGGTCTTGAGCTGCCGCTCCCGGTCGTAGGTGGACGAGCCGAACGCCTCCTGGCTCAGCCACCAGCGGTAGAAGTAGTCGCAGAAGAAGCCCCAGTTGTTCTTCGCGACCGACACGCAGCCGTTGCCCGGCCGGTTGGTGGTCTTGCCGAGCTTGACCGTCTTGGCCTTGGTGGCGTCCGCCGGCGTCAGGTAGCCCAGGTCGCGCATGTTGTCGATGATGTAGTTGCGCCGGTCCAGGGCCTGCGGGTAGCCGGTGGTGGTGGTCGGGTCGAACGACGTCGGCGCCTTGACCATGCCGGCCAGCAGGGCCGCCTCGGCCACCGTGAGGTCCTTGGGCTTCTTGCCGAAGTAGACCTGGCTGCCGGCGTAGACCCCGTACGCGCCGTTGCCGAACGGCGCGATGTTCAGGTAGCGCTCCAGCACCTGCTGCTTGGTCAGCTCCTTCTCGAGCTGGATCGCGTACTTCATCTCCGACAGCTTGCGTTCCGGGGTGTCCTTGGTGGCGTCGACGGCCTCCTGCGGGGTCTTCGCCGAGTACGCCAGGGTCATCCGGACCAGCTGCATCGTCAGGGTCGAGGCGCCCTGCTTGTCGCCGCCCTGTTTGTTGTTGACGAAGGCGCGGGCGACGCCCTTGAGGTCGACGCCGTTGTGCTTGTAGAAGTCGTGGTCCTCGGCCGACACGATCGCGTTCTGCATGTTGACCGAGATGTCCTTGAGCGGGACGTCGCTGCGGAACTCGTCGTACATGACCGCGAGCTGGGTCTTGTTGTCCGCCGCGAACACCCGGGTCACCTGCGGCGCCGACTGCTGCTCCAGCTCGCTGGGGAGCTGCGCGAACGTCTCCGACCCGGCCTTGGCCGCCAGCCCGGACATGGCGACGGCGGGGAACGAGGCGGCGGCGACCACCACGCCGGCCAGCAACCCGCAGATCAGCAGTGATCCGGCGCTGGCGAATTTGTTGCGGTCGCGGGGAGGCGTTGGGGAGCTCACTCGAAACAGGTTAGCCAGGAAGATCCGAAGGTGCCTCTCAGAGGTCGGTCTCCACCGTGGCGACGTCACCGGTCCGGGCGGCGGCCGGGATGCGCGCGCGGGCGGCGGCGTCACCGTACAGGGCCCAGCGCAGGAACTCCGTCGAGGTGGCGGCGGTGGCCTCGAAGTCGCCGGCCTGCGTGACGTGCCCGCCGTCGGTGATCGACAGCAGTGCGCGTGACCAGGGAACGGCCGCGAACACGGCGTGTCCGGCCCGGTAGGTGACGGTGTTGTCCTTGCGGCCGTGCACGAAGAGCATCGCGGCGGAGGGGCCACTGAAGGGGGTGCCCTGGAAGTCCGTACCGGCCAGCACAACGCCTGCTTTGAGACGTTCATCACGATGTGCACTGAACAACCCGACCGTGGTGATTCCCCCGCCCGAGTGACCCGCGGCGGCGAGCCGGTTCGGGTCGATGATGGTACGCAACGGGTCGGTCAGCGCGAGCAGCGAGTCGAGCACCGCGGAGGCGTCCGCGGGCTGGTTGACCAGGTCCGCGGAGTCGAAGTCGGTGGCGCCGTACGAGGTGTGCGGGTAGGTGGGGCCCGCCACCACGAAGCCCGCCTGGGCCCAGCGCGCCAGCATCGCCTCGTAGTCGGCCGGCTGCGCGGTCAGGCCGTGGCTGAACAGCACCACCGGGAACCGCCCGGTGGCCACCTGCGCGTCGTCGGCCGGGGCCGGGCTGCTCGGCGCCGCGCCGGTCGCCGGATACCAGACCGTGGTCGGCAGCGGCCGGTCCGCGCCGCGGGAGAACTCCAGCACCCGCTTGCCGACCGCGAAGGCGCTCGCCGGCGCGCTGCCCGGCGGCGGCGCGTACCGCGCCGTCACGCTCTGCGGCGCCAGCGACGACGCCGTGGTGGAGCCGAGGATCGGCGCCGCGGAGGCGCTGCCCGTGGCACTCGTGGCGCTCGCGGCGGGCGTGCCGGCGCCGGTCTGCGCCGCGCACGCCGTCAGGGCTCCGGCGCCGGCGGTGGCGGCCAGTCCGGCCAGCAGGGTCCGTCTACGCATGGTGACATCCTGCGGCACCAAGCTGTGCTGACCTTGAGAATCCCCCGAGCGGAACATCACACACCGTGGAGGATTAGGCTCGTTTCCATGACCTCCAGGCCGGTAAGGATCGGGCTGCAGCTCCAGCCCCAGCACGCGGACTACGCCACCATCCGTCGCACCGCGGCCGAGGCCGAGGAGCTCGGCGTCGACGTGCTGTTCAACTGGGACCACTTCTATCCGCTCTACGGCGAGCCCGAGGGTCTGCACTTCGAGTGCTGGACCATGCTCGCGGCGTGGGCCGAGGCGACGTCGCGGGTCGAGATCGGCGCGCTGGTCACCTGCAACAGCTACCGCAACCCCGGGCTGCTGGCCGACATGGCCCGCACCGTCGACCACATCAGCGACGGCCGGCTCATCCTGGGCATCGGCTCCGGCTGGTTCGAAAAGGACTACCTGGAGTACGGCTACGAGTTCGGCACCGCCGGCGGCCGGCTCGACGCGCTCGCCGGGGCGCTGCCCCGGATCGAGTCCCGGCTCGGCAAGCTGAACCCGCCGCCGACCCGCAAGATCCCGGTGCTGATCGGCGGCGGCGGCGAGAAGAAGACGCTGAAGCTGGTCGCCCGGCACGCGGACATCTGGCACAGCTTCGGCGACGCGGAGACCATCGCGCACAAGCTCGGGGTGCTGCGCGGGCACTGCGCCGACGCGGGCCGCGACTTCACCGAGATCGAGGTGTCGGCCGGCGTCCCCCAGGGCGACCCGGAGACCGGCGGCGCCGCGCTCCGCGAGCTGGGCGTGTCGCTGTTCACCGTCGGCACCGGCGGGCCGAAGCCCGACCTGGGCCCGCTGAAGCAGTGGCTGGCCTGGCGCGACGAGCAGAACGCGTGACCCGGACGGCCGGGCCCGCGGGTCCGGCCGTCCTCCGCGACCGTTCAGGCCGCGCGGTCCCGGCCGTCCGTCCGCCACCGGTTCACGCCGCGCGGTCCCGGCCGTCCGTCCGCCACCGGTTCACGCCGCGCGGTCCCGGCCGTCGAGGTAGCGCAGCACCGCGGCGACGCGCCGGTCCGAGCGGTCGTCCGGCGCCATGTCGAGCTTGTTGAAGATGCTCCGGATGTGCTTGTGCACGGCGCCCTCGCTGACGTACAGCCGTTCCGCGATGGCCAGGTTGCCCAGGCCCTCGGCCATCAGCGCCAGCACCTCCCGCTCGCGCGGGCTGAGCCGGTCCAGCCGGGCGTCCGGGCGGGTACGGGCGAACAGCTGCGCTACCACCTCGGGGTCGACGGCCGTGCCGCCGCCGGCCACCCGGTGCAGCGCCGCCAGGAATTCCTCCACCCGGCCCACCCGCTCCTTGAGCAGGTAACCGAGGCCTCGGGCGCCGCCGGCGAGCAGCTCGGTGGCGAACATCTGCTCGACGTACGCGGACAGCACCAGCACCGCCAGCCCGGGCCGGCGCCGCCGGGCCTCGACCGCCGCCACGATCCCCTCGTCGGAGTGGGTCGGCGGCATCCGGACGTCGACGATCGCCACGTCCGGCGCGTGCTCGTCGACGGCGGCCAGGAAGCCCGCCGGGTCGCCGGCGGTGGCCACCACGTCCAGCCCCTCGGCGCGCAGCAGCAGCGCCAGCCCTTCCCGCAACAGCGCGTCGTCCTCGGCGATCACGATCCGCACGGCAGTTCCACCTCCAGGGTCGTCGGCCCGCCCGGCGGGCTGGTCAGGGTCAGGACGCCGTCCAGGGCCTCGATCCGGCGGCGGATGCCGACCAGGCCGGAGCCGCCGGTCTCGGCAGCGCCGCCGGCACCGTCGTCGGTGATCCGCAGGCGCAGCCGGGCGCCGCGGGTGCGCGCCTCGACCTCGGCGTGGCGCGCGCCGCTGTGCTTGGCGATGTTGGTCAGCGCCTCCGCCACCACGAAGTAGGCGGTGGACTCGACCGCCGCGGCACACCGGGCCGGCACGTCGACCTCGACCCGGCACGGCACGGCGCACCCGGCGGCCAGCCCGCTGAGCGCCCCGGCCAGCCCGCGGTCGGCGAGCACCGGCGGCAGGATGCCCCGGGCCACCGCCCGCAGCTCGGCGAGCGCCTGCTCGGCCGAGCCCTGCGCGCGTTCCAGCAGCTTCTCGGCCTCGGCCGGGTCCCGGGCGAGCATCCGGCGGGCGGCGCCGAGCAGCACGGTGGTGGCGACCAGCCGGTTCTGGGTGCCGTCGTGCAGCGACCGCTCGATCCGGCGCAGCTCGGTGGCGTGGGCGTCCAGGGCGGCGGCCCGGGTCGCGGTCAGCTCGGCGATCCGCAGCGACAGGTCGGTCTCCGGGCCGGGCGCGAGCAGCCGCCGGCCGGGTCCGCTCTGCAGCCGCGCCAGCGCCGGGCTCAGGCCCACGGTCAGCGCGGCCCAGCAGAGCCCCAGCAGCGAGACGGTGACGACACCGGGCCAGTCGTCCACCGTCCACAGACCCAGCCCCGGTGTCCGCTCGCCCGCCGGCAGCAACCGCCACCACAGCGCGAACGTGGCGTCCCGGACGGCCCACACCGGCAGCTGGATCCCGATGCCGCCGAGCACCAGGCCGACGGTCGCGTGCCGGACCAGCCAGCGCAGCTCCCGCCGGGTGTCGGGGTCCGCGGCCGCCGCCCGCCAGCGGACCGGGAGCGGGCCGGGGCTGAGCACCTCGGGGCCGCGCCGGGACAGCCGGTGGCGTTCGATGTCCGCGACCTTGTGCACCGCGCGCAGGGCCCCGGGCAGCAGCGGCAGTCCGATCCCGATCAGGCTGGTCAGAGCCACGACGGCCAGCCAGCCCAGCGCGCCGAGCGCCAGCAGGGCGGTGCCGCACCCGACGAGCAGCTCGCGCAGGGCGCGCAGCGTGGCGGCCCGGGTCCGGGCGGCCGGTCGCCGGATCTTCGACACCTCCATGGCCGCTGACCCTAGGGCCCCGACGCCACCGGCGGCAGGTGCGGTGCCGGAAAGTACAGCCTGCTGTACCCCGGCCGGGCAGGTGGCGGGATCGAAGCCCGGCGTGCCGGTGCCTAGCGTCGACGACAACCGAGTCCCGTCGTCCCGAGGAGCCGCCATGACCGACATCGACCGCCCGCGACCGTCCGCCGCCCGGGCCCTGATCTGGACCCTGCTCGGGCTCTGCACGGTCGGCAACCTGGCCCTGTCGCTCTACGGGGGCCCGCTTGCCGTGCACGCCGTGCTGGGCGTGGCGACCCTGCTGTGCATCGCCGCGCTGATCGCCACCGCCGTCCGCGCGAGGCGGTGACCGCGCCCGCCGGAGCGGACGCGGTCCCCGGATCGCACCCGGCTAGATCTAGACGAAGATGTCGAGGATCAGCACGCAGGCGAAGCCGACCACCGAGATGATCGTCTCCATCACCGACCAGGTCTTGATGGTCTGCCCGACGGTCATCCCGAAGTACTCCTTGACCAGCCAGAAGCCCGCGTCGTTGACGTGCGAGAAGAACAGCGAGCCGCAGCCGATGGCCAGCGCCAGCAGCGAGATCTCGGGCTTGTCCAGGGTCGCCGCCAGCGGGGCGACGATGCCCGCGGCGGTGATCGTGGCGACGGTGGCGGAACCGGTGGCCAGCCGGATGCCGACCGCCACCAGGAAGCCCAGCCACAGCGCGTTGATGTTCGCGTCCCGGGCCGCGTCCGCGACCACGTTGCCGACACCCGCGTCGACCAGCACCTGCTTGAAGCCGCCGCCGGCGGCGACGATGAGCAGGATGCCGGCGATCGGCGGCAGCGAGCCGCCGATGACCGCCGAGGTCTGCGCGCGGTCGAAGCCGGCCCGCTTGCCCAGCGTCCACATGGCCAGCAGGACGCCGGCCAGCAGCGCCACCACCGGGGTGCCGGCGACGTCGAGCGCGTTGCGCAGCGTGGTGTCCTCGTCGAGGGTGAGCTCGCCGATCGCCCGCAGCAGCATCAGCACGATGGGCAGCAGGATCGTCAGCACCGCGGCCAGCACGCTCGGACTGCGGCGGCGGGCCGGCAGCCCGGTGTCGACCGGCTGGTCCGGCTCCGTGGAACCGGCGTTGGCCAGGTCGTCGCGGTCGACGAAGTCCTGACCGCCGGCCGGGCCGGACCCGGCGGACCGGCCGTCGCCGCCCGCGGGCACGAGCGCGGCCGGCACCGCCAGCGGCACCCGCTTGGCGATGAAGTTGCCGAAGATCGGACCCGCGACGAGCACCGTGGGGATCGCGCAGATCAGCCCGAAGGCGAGGGTGAGCCCGAGGTCCGCGCCGAGGCTGGAGACCGCGACCAGCGGGCCCGGGTGCGGCGGGACCAGGCCGTGCAGGACCGACAGGCCGGCCAGCGCCGGGATGCCGATCTTGAGCAGCGGCACGTCGGTGCGCTGCGCCACCAGCAGCACGATCGGCACCAGCAGCACGACGCCCACCTCGAAGAACAGCGGCAGGCCGATGAGCGCGGCGACCGCCGCCATGGCCCAGGGCAGCGCCGATCCGTTGAACTTGCGGACGATCGTGGTGACGATGCTGTCCGCGCCGCCGGACTCGGCGAGCAGCGCCCCGATCATCGAGCCGAGCGCGATCAGCAGCCCGACGCTGCCGACCGTGCTGCCGACCCCGGTGGTGAACGACGTGACGGTGGCGCCGGGCGCGGCGCCGGCCACGACCCCGAGCACGGCGGCACCGATGACGAGGGCGAGGAACGGATGCCACTTGGCCCAGGCGATGAGCAGGACGACGGCGGCGATGCCGAGCACCGCGGCGAGGACGAGCTGGCCGGTCCCGGCGGAGGTGATCGCTTCCGCGGCCAGCACAGGGGCAGAGAGCGAGGTCATGGGCGTGCCCGTACCCCATGCCCGCGATTTCCAACCGGCGCGGCTCAGCCCTGCAGGGCGGTGGCCAGCCCGGCCTTGACGGTGCGGCTGAACTCGTCGGCCACGATCTCCGGCCGGCAGGCCTCGACGCCGTCCAGCGCCAGCCGCGCCACCACCGCCGGGTCGGACTTCTGGTCGGCCGGCACGCTCGCCGCCATGTCGGTGTCCATGAAGCCGACGTGCAGCGCCGACACGGTGATGCCCTTGGGCGCCAGCAGGTCACGCAGCGCGTTGCTCTGCGCCCACTCGGCGGCCTTGGCCGCGCTGTACGCCCCGAACGGCCCCGGATGCACCCAGGACAGCACCGACAGCACGTTGAGCACCGCGCCGCCGCCGTTGCGCTCCAGCACCGGGGCGAACGCCCGGGTGACCGCGAGCGTGCCGAAGTAGTGGGTCTCCATCTCCCGGCGGATCTCGTCCAGATCGCCGTCGAGCAGGTGGGCGCCGAGGCTGGTGCCGGCGTTGTTGACCAGAACGGTGACGTCGTCGGCGAGTTTCGCGGCATGGGCGACCGACTCGGGGTCGGTGATGTCGAGCCGCACCGCGATGACGCCGGGCAGGTCGACGGTCTCGGGGCGGCGGGCGGCCGCGTACACCTTGGCGCCGCGCTGCACGAGCTGGGCGGCGAAGTGCCGGCCGAGGCCGCGGTTGGCGCCGGTGACGAGGGCTACGGAGTTCTTGAGCCGCATGGTGGTTCCTCTCCTGGGTCCGATAGGTTGAGATTATGAGCGTCATCTAAACGCCGCAAGCTTAGATGACGGACGTCATATAAGATGGGAGCCGGAGGTGCGGCATGGCACGGGTGTCCCAGGCACAGGCACGGCAGAACCGCGACCGGGTGATCGACGAGGCGGCGCGACTGTTCCGCGAGCGCGGCGTCCAGGGGGTCAGCGTCGCCGACCTGATGGCCGCCGCCGGGCTCACCCACGGCGGCTTCTACAAGCGGTTCGCGTCCAAGGAGGCGCTGGTGGCCGAGGCGACCGGGCGTGCCTTCGCCGAGCTTCGGGAGCGTCTCGCGGAACTCGATTCGCGGCATCCCGGGGATCGTGACGGGGCTCGGCGGGAGTTGCTCGACTTCTACTTCTCCGCGGGGCATCGGGATCGCGCCGGGGAGGGGTGTCCTGCTACCGCTCTTGGTGGGGATATGGCTCGGGAGGCGCCGGAGAGTCCGGCTCGGGAGCCGTACGCGGATGGGGTGCGGGATTTCGCCCGGTGGTTGGCGGATGACGATGAGGGGTTGGCGGCGGTTGCCACGATGGCGGGGGCTCTCATGCTGTCGCGGGCTTTGGCCGGGTCTCCTCTTTCCGACCTTGTTCTTGCTGCTGGGCGTCGGGCTGTGGAGCGGGGGATCGCCGGCTAGTCGCGGTGGACGGCCGGGCCCGGCCTGGCATGGTCTCCGGTTACGTCAGGTTCTTGGTTGCTCGCCGGCTGCGGTCGGTGGCCGGTAGGGAGAGGGGGTGCGGTTGAGATGTTCGCTGTTGGAATTCCCGCGTCCCGTCGGTGGCGCCGCTGAGCTGCTGCGGGTGGGGCGCATTCGTCCGTTTGGAGAAGTGCGATGGTTTCGAGTGTTCACAACATCACCTTTGATACGACTGGTGATCCGTACGAGCTGGCGCGGTTCTGGTCGGCGGTGGTCGGCCGGCCGATGAGTGCCGATGACGAGCCCGGTGATCCCGAGGCTGCGCTGGTTGCCGAGGGGCAGCCGACGATGCTGTTCATCCGGGTGCCGGAGGGCAAGGCGGTGAAGAACCGGGTCCACCTCGATCTGCAACCTCAGGATCGCAGCCGGGACGAGGAGGTCGACCGGCTGATCGAGGTCGGCGCGAAGCTCTTCGAGGACCACCGCCGGCCGGACGGCAGCGGGTGGGTCACGCTCACCGACCCGGAGGGCAACGAGTTCTGCGTGGAACGCAGCGCCGCCGAACGGGCCGCCACGTAAGGCCTTGGGGCGGTCCGCACGGACCGCCCCACCTATTCGGGTACGTGGTGGGCGGCCACCACGCCGGGCATTCCGATGACCTCGGTGGCCAGGCCGGTGAAGAGGCCGGGGCTGGCCAGGTCGACCGTCCAGTAACGGGGCAGCGTTTCCGCGACGGCATCGGCGAGGCGGCCGTGGTTGCAGTAGGCCTCGGCGAAGGTTCGGGAGGTCGGGTCCGCGTCGAAGGTCAGGCCGCCGCCGAAGCCGCGGCCGATCGCCGCCTGCACCAGGTTGCGCTGGTCGTCGGTGGCCTGCGGGCTGATGAAGATCCGGGACAGGTAGCTCAGCCGGGCGCCCGGCGGGTCGACGATGCCGGCGGGCACCGACGGCGTGCACGACCCCGGCATCGTGTGGCGGGTGACCAGCCGGTACGCGCCCAGCCCGAGCAGCATCGACGCCACCACGGTGAGCGCGACGACCGCGGCCGGCCGCGGGGTGCGCGGCCACCGCAGCCGGCGCAGGAAGCCGGGCGGGCCCTGGGCCAGCGCCGCGATGAGGATGCCGGCCGCCGGCACGCCGCCGAGCAGCAGCGGCAGGATGCCCAGGCCGGCGAACCCGTGCCAGAACGGCGCCGCCGTCTCGTCGGCCGTGGTGTCGCTGGCCGACAGGGCGACCGGCAGCAGCCCCAGCAGGAAGATCCCAGCGCCCACCGTCGCCGCCAGGCTCGCCTCCGGGCGGCGTTCCAGGCGCCGGCTCGCCCAGCCGGTGAGCAGCCAGGCCAGCAGCGCGCCCGGCAGCACCCCGGCCCAGGTCACCGCGACCAGCCAGGACGGCGGCTCGTGCCAGACGAAGTACATGCCGGCGCCGTCCGAGTCGTACCAGGGCTGGCCCGGCCAGTAGGTGTCGGAGAAGCTCAGGCCCAGGTCGCCGCGGACGGCGGTGAAGCCCTCGGCCCGGTCCCCCGGGTGTGCGCCGACCACGTCGGTCCGGTCCAGCGGTGGGTCGACGCCGGTCACCCGCCAGCCGGCCGCTTCCAGCCGGGCCCGGGCGGCCGCCGTGTAGCCGGCCACGTCGCGGGTGGCAGCGGTGTGCCGCACCCAGGAGACGGCGTAGCCGTACTCGATGCCCTCGCCGTCGGCCTGGCTGACGATCGTGGCGGCGTCGCCGCCGCCGGAGACCGGGAGCCCGGGGAAGATCGTCTCGCGGAGCTCGGCTGCCTCGGCGCCGGCCGGCAGCGGCCCGACCGCGGCCAGCCCCAGCCCGTTGGCCGCGGCCGCGCCGAGGAAGCCGCCGGCCAACGTGACCAGCAGCGCCAGCACCACGACGCCGCGGCTGCGCGGCCGGCCGAGCCGGGCCCGGGCGCCGTGCCGCAGCAGGTTCACGACCTCACGCGCGCCGGGCCGGCGGCGGCCCGGCGGGGCGCACTCGACCAGGGTGTCCAGCAGCTCGGCGCGGCGCGGGCCGGGCGGATAGGCCAGCAGCAGCCTCCGGTACGCCCGGACCAGCCGCGGATCGGCCACAGTGGACACTGGGGCGCCCGGGCTCACCACGCCACCCGCCCGCCGAAGCGGTGCGCGCCCGCCGGGCCCAGCCCGAACCGCCGGAGCTGCGCGGTCGCGGCGTCCAGGCCGGCGCGCAGCCGTTCGGTCTCGGCGCTCAGCGCGGCGGCGCCCGGGTCGGTCAGCCGGTAGTAGCGGCGGATCCGCCCGTCGACGAGCTCCTCGCGGTCGACCTCGACCAGCCCCTCGGCGGCGAGCCGGTCGAGCGCGGCGTACAGGGTGCCGGCCTGCAGCCGGACCCGGCCGCCGGAGAGCGCCGCGGCCTGCTGGATCACCCCGTAGCCGTGCCGGGGCTCCGCGGCCAGTGCGGTGAGGATCCAGAACGTGGGTTCTCGCATCGGGGCGGCCATCACCCCAATATAGAGATCATCTGACTATGGGGCAACCAGCCGAGCGAGCGGGATGCCGAGCGCGCCGGCGGTGACCCACACGGTCAGCGCCCGGGGCGCTCGGCGGGTTCGAAGAGCACGGTCAGCACGGCCGAGGTCAGCGGCATGAGCACGGCGGCGCCCGGGCCGAGCGCGGCGCGGGCGGCGATGAGCTGACCGGTCGAGGTCGCGTACGCGCAGGCCACCGACGCGGCGCCGAACACGTGGTGAGCCATTGCAGGTCACCGGCGAGAGTGGGCAGCGCGCTCAGAATGTGACGTACGCGATGATCGGGTGGTGAGCGACTTCATCAGCGGGCTGGGCCTGCCGGGGCTGGCCGACGTGCACACCCACTTCCTGCCCGAGCGGATGCAGCGCCGGGTGTGGGCGCACTTCGACGCGGCGGGGCCGCTGATCGGCCGGCCCTGGCCGATCCGCTACCGCGGCTCCGAGGCCGAACGGGTGGCCGAGCTGGGTGCGCTCGGCGTCCGGATGTTCTCGGCGCTGGCGTACGCCCACCTGCCCGGGATGGCCGCCGACCTGAACGCCTGGACGCTGGACTTCGCCGCGCGCACCCCGGGCTGCCTGCCCAGCGCCACGTTCTTCCCGGAGCCGTCCGCGCTCGCCGACGTCCGCGCGGCGCTCGACCGCGGCGCCCGGATCTTCAAGGTGCACCTGCAGGTCGGCGGCTTCGACCCGCGCGACGAGCAGCTGGACCGGGCCTGGGGGCTGCTGGCCGAGGCCGGCACCCCGGTGGTGGTGCACGCCGGCTCCGGCCCGGTGCCCGGCGGTTTCACCGGTCCCGGCCCGATCGGCGAGGTGCTCGCCCGCCACCCCCGGCTGGCCATGATCACCGCCCACCTCGGCGGCCCGGAGTACGCCGGCTTCCTGGCGCTGGCCGAACGCTACGAGCGGGTCGGCCTGGACACCACGATGGCGTGCACCGACTTCTTCGAGGAGTTCGCGCCGTACCCGCCGGCACTGCTGCCCCGGCTGCGCGAGCTCGGCCTGGCCGGCAAGGTGCTGCTCGGCAGCGACTTCCCCAACATCCCCTACCCGTACGCCCACCAGCTCGAGGCGCTGGGCCGGTTGGGGCTCGGCGACGACTGGCTGCGCGCGGTCTGCTGGCACAACGCCGCCCGACTGTTCGGTATCGAAGCAGCATAGGTGCCGGTGGGACGGGCGCGGCTGTGTCACGATCACATCGATCAAGACGCGTGAGACGAGGTGGGCGATGAAGAAGGCCGTCGGCTGGATCGTGCTGGCACTGGTCATCTTCTACATCGGCACGAACCCCGGCCCCGCCGCGGACATCGCCCGGGGCCTCGGTGACGGGGTGGCCGAGGTCTTCCGCAACATCGGGACGTTCTTCGCCGAACTGGCGGACTGAGCCCGGCGTGCACGTCGTCTGCGTCGGGCTGGCCACCGTGGACCTGATCCACCGGGTCGCGCGGCTGCCCGGGGTGGACGCCAAGGCCGAGGCGCTCTCCACCGAGGTGGCCGCGGGCGGGCCGGCCACCAACGCCGCGATCACCGCGGCCGCGCTGGGCGCCCGGGTCACGCTGGTCACCGCGGTCGGCGCGCATCCGCTGGGCGCTCTGATCCGGGCCGACGCACAGGCGTACGGGGTGACGCTGCTGGACGCGACGCCGCTGGCCCGTACCCCGCCGGCGGTCTCGGCCGTCACCGTGCTGGACGCCACCGGCGGCCGGTCGATCGTCAGCAGCAACGCCCGCGGGGTGGCGGCGCCCGTACCGTCCGGGCTCGCCGCCGTGCTCGCCACCGCCGACCTGGTGCTGGCGGACGGCCATCACCCGCACCTGGCCCGGGCCGCCGCGGCGAGCGGGCGGCCGCTGCTGCTCGACGCGGGCAGCTGGCGGCCGGTCTTCGCCGAGCTGCTGCCGGCCGCCGACGTGGTGGCCTGCTCCGCCGCGTTCCGCCCGCCCGGCGCCGGCGACGTCCGCGCGGCGCTGCAAGCGGCCGGGGTTCGGCGCGGCGCGATCACCCGCGGCCCCGACCCGGTCGGCTGGTGGTCCGGCGACCGGACCGGCGAGCTGGCCGTGCCCGAGGTCGCCGCGGTGGACACGGCCGGCGCCGGCGACGTGTTCCACGGCGCGCTCGCGGTCGCCCTGGGCCGCGGCGACGACCTGCTGCCCGCCCTGGCGTTCGCGGTGCGCATCGCCGGGATCCGGGTCGGGCACGCCGGTCCCCGCTCCTGGCTTGCCGAACTCTCCGCCCGGGACAGACCCTAGGACCGCGGGCACCCGGACGAGTGCCTCGCCGCGGCCGCGAACCACGCCGGTATCCGACAGAGTTCCCCGCCGGACGGTGCCATGCTGCCGCGATGAGAGTGCGCACAGCTGTCGCCACGGCCCTGATGGTCCTGCTGCTGCCGGCGCCCGCGGCCGCCGCCCCGGTCGCCGCCGATCTGCACCTGCCCGGGACCGCCTGGTGGGTCGAGCCCGCCACCGGCCGCACGGTGGTCGCCGCCGACGCCACGGTCGGCGCCCGCGACCTGCGGCGGCTGGCCGGCGCCGGGGTGCGGATCGTGCGGGAGCCCGGCAAGCGGCGCCTGCACCTCGCCGGCGGCGACTCCGTGCAGCCCACGGGTTCGACGAGCCGCTGCACGCTCGGTTTCAACGCCCGCGACGCCGGCTCCGCCCACCACTTCCTCGCGGCGGCGCACTGCCTGGGTGGCGTGGGCACCAGCGTCAGCGCCGGACCGGTCCTGCTCGGCGACGTGACCGCGGTCGACGCGGCGCGCGACATCGCGGTGGTGCGCTACCGCAACCCGGCGATCGCCAAGCCCAGCGCCGTCAGCCTGCCCGGCGGCGCGCTGCACATGATCACCGCTTTCGGCCCGCCGGTCGTGGGCCGGCGGATCCAGCGGGTCGGGCGCACCACCGGGCTGCGCGCCGGCACGATCACCGCGATCAACGTGACGGTCAATTTCCCCGAGGGAACGCTCACCGGCCTGGCCCGCACCACGGCCTGCGCCGAGCCCGGCGACAGCGGCGGGCCGGTCTTCTCGGGCGGCGTCGGACTCGGGCTGGTCAGCGGCGGCAGTGGCTCCTGCGCCACCGGCGGGATCTCGTACTTCACCCCGATTCACCGGACCGCGGCGGCATTCGGGCTGACCGCATACTGATCACCGCCGCATCAGGCCGGGCCGAAGCTGGCCAGCACCACGGCCAGCTTCGGCAGCGCGGTGGCCCAGTCGTCGCGCGGCGCCTGCCACTCGAGCACGTACGTGTCGCCGTTCACGCTCAGCACCCGCCGCAGGCCGCGCATCGGCTCGCCGCCCGGCTCCCGGAACGTGTACTCCCACACCGCGTTCGGCGGCTGGGACAGGGCCTCGATCCGCAGCCGCCGGTAGGACCCGAGCCGCACGTCCCTCTCCTCGGTCACCAGCGCCGCGACCACGTCCTGCGGCGGCGCGACCCATCGGCTGATCCGCAGGCTCGGCACCCCGCCCGCAGGCCGGAACAGCACCCCGGCGGCGTCCGGGCCACGCCGCCAGCCGGTCGGCACGGCCACCCGGACGTCACCGGCGTCGGCCCACCACCAGTACCCCCGGGGCAGTACGAACGGCGCGCGGGGCGCCGGGGACGCGGCGACCGCAGGCCGGTCGCCGGCCGGGCCGTCGGGCCGGGTGACCGCGGCCGCCCCGCCCAGCGCGGCGAGCACGGCGAGCGCCGCGGCCACAGCGGCCGGGCGGCCGGCGAACCGCCGGGCGCGGGCGGGCGGGACCGCCGCGCCGGGCTCCTCCGCGATCTCCCGCAGCCGTTCCTCCACCTCGGACGGCCGCAGCCGCTCCGCGGGGTCGTGCCGCAGCAGGCCGGTCAGCACCCCGAGCAGCGGACCGGCGTGCCGGGGCGGGTCGGGCGCACCGTCGACGATGGCCCGCAGCGTCTCCTCCGTGCTCTCCCGGACGTACGGCGGCCGGCCCTCCACGGCGTGGTAGAGCGTCGCGCCCAGCGACCAGAGGTCGGACTCCGGCGTGCAGCCGCCGCCGGAGAGCCGTTCCGGCGCCACGTACTTGGGTGAGCCGAGCACGATCCCGGCGCCGGCCAGCGTGCGGATGCCCTCCGGCGTGACGGCGGGGCCGAAGTCGGCCAGCACGATCCGCCCGTCGTCGCCGATCAGCACGTTCGCGGGTTTGACGTCGGCGTGCAGCACCCCGGCGCGGCCGGCCGCGATCAGCCCGCGCAGCACGGCGAGGCCGACGGTCGCGGCCCGGGCCGGCGGCAACCGGCCGGCGTCCCGGATGACCTCCAGCAGCGACCGGGAGGCCACGTATTCCATCACCAGCCAGGGCTGGTGCGCGCCCGGCAGCACGTCCAGGATCCGGATCACGTGGGGGTCACTGACCTGGGCGAAGGCGCGGGCCTCCCGCATCGTCAGACCGCCGAGCACGGCTCGTTCGGCGGTGCTGAGCCCGGCCGGGAGCGCGCATTTCTTGATCGCGACCTGACGGCCGAGCAGCTCGTCATCGGCCAGCCACACCCGGCTCATGCCCCCGACCGCGAGCACACGCAGGAGCCGGTAGCGGCCGGCCACCAGGTGTCCTTCCGGCGCCATGCCGTCACCTCGGACGTCGACGGTGGTCAGCAGCACCCCGACGATACTCGCCCGGGACCGGGTCGGCGGTCCCCTCCACGGCCGGTGATCGGGGGACGCGGCGGTGGCCGCTCGGACGACTGGACAGCCATCGACGCGAGCGTATGGTGACTGCCACATCACCATCGGCCACCGATCCCTCGACGATGAGGAAGCTCGGCGATGAGGACAGACACAGCTGCCCGGCACGGGCGAGGGCGCGCGATGCTGGGCGTCGGGCTCGCCGCGGTGCTCGCGGCCGGGCCGGCCGCGGCCGCCACCCGGACGCCCGGCGCCGCGACCCACGACGGCCACGGCGCGGCGGGCCCGCCGCCGGCCTCGGCGGCCCTCGGCGGTCACCGTCCGGCAGGCCTGCTGCGTGCCACCGCGGCTGATCAGGCCGTCCGCCTGCAGGCCCTGCTCGGGCAGCACTCGGTGCTGGCGGCCGACCTGATGCGCAGCCGGATCCGCGGCGACGACAACTTCGTGCAGGCCGCGGACGCCGCGCTGGGCCAGAACACCGAGGCGATGACCGCCCTGATCGGACAGCTCTTCGGCGCCGCCACGGCCGAGCGGTTCGGGCCGATGTGGTCCGAGCACGTGGTGGAGCTGGTCGCGTACGCCGCCGCGGTGGCCGCGCACGACGCGGACGCCCGGGCGCACGCCCGCGAGGAGCTGATCGAGTACGAGGAGGAGCTGGCCGACTTCTTCGCCGGGGCCTCGCACGGCCGGCTGTCCCGGTCCGCGGCGCGCGGCGCGATCCTCATGCATGTCGACCATCTGACACAACAGGCCGACGCGTACGCCGAGCACGACTACGCCACCGCCGACAAGCTCTACCGGCAGAGCTACCAGCACACCTACGACCTGGGCCTGACGCTCGCGTACGCGCTGCTGCCGGGGCGCGACCGGGCCATCCTGCGCGAGCCGATCTGGCGGCTGCGGTCCCAGCTCGGCAAGCTGCTCGCCGAGCACGCCGTCCTGGTGGAGGACGTGACCCGGGCGGCGGTGACGAGCGCGCCGGACTTCACCGCCGCCGGCGAGATGATCAACGGCAACACCCGGGACCTGGCGGCCGCCGTGGACACCCTGTTCGGCGCGCCGGTGGCCGAGAAGTTCCAGGCCGTGTGGGCGCCGCACGTCGAGCAACTGGTCGCGTACGCGGGCGCCACCGCGGCCGAGCAACCCGACCGGCAGCAGCAGGCCCGGTCCGCGCTGCCCGACTTCGAGCAGCGCCTGGCGGCGCTGCTGGCCCCCGCGACCGGCGGCCGGATGACCGAGGCCGGGCTGTCCGCGGCGCTGCAGGAGCACGACCGGATGCTGCTGCGCCACGCCGACGCCTACGCCGCCCGGGACTACCCGCAGGCACAGACCATCGCCGGCCGGACCTACGAGCACATGTTCGAGCTGGCCCGCCGGCTCGCCGACGGCTTCGGCGCCGAGGTCGCCTCGCGGCTCCCGCGCGGCGGCCCGGAGACCGGCCACGGCGGACTCGCCGGCGTCGTGGCCCGCCGCTGACATGCCCGGGTACGCCCGCCTGGGGTCGCTCGCGGCGCTGACACTGATGCTCAGCACCACCCTGGCCGGCGCCCAGCCACCACCCGCCGCCGGCCCGCCCGCCACGGCGACGCCGTCCGCCCGTGGGCCGGCACCAGCGGAGTCGTTCCGGTCGGCGCGCACCTATCCGACCGTGGCGGCGCCGGTGCGGCTGCGGATCCGCGCGCTGCACGTCGACAGCAAGCTGCAACGGCTCGGCCTGCTCCCCGACGGCACGGTCGCGGTGCCGGAACGGTCGGACGTCGCCGGCTGGTACCGGGACGGCCCCCGCCCCGGCCAGGCCGGCCCCGCGGTGATCCTCGGCCACGTCGACTCGCGCACCGGCCCGGGCGTCTTCATCGGGCTGAGCCGGGTCCGCCCCGGCACGCTGGTCACCGTCGACCGCGCGGACGGCAGCACGGTGACGTTCCGGGTCCGCACGGTGGCGCAGGTCGCCAAGACCCGCTTCCCCACCGACCTGGTGTACGCGCCCAGCCTCGATCCCACCCTGCGCCTGGTCACCTGCGGCGGCAGCTTCGACCGCGCCCGAGGAAGCTACCGGGACAATGTCATCGTGTACGCCGACCAGGCGTGAGCGCCGGCGGCTCCGCGCCGCGGCCCTGCTCCTGACGCTGATCGCGGTCCTGTCCCCCGGGCCGGCGGCGGCGGCCGCCCCGGTGCCCCTGCCGGTCACCGCGGTGCTCGTCACCGGCGCCCGCACGGCGCTGGTCGTGGACCTGAGCGCGAGCACCCGCCCCGGCCGCCGCAGCGTCTCGGTGACCCGCGCCGGCACGCCGCAACGGGCGGACCTGGTGCCCGTCGTGGCGGACGGCCTCGCGGTCGCGCTGGTCGTCGACACCTCGCAGGCGGGCGCGGTGACGCTGCCGGCCTGGCTCAGCGCCGCGGCCCGCTTCATCCTCGAGGCGCCGCCCACCACCGGTGCGGCCGTGATCGCCGACTCCGCGCCGGCCACGGTGACCGTGCCGCGGCAACGCGGGCCGAGCGGCGTCGTCCGGGCACTCACGGCCCTGCGTGCCGGCGGCGACCGCGACACCGCCGCGGCGCTCGGCCTGGCGGCGCGCCAGTTCCCGGGCACCGCGGCCGGCCGGCGGGTGGTGCTGCTCTACACGACCGCGGCGAACGCGGGCGGCGAGCCCGCCGCGACCCTCGCGGCCCGGTTCCGGGCGAGCGGCACGATCCTGGTCGTGGTAGGCACCGCGGGCGGCGGGTACTGGGCGGAGGCGGCGGCGGGCACCGGCGGCTTCTTCGCCCCGGCGGGCAACCCCGTGGTGATCCCGGCGCTGGACCAGGTGACGGCCACCCTGCGCGGCCGGTACCTGATCCGCTTCCCGACCCCGCCGACGCTGCCGTCGCGGGTGTCGGTCCGGGTCTCGACCGGCGACCTCCAGCTGGCGGGCGACACGATCGTGCCGGCGGCTCCGGCGCCCGCCTCACCCGGCGGGGCGGAGCCGTCGCCGGTGCGCTCTCTGGTGCTGCTGGCCGGGATGGTGACCGGGCTGGCGGCGGTGCTCGTGCTGGTCGCGGTCGTGCGGGGACGGCGGGCGGCGCCGCCGCGGGTGAAGCCGGCCGGGGCGGCGCCGCGGGTGAAGCCGGCCGGGGCGGCGCCGCGGGTGAAGCCGGCCGGGGCGGCACCGCGGGTGAAGCCGGCCAGGGCGGCGGCACCGCGGGTGAAGCCGGCCAGGGCGGCGGCACCGCGGGTGAAGCCGGCCGGGGCGGCGGCGGTCGCGGATCCGCCGGGGCGGTGGGTGGTGCAGGGGCGGGCGGCGGTGCCGGCACAGGCTCCGGCTCCGGCTCCGGCTCCGGCTCCGGCTCCGGCTCCGGCTCCGGCTCCGGCTCCGGCTCCGGCTTTTCCGCCGGCTCCGGCCTTTCCGCCGGCGCCGGCGCCGGCACCGGCACCGGTGGCGCGGGGCCGGGCCAGCGTGCCCGAGGCCTCCCGGTTCCCGCCGGACACCGACCCTTCCCTGACCCGGGAGTCCCCACGCGACCCGGCCCAGCCGCCGGCCGGAGCCTGAGCCGGGGCATCGCCCCGGATCCCGGCCGCGCGGCCGGCTCAGCGCCGGGTCGGTGAGCAGGACCTGAGCCGGCCGGCGCGACGCGCCGGACGTGAGCCACGTTCGCCGTCCGGTGCCGCCGGCCGGGCAGGATCGGGGTCGTGGTGATGTTCCCGGAGCCGCCCCGACCGGCGCGGAAGCCGTGCGCCCGGTGCGGGCATCCCACCCGGGTGGACCGGATGGTGCACGGCTTCGGCGAGGACTGCGCCGCGAAGCTGGGCCTGGTCGTGGCGGTCCCGCGGCTGCGGGTCGACGACCAGACCGGTACGGATCTGCTGGACCTGCTGGCCGAGGAGCCGGCGGACTGCTGCGACGGCTGGGACCGCTGACGGCCGGCCGCGTTCCGCCCACATCGGGTGGCCACGGCTGCACCTCGCCCCGGCAGGCCGCCGCGACCCGGGCCGGCGAGCGCGCTTCGCCCTCATCAGGCCACCGCGACCAGCGGACTACCGAGCCTCACCCCCGGCAGGCCGCCGCGACCCGGGCCGGCGAACGCGCTTCGCCCTCATCAGGCCACCGCGCTGGCGGGCTGCCGCGCTCGCCGCCGTCAGGTCGCCGGGATCGGCCGGGCGGCCGCGATCACCTGGGTCAGGGCCGCGTGCAGGCCGCGCAGCTCCTCGATCGGCAGGCCCAGGCGGGCCACCACGGCCGGCGGGATCTGCTCGGCCCGGGCGCGCAGGGCCTGCCCGGCCGGGGTCAGCGTGAGCGCCAGGCTCCGTTCGTCGGCGGGGTCGCGCTCGCGGCGCAGGTAGCCGATCGCCTCCAGCCGCTTCAGCAGCGGTGACAGGGTGCCGGGATCAAGCTGGAGCAGGCCGCTGAGATCGCGGACGGACAGCGGCGCCCGCTGCCACAGCGCCAGCATCACCAGGTACTGCGGGTGGGTCAGGCCCATCGGCTCCAGCAGCGGGCGGTAGACGGCCACGACGCTGCGCGCGGCGACCGACAGCGCGAAGCAGACCTGCTGTTCCAGGGCCAGCGGATCGGTGGTGTCGACCGGGTCACTCATGCGCACACTCCTCAGCTCCGTGGCTAGACTACCAATAGTTGGTGTACAAATCATTGGTGCACAAACCATTCAGTGTGGCAACTACCTATGGAGGCGGCGGACGATGCCCGACAAGCCGAGCGGGAACCGGTTCCTGCGCGCGTTCCACCAGCAGTTCGACAACTGGTTCTTCCGTTCGATGATCGGGCCCGCGCAGACCCGGAACGCCGTGCACGGCGCCGAGGCCGAGGCGCGCGAGCAGTGGAAGGCCGACCTGGCGGCCCGCAAGCGGTACAGCCAGGAGCAGCGCGCCCGCAAGCGGGCCGCCCGGGAGGCCGGCAACGACCGCTGACGGCGGGTCGAGAAGTCCGTCTGTGCACGTGTACATATCGACGTGACCAGGATGTCGGTGGGATTACCGGCAAGTAACGAATGTGACAGAGCATTGACGTGCCTCGATGGTGAGGCCGCCGGAACGTCCGTAGCCCCCGGGCCACCCCCCGCCGGCACGGGCGACGACGCGATCCCTCCCCACCCTAGGGAGCTCCGTCCATGCGTAATCCCGTCAAACACCTGCTCGGCGCCGTCGCCCTGGTGGCCGCGCTGGTCGCCGCACCCGCCACGCCCGCGCTGGCGGCCAACCCGTACGAGCGGGGGCCCGCACCGACCACGGCCAGCATCGAGGCCAGCCGTGGCTCGTTCGCGATTGCCCAGCTCAGCGTTGCCCGCTCCAGCGTCTCCGGCTTCGGCGGCGGCACGATCTACTACCCGACCAGCACCGCCGCCGGCACCTTCGGCGCGGTGGCGATCTCGCCCGGCTTCACCGCCTCGCAGTCCAGCGTCTCCTGGCTCGGCCCCCGGCTGGCCTCCCAGGGCTTCGTGGTGATCACCATCGACACGCTCAGCGTCTACGACCAGCCCGACAGCCGGGGCACCCAGCTGCTGGCCGCCCTCGACTACCTGACCCGCACCAGCACCGTCCGCGACCGGATCGACGCGACCCGGCTCGGCGTGATGGGCCACTCGATGGGTGGCGGCGGCAGCCTCTCCGCCTCCCGCACCCGCCCGGCGCTGCAGGCGGCCATCCCGCTGACCCCGTGGCACGGCACCAAGAACTGGTCCACCGACCGGGTGCCGACCCTGATCATCGGGGCCGAGAGCGACTCGGTGGCGCCGGTGGCCTCGCACGCGGAGCCGTTCTACACCAGCCTGCCGAGCACCCTGGACAAGGCGTACCTGGAGCTCAACAACGCCTCGCACTCGGCGCCGACCTCGACGAACGTGACGGTGGCGAAGTACAGCATCTCGTGGCTCAAGCGCTTCATCGACAACGACACCCGCTACGAGCAGTTCCTCTGCCCGGCACCGAGCGGCTCGGCGATCCAGGAGTACCGGGACACCTGCCCGCACTCCTGAGCGCACGGCGAGGGCCCGGCACCCCAGGTGCCGGGCCCTCGTGGCGCCGGTCAGGCGATCTTGACCAGGTTCTTGCCGAAGCCCTCGCCGCGCAGCATCGCCAAGAAGGCCTCCGGCGCCTGCGCCAGACCCTCGAACACGGTCTCGCGGTGCCGGATGGTGCCGTCGGCGACCAGCGGCGCGACCTCCTTCACGAACGCGTCGCGCAGGTCGGCATGGTCACCGACCAGCATCCCGCGCATGGTGATCCGCTTGCCGATCAGCATCGCCAGGTTGCGCGGCGCCGGGGTCGGCTCGGTGGCGTTGTAGACGCTGATCATGCCGCAGACGGTGATCCGGCCGTGCACGTTCAGCGCCGAGATGGCGGCCTCCAGGTGCTCGCCGCCGACGTTGTCGAAGTACACGTCGATGCCGTCCGGCGCGGCCCGCTTGAGCTGCTCGCGCACCGGGCCGTCGTGGTAGTCGAACGCCGCGTCGAAGCCGAGCTCGCCGGTGAGGTAGGAGACCTTCGCCGCCGAGCCGGCGCTGCCGATCACCCGGGCCGCGCCCCGGTGCTTCGCCAGCTGGCCGACCACCTGGCCGACCGCGCCGGCCGCGCTGGACACGAAGACCACATCGCCGGGCTTGAACTCGGCGGTGCGCAACAGCCCCGCGTACGCGGTCAGCCCGGTCATCCCGAGCACGCCGAGATAGGCGCCGAGCGGTGCCACGGACGGGTCGACCTTCGCGGCGGAACGGGCGTCGACCAGGGCGTACTCGCGCCAGCCGAGCCCGTGCAGCACGTGGTCGCCGGGCTTGAACCCGTCGACGGTCGACGTGACGACCTCGCCGACGGCGCCGCCCTGCAACGCCTCCCCCACCTGGAACGGCGGCACGTACGACTTGCGGTCGTCCATCCGCCCGCGCATGTACGGGTCGACACTCATCAGCAGGTTACGAACCAGCAGCTGACCCGGGGCGGGGTCGGCCACGTCGACCTGGGTGATCGCAAAGGTCTCGGCGGTGGGCCAGCCGTGCGGCCGGGCCGCCAGCCGGACCTCGGTGGAGCGTACGGACACGGGCCCTCCCGGAGATCGCGAATGTATACACTGCGCACATTAGGAAGGCGGTGTGTGCAGTGTCAACTTCGCGGCCGTACCACCACGGCGACCTGCGGGCGGCGCTGCTCGACGCCGCCCTGGATCTGCTCGAGGCCGACGAGCCCTTCTCGCTGCGCGCAGTGGCACGCCGGGCGGGCGTCTCACCCAACGCACCGTACCGCCATTATGAGGACAAGGAAGCCCTGCTGGCCGCCCTGGCGACGCACGGCTTCGCGCAGCTCGCGGACCGTCTGGAGGCGGCCTCGGAGGTGCCGGACATGGCGGTGGAGTACGTCGCGTTCGCCCTGGCCCACCCGGGCCTGTTCCGGCTGATGTACGGCCGGCCCACCGCGAACGCCGCCTCCGCCCGGACGGCCGAGATCCTGGCGAGCCGGCTCGCCGCGCCGGCCCTGCAGATCGGCGCGTGGGCGATGGTGCACGGCCTGGCGGTGCTGCTCCTGGACGGCAAGCTGACCTGCGCCGACCCGGCCCAGCTGGTCCGGGCGACGGTGTCGGCCGTCCTGACACCCGCCGCCCGGCTGACCGCGCCGCATTGACGGGCATACGACAGATCGGGTCGCTGTGCGCGGTCCCGTGGATCTGTCAGGCTCGACAGAGCGTGGACGATGGGAGCACCCGGTGTTCGAAGGCTTTCGCCGGAGGAACGAGCCCGAGATCTCGCCCTGGCCGGAGCAGATACCGGAGGCGGCCCCCGAGCCCCCGCTGGAGCAGGACGTCTACCACGTGCCCCCGCGGTTCGACCCCTCGTCGGCAGGCCCCCTCTGGGCCGGGCCGGGTCTCGATGCCGGCGCCGGCGCGGACCTCGACCCGCAACGCCTCGACGGCAGATCCGGCAAGCCCACCCGCCCGGCGCCACCGGGCGAGCCCGCCCTGGGCGCACCCCTCGCGGAATTCCTGACCGGACGCCCCGCGACACCACCGGAAGTCCCCCGGGCCCGCTCCGGACCCGCACCGGAAGCCCGACCCCCGCGCGGACCCACGGCCCACCCGAGACCCGCCGAGCCACCCCCGACCCGCGGACCCGCGGCTCGGTCGAAGCCGCCCGCGGCACCTCATCCTCGCGGACCCGTCCCCCAGCCGAGACCGGCCGACGGACCCCGCACCCGCGGACCCGTCGCCCCGCCGAAACCGGCCGAGACCGTGCGGTCGCTGTTCCGGGAGGCCACCCGCGTCCGCGAGCGTCCCGCGCCGCCCGCCGAGCCCCCGGTCACCCCGAAGGACCCAGCCACGAACACCCGGGTCCTCCTCCGGCTCCGCACGCTCGCCCCGGCCGCCCTGGCCAGGTCCGGAATGGACGTGGAGACCAGGCCGAACCGCTCCTACCCGGTGCGCTGGCCGGGCGCCTCCCGCGAGACCCGGGTCCGCCCCGAGTACCACGGCGTCGGCGTCCTGCGGCCGAGCACCCCGGCGCCCACCCGGGGCCTCGGCCTGCTGTTCCCTCCGCACACCGGGCACCCCCAGGATTCGACCACGACCGGCGCTCCCTGCGAGCTCACCGAGGTCGACCACGTCCACATCAGACAGGCGGTGGTGGCGCCCGACGACCCGCTGCGATCGGGCCCGGTCCAGGAGATCCTGCCGGGCGCCGATCCCGGCATCCTCAGGAGGGCGCTGCGCGAGGCGATCGGTGGCCGGCACCGCGCGG
The DNA here is from genome assembly GCF_044465625.1 of Actinoplanes sp. NPDC049599. NCBI lineage: Bacteria > Bacillati > Actinomycetota > Actinomycetes > Micromonosporales > Micromonosporaceae > Actinoplanes > Actinoplanes sp. NPDC049599. The sequence continues at coordinate 130,028 of NZ_JBITLX010000007.1, forward strand.
AGCGGCAGACCACCGTCCACCGGGCGGAGACGGTCCAGCTCGGCGACGACGCCCTGATCCGGCTTGATCCCCGCTACGTCGTGGAGCGCACGATCATCCCGGCCGGCGCCCTGCTGGCCGCCGGCGCGGAGCTGGCCCACCGCTACCTCGACCTCCTCGCGGCCGAGTCGGACGATCCCGCCACGCTCGCCGCGTTCCTCACCGACCTGATCGGCGCCGCCGCCGCGGACGGCAACCTGCTCGGGTACGCCGACGGGCTCCCGGAGCAGCGCGCCGCCGCGCTCGGCCTGTTCGGGATGGTCGACGTCGACCGCGCCACCGGCGTCCTGATCGGCGCCGGTGACCACCTGCCCGCCGGCCTCGACCTCGACCAGTCCCCCGGCACGCCGCCCTGAGACCCGGCGCGGTCAGCCCGCCGGCCGGAAGGTGCGGCGGTAGGTCTCCGGCGGCACCCCGAGCTGCTGGTGAAAATGCCGGCGCAGCGTCGTCGCCGTCCCCATCCCGGTGCGCGCCGCGATCTGCTCGACCCCCAGGTCCGTGACCTCCAGCAGCTCCTGGGCGCGCCGCACCCGCTGGGTGAGCAGCCAGCGCAGCGGGCTCACCCCGGTCACCGCGTGGAAGTGCCGGGCCAGCTGGCGGGTGCTCATCCCGGCCCGGCGGGCGAGGTCACGCACCGTCAGCGGCTCCGCGACGCGTTCCAGCGCCCACGGCAGCAGGCCGGCGAGCACGTGGTCCGGGGCGTGACCGAGCGCGGCCGGGATGAACTGGGCCTGGCCGCCCGCCCGGTGCGGCGGCACCACCAGGGTGCGGGCGAGCGCGTTGGCCACCGCCGTACCGTGGTCGGCCCGGACCAGGTGCAGGCAGAGGTCCAGGCCGGCCGCCTTGCCCGCGGAGGTCAGCACGTCGCCGTCGTCGATGTAGAGCACGTCGGGGTCGACCTCGACCGCCGGATGGCGGTCGCGCAGCAGCGCGGTGTGCGCCCAGTGGGTGGTGGCCCGCCGGCCGTCGAGCAGCCCGGCCGCGGCCAGCACGAACGCGCCGGTGCAGAGCGAGGCCACCCGGGCGCCGGCCGCGTGCGCCGCGCGGACGGCCTCGACCAGGGCCGGTGGGGGCGGCGCGGCGACGTCGCGAACCGACGGGACGATCACCGTGTCGGCGCCGGCGAGCGCGTCCAGGCCGTACCGGAGACCGGCGGTGAGCCAGCCGCCGACGGCGGCGCCGTCCGGGCCGCAGACGGCGAAGTCGTACCACGGGTCGGCCAGCTGCCGGTCGACGCCGAAGACCTCGCAGGCCGCGGCCAGCTCGAACAGCGGGGTGCCGTCCGTGACGGCCACCGCGACTGAGGTCATGTCCGAAACTGTACGGGGTACGGCGGATCGGACGCTGTCCGTACCCGATGGGGTGGGCGACGCTGAGCACCATGAGCAAGCACATCGCGGTCCTGGGGGCCGGCGGCCACACCGGCGGTTTTGTCGTCGCCGAGCTGCGGCGGCGCGGCCTGACACCGGTTCCCTGTGGTCGCGCCACCGACCTGGCACAGGCGCTCGCCGACGCCGACGCCCTCATCAACTGCGCCGGCCCGTTCGCGACGACCGCCGCGCCGGCGATCCGTGCCGCGAGCCGCGCGGGCATCCCCTACCTCGACGTCACCGCCGAACTCGAGGTCATCACGGACACCTTCGCCGGCTTCGCCGACGCCGCGATCCCGGTCGTGCCGGCGGCGGCCTTCTACGGCGGCCTGGGTGATCTCCTCGCGACCGCGGCCGCCGCCGGCCGGGCGGTGGACCACCTGACCATCGCGTACGCCCTCAGCAGCTGGCGCCCCACCCCCGGCACCCGGGCAACCGGCCGGGTCTCGGCCGCACGCCGCGACGGCAGGCGCCCGGTCTACACCGGCCACCGGCTGGAGTACCGCCCCGGCGCCGCGCCCCGCACCGACTGGACCTTCCCCGCACCCGTCGGCACCCAGCCGGTCGTCGGCGAGTTCACCACGGCCGACAGCGCCGTCATCCCGACCCACCTGGACCCGGCCGAGATCGCCACCCTCATGACCGCCAACGCCGTCGCGGACCTGCACGACCCGGACCCGGCCGGACCGGTCGCGGTGGACGCGGACGGCCGCTCGGCGCAGACCTTCCTGGTCGAGGTCGTCGCCCGGTCGGGACTCACGGAACGGCGCCTGGTGGCGAGCGGCCGCGACATCTACGCGGTGACCGCACCCCTGGTCGTGGAGGCAGCCACCCGGATCCTGAACGGCGAGGGCGCCACCCCCGGCGTCGCTTCGCTGGGCGCCCGCTTCCCCGCCCCGGACTTCCTGGCCGCCCTCGCCCCACGGCACCTGAGACTGGGCTGACCCACAAACAGCGGGGCAGGCCGTGAGGCCTGCCCCGCCGTTCGTGCCGGTTTTGTTACGCCGTGACGCCGGACTCCGCTTCGCTGATCTCCTCGGCGCGGTGCCGGGCGGCCGAGCGCCGTCCCGTGGTCACCAGGATCAGGCCCAGGATCAGCAGCAGCGCGCCCAGCGCCGCCAGACCGATCGGCAGGTTACGGCTGATCAGCTGCACCTGGCTCTTCGTGTCGCCGGCCGACGACACGTTGTTGGTGATGGTCTGGTCGGTGTAGACGAAGTTGCCGTCCAGCAGCCCGGTCGGCGTGCCGGTGTTGGGCTTCAGCGTCTTCTTCTGCTGTTCCTGCACCTTGATGAAGGTGCCGCTGACCGGCTCCACCCAGATCGTGCGGGTGTTGCTGTAGGTCACCTGGCCCGAGGTGGCGCCCGGGGCGAACGTGTTCAGCAGACCGGTCAGCCGTTCGGCCGCGAAGTTGAGCGGCGTCTCGGGGATGACCTGCTGGAACCGGTAGGTCTCCAGGCCCTTGATGGACTCGGTGCCCTGGTACGACATCGGCAGCGCCTTGCGCAGGTCGCGGTCGAAGTACTGGTACGTCTTCTTCTCGGTGCCGAACGGGAACTTGTAGAGCTGGCCGGTGAACGTCACCGACGAGTCGCCCGTGGGGCCCGCGTCCTGCAGGTACTGCTTGTCCCAGTCAGCGGCGGCCGCGGTGTCGCGGTCGATCGCCAGCTCGGCCTTGTACTGGCTCACCATGTAGTTCTGCTCGAGCCACTTCACCGTGCCGTAGCCGTTCCAGACGACGGTGTCGCCCTCCAGGTCCCCGGTCATCTCCGAGTCGGTGAGATCGGGCCGGGGCTGCACCTCGGTGACCGATTCCAGCGTTCCGGTCTGGATCGCCACGACCGGAGCCTCGCCGCCCTTGGTCTGCAGGAACCTCGCGTTCTCCGCCCTCGCGACGCTGGGCCGCAGGCAGCCCTCGGTCTGCCCTTCCTTGCACATGGCCAGGTCGTACGGCAGCCGTGCGACGGCAGGTGCAACATAGAACGCACATCCAGCCGCAACCACCAAGACGAAGACGCCGATGCCGAACAACACGGCGCCCAAGCGAGCCTTCACAGATCCTCCCCAACGAGACTGTCGGCCGGTATCCCAGGAGCGGTCCGATCGCCAATAATGGGCGCAGGTTACTCGCCGGTTACATAGTTGCGCGACCCCTAGGACGGTTAATGTCTGCGTCGATTTCCCAACGGTCCCTTCATCGCCTCCCGGCGCTCGACGCGATGCGCGTCATCGGCGCCCTCGCGGTGATCGGGCACCACGTCGGGTTCGCCACCGGGATCAACACCGGCGACGGTCCGTGGGCCGGCTGGTTCGCCCGGCTGGACGTCGGGGTCGCGATCTTCTTCGTGCTCTCCGGCTTCCTGCTGTTCCGCCCGTACGCGCACGCCCAGGCCACCGCTAGCCCCCGGCCGGGCGCCGGGCGCTACCTGTGGCGCCGGGCGATGCGGATCCTGCCGGCGTACTGGGTGGTCGTGGTGGTGTGCCTGCTGGCGATGCCGCGCGACGAGCCGGCGTCCGGCGGGGACTGGGCGCGGCACTTCACGCTGACCCAGATCTACCAGCCGAACGAGCTGCGCGACGGGCTCAGCCAGACCTGGAGCCTGGCCACCGAGGTCGCGTTCTACCTGCTGCTGCCGGTGCTGGCGGTGCTGGCCACCCGTGGGCGGCGCCGGGTCGGCCGCCCGCTGGTGATCCTCGCCTGGGCCGCCGCGATCACCGGCACCTGGGTGTCGCTGATGGGCCTGGGCGTGCTGTCGCTGGGGCTGCACACGATGTGGCTGCCGGCGTACGGGCTGTGGTTCGGCTCGGGCATGGCGCTCGCCACGATCCACGCCGCGCTGCGCAACGACTACGCGCCCCGCTGGCGCTTCCTGGACGACCTGGGCCGGGCCCCGCTGGCCTGCTGGGCGGCGGCGCTGGCGGTGCTGGCCATCGCCAGCACCCCGGTGGCCGGGCCCCGCGACCTGGCCGAGCCCACCGCCACCGAGTTCGGGCTCAAGATGCTGCTGTACACGGCGTTCGCGGTCCTGCTGATGCTGCCGATCGCGTTCGGGCCGGAGACCCGCACCAAGACGGCGTTCAGCTCCGGCACCGCCCGCTGGCTGGGCACGGTGTCGTACGGGCTGTTCCTGTGGCACCCCTTCGCGCTGGAGTGGATCCACGTGATCGGGAACATCCCGGACTTCTCCGGCGACCCGCTCACGATCTACGTGCTGACCGTGGCGGGTGGGCTCGCGCTGGCCGCGCTCAGCTACTACGTCGTGGAGCGGCCCTTCCAGCGGCTGAGCCACCGCTGGCCCCGGCCACCGCGGCCGAGGATCACCGAGAGCCAGAGGCCGGTGGCGGCGGCCAGCGCGGCGAGCTGAGGCAGCGCCGCGGTGTGCCCGGTCGTGTCCAGGGTCAGCCAGCCGGCCAGCGCGAACAGCGCCACCGGCAGCAGGAACCCGGCCCAGCGCACGACCTGACGCAGGCGCTGCCGGTCGTTCGTACCGAAGTGCGGCTGCAACGCGCGCAGGGTCACCACGACGGCGATGCCGAGCAGGGCCAGGCCGCCGGCCGCGAGGCCGCCGACGGCGAGCAGCGCCGCCCCGCCGACCAGTGCCGACAGCAGCCGGCGCCGGCGGCGGGCCTGCGGGCGCGGCAGCAGGCTGCGTCGCACCGGCAACAGCGCCGCCACCGCGACCCCGCCGAACAGCAGCGCGCCGCCGCCGATCGCGGCCGAGTACGCGCGGTCCGGCGCGAACCGCAGCACCACCTCGCCGGTGAACCCGGCGGGCACCAGCCAGCCCTGCTGCCAGCCGTCCAGGATCAGCGGCTTCAGGGACTTGCCGGCCGCGGTGGCCTGCCAGCCGCGGTTCTGGTTCTCCCGCAGGCTCAGCACCCGCGCGTTCGGGTACGCGTCCAGCTTCAGCCGGCGCTCGGTGGGCGCCCAGGACGCGATCTCCACCGGGGTCTCCCGGTCGGTGCCGGCGGCCGGCAGTCCGGCGCCCTGCCCGGCGGCGGACGGCGTCAGGCTCAGCCGGACCGGGGTGGCCACCGCCGAGGCGGAGGCGACGATCCGGGCCGGACCGGCACTGACCGGCACCGGCCAGGCCGCGCCCGGGCCGCACACCTTCGCCGGGACCTCGCGCATCTCCACCAGGTCGCGGCGGCTGGCCACCAGCGCGGTGCGGCGCTTGACCCCGTTGACGTCGACCGCCGGCCCGCTGCCGCAGCGCAGGGTCAGCTTGGTGTCCTGGTCGGCACGCGGCGGCGCGGCGTCCGGCAGCGCGGTGAACTCGCCGACCGCGACCGGCAGCGGCCGGTGGACGTTCCGGTACGGGTCGTAGGAGCGGGCCGGCACGACGTCCGAGACCAGCAACGTGATCTCGGAGGTGCGCATCGGGCGGTCGAAGACCATGCTGCCGCCCTTGTCCAGGAACCCGGCACGGACGTCGCCGTCGCCGAGCACGGTGACCTGCCAGGGCCGGGCCGCCGCGGTGGTGTCCAGCAGCCGGATCCGCACGCCGCTGATCGGGCGGGCGGACGGCCAGGTCAGCCGGAGCCACGGATGCTTGTCCTCCTCGCCGGCGTGCCAGGCGGTGCTCGGGTCGCCGTCGACCACCGCGCCGGGACGGGCGGCCGGCTCGGGCACGCCGATGCTGGACGAGGTCACCAGCGGCGTGATCCCGCCGGTGGCCGCCGCCGCGCCGCCGGCGTCGAGCAGCGCGTCGAGGGCGGCGCCGGGCCGGGCCCGGGCCCGCAGCGAGACCCGGTACGAGCTGCTCACCGGCACGGTGGCGGTGCGGTCGATCAGCGAGCCGTCCTCGGAGCCGCGGGCCAGGTCGCCGGAGCAGGCCACCCGGCCGGCGTTGAAGTAGCACGCGGGCACGACCGGCGCGGCGGAGAACACCATGCCGGCCGCCCGCCCGGCCACCGGTGACGGCGGCACGGCCAGGGTGCGCTGGGCGCTCACGCCGGGGATGACCAGCTCGGCGATGCCGACGCCGCCGAAGCCGTACCGCACGTCGCGGACCTCGTCGACGACGATCCGGATCCGGCCGGCCGGCCGGGTGCCGGTCAGCGGCACGGTCACGGTGGTGGCGTCGACCGGATGGCCGACCGGTTTGTTGTCGCCGGCCCACACGCTGACCCGGGTGGGCACCGAGTCGGAACCCAGGTCGAAGGTCATGGTGACCTGCCGGACCACCCGGGGCGACAGCAGCCGCACCTCGAACCACTGCCCGGTGGCGATGGTGCCGGGTGCCGACCGCCAGGACGTGCCGGGGTCACCGTCCAGCGCGGCGTACGGCTGATAGGCCGGCCGGGCCCCGGACAGCGGCTGCGCGTCGGCGAACGAGCTGGCCGCGCTCACCGACTCGATGCCGGTGTACCGCGCGGTGGTCTCGATCCCGTCGGTGCCGGCCGGCAGGTAGTCGCGGGCCGGCGCGCCGAGCCGGGGTTGCTCGGCCGCCGTCATGGTGGCCGAGGCGCTGTCGTGCGCCAGCCCGAACGCGACCTCCTTGCGGCGCATGCCGTCGGTGAGCAGCACCGGCCCCGCGGGCAGGTCGGCGGGCCGGTCGTCGGCCAGCACCGTCGGCCCGGCCGGCAGCGCGCCCGCCGCGGCGGCGGCGAGCACCGACTCCGGCCCGCCCACCACCGTGGTCATGCTGCTGGCGTCGTACGCGGCGACCGGCTGCACCGGCCGGTCGACCTCCCACACCTCGAGCGCCCGCACCGACTGGTTGAGCCCGTTGTCGGCGAACGTGCCGGGCAGCGACCCGCCACCCACGTACGGGCCGAAGCCGGTGACCACGCTCAGCCCCGGCGAGCGGGCCAGCGCCTGCCGCACGATCATCGGCTGGGTGGCGCCGGACCGGCCGTAGTCCAGGTCGGAGCGGAGCAGCAGGTAGCGCACCCCGGACCGGCTCAGCAGGTCGGCCAGCCCGGGCGAGCCGGCGCCGTTGGACAGCACGCCGTCGATCGCGTCGAGCAGCCGGATGGTCGCGGGCGGGGTGAGCGGGATCGAGCTGCGCACGCCCCAGCGGCTGTTCAGCAGCGGCTGGGTGATCTCGTCGCTGGGGCTGCCCCACAGGTAGCGCGGGAACCGCGAGGCGGGCACCACCAGCACGTGTTCCTCGTCGAGGTGGTTGTCGAGCCAGGAGGACGCCTGCCGCCAGTAGCCGGGCACGCTGGCGAAGCTGCCCTGGGCGGCCAGCCCGCCGCCCAGCGCGGGCGCGGCCACCGCCGCCACCGCGGCGAGGGCGACGCCGGTGACCACGCCGGCCCGCAGCCGGGCCCGGTTGCGGGCCTCGCCGGGCCCGGTCGTGGCCGCGCGCAGGGCCAGCCCGACCAGGTGCGCCAGCCCGAGGATCAGCGGCAGGCGCAGCACCACGTCGAACTTGTGCACGTTGCGCAGCGGCGCACCGGCCCCGTCCAGGAACGCCCGCTGCGACTCGGCGAACAGCCCGCCGAGCGCGCTGACGTGCCCGAGGCCGACCAGCGCAAGCCCGGCCAGCAGGCCGGTGATCAGGAACCAGCGGTGCGGCATGCCGCGCCGGGCCAGCCCGGCCAGGCCCAGCCCGGCGACCACCAGGGTGGCGATGATCAGCGGCCGCTCGGTGGCCAGCCGCCAGCCGGCGGTCCAGGCCGGCCCGAACGACCCACCCAGGTACGCGTGCCAGTGCGAGGCGCCGCGCAGCACCGTGACCAGGTCGGTCGGCCCGGTGGTCACCGCGGCGGTCTCGATGTAGTCCAGGAACGGCGGGCTGTACCGGCCCAGCAGCAGCAGCGGCACCACCCACCAGGCGGTCGCGCAGCCGACCGCGACGCCCCAGGCGAGCAGGGCACGCACCCGCAGCCGGAACGGGTGCAGCCCGAGCAGCCAGATCGCGGCCAGCGGCACGACGGCCAGCACGGCGGTGGCGTTGACCCCGCCGGCGCAGGCGACCACGAGCGCGGACCGGGTCACCGCGCGCCGGATCGGCGCGCCCTCGCGCAGCCCGATCAGCGGCACCAGCACCCACGGCGCCAGCGCGCTCGGCCAGGCCTCGACCGAGATCGGGCCGAGCTCGGTGAGCAGCCGGGGCGAGAGCGCGAACGCGACGCCGGCGATGATCCGGGCCCACGGCGTGCCGATGCCGAGCTTCTCGGCCAGCTTGACCACGCCGGTGAACGCGACGGTCATGACCAGCGCCCACCACAGCCGCTGGATCACCCAGCCCGGGATGGCGAGCAGCTTGCCGGCGAGGAAGAACGAGCCCATCGGCCAGAGGTAGCCGTACGCCTGGTTCTGCAGCTGGCCGAAGGTGCCGGCCGGGTCCCACACGTGCAGCGCGCGGCTCAGCCAGCCGGCCGGGTCGACCACCAGGTCGACCTTGGTGTCGATCGCCAGCAGGCCGGGGTCCTGCAGGAACGCCAGCGCGGTGAGCCCGAGGCAGACCGCCAGCAGGCGCAGCCGCCAGACGGCGCGCGGCACGGCGTCCGCGGTGCCGGCTGCCACGGGCGAGTTCACAGCCGGGCGCATGTTGCTCCTGTTCGACCATTGCGGAGTCCCCGGGGGACCCCATAGTGTGACGCGACCGCGAATGCTACTCGCGAGTAGGGGTGATTGTGGACACACCGGCAGGCGTCTTCGGACACGTACTCTTCCTCAATTGGCGCGACACCCGGAACCCGCACGGGGGCGGCTCCGAGGTGTACGTGGAACGGATCGCCGGTGAGCTGGTCCGCCACGGCCACCGGGTCACGCTGTTCTGCGCGGCGCACGCCGAGGGCCCGGCCGAGGAGGTCACCGCGCACGGCGTCCGGGTCCTGCGCCGAGGTGGCCGGCACACGGTATACCTGCGCGCGGCGCTGGCGTACCTGGCCGGATGGCTGGGCTTCGGCCCGCTGAGCCGGCGCCACGGCGGCCGGCCGTCGGTGATCGTCGACGTCGGCAACGGCCTGCCGTTCCTGTCCCCGCTCTGGGCCCGCTGCCCGGTCATCGCGCTCGTGCACCACGTGCACCGCGAGCAGTGGCCGGTGGTGCTGACCCCGCGGCTGGCCCGGATCGGCTGGTGGATCGAGTCGGAGCTGGCGCCCCGGGTGTACCGCCGCTGCCGCTATGTCACGGTCTCCGGCGCCACCCGCGACGAGCTCGCGGTGCTCGGCGTCGACCCGGAACGGGTCAGCATCATCCACAACGGCACTCCGGACATGGCGACCGGCCCGGTGGCCCGCACCCCGGAGCCCTCGATCGTCGTGCTGGGCCGGCTGGTCCCGCACAAGCAGGTCGAGGTGGCGCTGCACGCGGTCGCCACGCTGCGCGGCGAGCTGCCCGGGCTGTCCCTGGTGATCGCCGGTCAGGGCTGGTGGGAGACCGAGCTGCGCGAGCACGCCGCCCGGCTGGGCATCGCCGAGCGCGTCCGGTTCGCCGGTTTCGTCACCGATGAGGAAAAGCGCACGCTGATGAGCGAGGCCTGGGTGGCGCTGACGCCGTCGCTCAAGGAGGGCTGGGGCCTGACCATCGTGGAGGCGGGCGCGGCCGGCACCCCGACCGTGGCCTTCCGCGGCGCCGGCGGGGTCGAGGAGTCGCTGGTGGACCAGCGGACCGGCCTGCTCGCCGACGACCAGGACGACTTCACCGCGAAGGTGCGGCTGTTGCTGACCGATGACACCCTCCGGCTGGCGATGGGCGCCGCGGCTCGAGCGCACGCGGCGCAGTTCACCTGGCCCGCGGCGGGTGAGAAGTTCGCGGCCCTCATCACGAGGGCCGCGAACCGGACGGCGGCCGGAGAACCGCCGGTGAAACAGAACTACCTGGTGCCGTAGACGCCCGGAGCGGCATCGGTGCCCTTGACGGAGTCGGCCGCCTCGGACGATGACCCGGTCAGCGTGGACGCCAGCGCCACCGAGCCGAGCACACCGAGGGCCAGAGCGACCATCCCGGCGAGAACCAGCGGGAGAGCTTTGCGCATCTTTCGACTTCCTTCTCGTGAGCGACGTGCGCGGCACGTTACCACCTAGTAACTTGTTTGCGAAGACCTGTTCTCGTACAGCTGGAGGTCGGCGCCGGCATGCACCAGCTGGAAGCCGGACAGCGCCGCCGGTGGGACCGGGTCGCCGCCGATCACCCGCTGCACGACCACCCAGCGCACACCCAGCTCGGCGAGCGGCCGGCCGGCCGCGAGGGCCTGCCGGACGGCCTCGGCCCGGCGGTCCTCGCCGCGCACCACCCGGTCGCCGACGATCAGGCGATCGTCGACCAGCACGTCCGCGTCCACGTAGCGGGGCAGCGGATCGAGCACGGTCCGGCCGGCGTTCCACGGGTAGGTGCGGTAGGCGGCGAACGGCAGCGAGACCACCGGTCCCGGCTCCCGGCCGATCCGCGCGGCGACCACGGCGAAGTCCGCCGGGTAGGACACCGGCCGCAGCCGGCCGAACGCGCCGCCCGCCAGGTCCGGCAGCAGCACGACCGGCAGCAGCAGGGCGCCGATCAGCAGGGGGCGGCGGGCCAGCCGTTCGGCGCCGAGCGCCGCGCCGAGGGAGAGCAGCAACGCGTACGGGACGAGGAACTTCTGCCCGTCGCGCAGCACCCCGGCGCCCGGCACGTGGGCCACCAGCCACTCCAGCCCACCCGCGACGCCGGGCAGCACCGCGAGCACGGCCAGCAGGAAACCGGCCACGGCCAGCACCGCCAGCCGGATGGCCAGCTCGGGCCGGCGGCGGCGCAGCAGCGGCCAGCCGTACGCGGCCAGCGCGAGCAGCAGCAGCGTGCCGACCGCGGCCAGCGGCGAGGAGCGGCTGGGCAGGGTGGCCTGGGCGTTCCAGATGCCGCCGGTGCCGGCGAGCGCGCCCAGCGGACCCGTCCAGTCCGTGCCCCGGGCCGCGAACGCCGCCACGCCGGCCGGGTCGCTGCGGCCGTCCGCCCCGGTCAGCAGCCCGGCGATCACCCAGGGCGCGTTGAGCAGCGCGACTCCCCCGACGGCGCCCGCCGACCAGGCCGGCCGGCCCGCCGGCGCCAGCACCATGACGGTGACCAGCGCGAGCAGCCCGCCCGTGGGCGTCACCGCCGCCAGCGCCGCGAAACCCAGCACGCCGAGCAGCGCGCGCCGGTCGCCGTCGCGCAGGCGCAGGGCCGCGGCGATCAGCCAGGGCAGCGCCGCGTACGCCAGCAGCAGCCCCCACTGCCCGATCAGCAACCGCTCGGCCAGGTACGGCGTCCAGGCGTAGCCGACCGCGGCGATCGGCCGGGTGAGCGTCCGCTCGGCGGGCACCAGCCGGCCGGCGCCGAACGCGGCCAGCAGCAGGACCGCCGCCAGCACCACCCGCTGCACCAGCCAGCCGGGCGCGACCGTGGCGGTCAGCGAGACCAGCGCGTCCAGCGGCACCGCGCGCGGCAGGGTCACGGCCGGCCAGATCAACTCGGCGCGCAGCGGCTGGTGCGGCACGAAGACCATGTCGTACGCGAGCACGTACCCTGGCGCGGCCAGCGGCGCCAGCACGGCCAGCAGCACGGCGAGCGCGGTGCACGGCAGGGCCAGCCGGTCCCGCACGCTTACCTCCTCGACGATCCGACCGTGACACGGCGCCACCTTACGCAACAACCGGACAGGACGGCAGCATGACCAGGCGAGACGGCATCGGCGCGGCGGGGATCGCGGTCACCGCGGCGGGGGTGCTGGCGAATCTGCTCGCGTACGTCGTGCCGGTGCTCGGCGCCCGGCAGCTGACCGCCGCCGATCTCAGCGCGCTGGCCACCCTGCTGGCGATGACCGCGATCGCCGGGGTGGCCAGCACCGGCCTGCAGATCGCGGTGGCCGTGCACCGGGCCCGGTTCGGCCCGTCGCCGGCCACCCGCTCCGCGGTGCTGACGGTGGCGGTGACCGCCGGCGCGCTGCTGGCGGCGCTGCCGGTCGCGGTGCTGGTGCTGCGGCTGCCCGCGCTGGCGACGGTGCTCGCGGGCGTGTCCACGATCGGCGTGGTGGCGGCCGGGCGCTGGCTCGGCGAGATGCAGGGTGACCAGCGGTTCCTGCCGCTGGCCGCGGGCCTGGCGATCCTGGCCGGCGGCCGGTACGGCGGGGTGGTCGCCGGGCTGGCCCTGGGCGCCGGGCTCACCGGCTCGCTGCTGATCGGCGCGGCCACCGCGATCCTGGTGCTGCCGGTGCTGCACGTGCTGGCCCGCCGCCCCGGGGTGCTGCCGGTCGGCTCCCCGCTGACGGCCAAGGCCGTGCTGACCGCCGGTACGGCCACCCTCGCGATGCTCGTGGTCTCCTACGCCGACCTGCTGCTGGCCCGCCGGTTCCTGCCGTTCGACGCCTCCGGGGCGTACGCGGTGGGCACCGTGCTGACCAAGGGCGCGCTCTGGGCCCCGCAGGTGGTCACCGTGCTGGCGCTGCCCCGGCTGGCCCAGGGCAACACCCGCACGCTGCGCCTCGCCCTGCTGCTGGTGGGCGCGAGCGGGGCGGTGCTGACCGCGGCCGCGGCGGCCGGCGGCGGGCTGGCCTTCCGGCTGGCCGGCGGCCCGGACTACGCCTCCCTGGGCCGCTACGCCCCGGTCTTCGCCGCCACCGGCGCCCTCTACGGCCTGGTGTTCGTGCTGGTGAACGCCCAGGTCGCGGCGGGTGCGCGGTGGCCGTCGGGTCCGCTGTGGATCGTCACGGCCGGCTTCGTGGCGGCCGCCTGGCTGGTGCTGCCGCACACCCTGGCCGGCATCGCTTTCGGCGCGCTCGGCGCCGCCACGGCCGCCCTGGCCGCCACCACTGTCCTGGTTGGACTCCGGATGCGCCGGGCCGTTACCGAGCGGCAACCGGAGCGTGGAACACTGTCGATCGGATAGCCAAGGACGGGGGTCTTCGTGGTGCCGGCTCTGTCGCGATGGCTGCTGTGCTGCTGGGCCGTGCTGCTGTTGCTCGCCGCCACCGCCGCCGCCGGCCCGTCGGCCGCCCCCGCCGCCTCCATCGGGATCGCCGCCGACGCGCTGACCAGCATGTTCCGCTCGTACGGCGCCACCTCCGGGCAGTGGCTCGGCGCCGACCGGACGGCCTCGGTGCGGCTGCCCGACGGCCGGGTGCTGTGGCTGTTCTCGGACACGTTCCTGGGCCGCCCGGCCGCGGACGGCTCCCGCCCGGCGTCCGCGCCGCTGGTGCACAACTCGGCGATCATCCAGGCCGGCCGGACGCTGGGCGCCACCGTGTACGGCGGCACCCCGTCCGCGCCGCGCTCGCTGATCCCGACCGAGCAGGACGACGAGTTCCACTGGGTCGGCGACGCGTCGGTCTCCGGCGGCGGCGTCCAGGTGCTGGTCAACCGGTACGGCCGCACCGGCGACGGCCCGCTCGACCACAAGCTGCGCGGCACCGCGCTGGCCGTCTTCGACCTGCCCGGGCTGCGCGCCGAGCGGGTCGAGGCGCTGCCGCTGGGCGACCGCGTCTCCTGGGGCTCCGAGGTGCTGCCCGACGGCGACCACACCTACGTGTACGGCACCGAGGGGGTGGACGGCATGAAGTTCGCGCACGTCGCCCGGGTGGCCGGCACCGACCTGCGGGAGCCGTGGGAGTTCTGGACCGGGTCCGGCTGGTCGCCGCGCGAGGCCGAGTCCGCCCGCCTGCTCAGCGGCGTCGGCACCAACTACGGCGTGCGCCGGGTGCACGGGCAGTACGTGCTGGTCACCCACGAGAACAACCTGATGTTCAGCGCCGACTTCGTGGCGTACACCGCGAGCTCGCCGACCGGGCCGTTCGGCGGGCCGCGCTACCTGTTCCGGGCGCCCGAGACCGCCGCCGGGCACATCGTCTACGACGCCGACCTGCACCCCGACCTGGCCCGGGCGGGCAAGCTGCTGGTGTCGTACAACGTCAACAACCTGGACGACAAGGTCGCGTACTCGGACGCCAACATCTACCGGCCCCGCTTCGTGGAGGTCGACTGGCCGCCGCGCGCGCGGTCGCGCAAGGCGCCCGCGCCGCCGGCCGGGCTCACCGCCGCCGCGGCGGGCGCGGGCAACGCCGGCCTGGCCTGGCAGCCGCCGCCGGGCGACGGCCTGACCTACCGGGTCTACCGCCGGGACACCACCGCCGGGCAGAGCCACTTCGTCCGGCTGCCCGGCGACGGCCCCGGCGCGGCCCGCGAATTCCGGTCCGACTTCCTGACGAACGGCCACGTGTACGAGTTCGCCGTGACCGCGGTCAACAAGCACGGCGAGAGCGACCTGTCGAACGTGGCGACGATGACCGCCACCGTGCCGCCGCCCCCGGCGCCGGTGAGCGTCCGCGCCGAGACCGCGCCCACCGGCAAGGTGACGGTGCGTTGGAGCGGCGTGCCGTTCGTCCAGCTCTTCAAGGTCTTCCACCGCGACGTGACCGGCGGCGAGGAACGGCCCACCCCCGCGGGCACCTTCCCCGGCACCAGCGCAACCGTCGGGCCGCTGCGCGACGGCCGCAGCTACGACATGACCGTGGTGGCGGTGGGTGGCGGCGGCGAGAGCAAGCCGTCCACGCCGGCCCGGCTCACCGTCGAGGTGGCGCCGCCCGCCGCGCCCCGCTCGGCGCCGACCGCGACCGCCCGCCCGGACGGCTCGGTCGAGCTGGCCTGGCCCCAGGTCGCGCCGGGCCTGGCCTACCAGGTGCACAGCCGGGACGTCACCGCCGGCGAGACCCGGCTGGGCCACCCGGCGATCACCACCGGCACCACCTACCGGGCCCGCGGCCTCAAGCACAACCACGAGTACGAGTTCGCCGTCGCGGCGGTCAACGACGGCGGCGCGGGCCGGCTCTCCCCGCCGGTCCGCGTCCGCGCCGAGGTCGCCGCCCCGGACGCCGCCCCGACCGACCTGCGCGTCACGACCGAGGACAACAAGGTCGAGCTGCGCTGGCAGTCGCAGGCCACCTGGCACTGGCTGTTCCGCCGCGACGTGACCGCCGGCGAACGCGACTTCAAGCGCGACGACATCCCGATCGAGGGCACCCGGACCACCGTGCAGGGCCTGCGCGACGGCCACGAGTACGAGATCCGGGTCGCCGCCTTCACCCCCGGCGGCGTGGGCCCGCAGTCCGAACCTCTGACGGTGACAACGGCCTCCGCCGCCCCGGTGAACGTCCGGGCCGTGGCCACCGGGGCGGGCGCGGTCCGCGTCACCTGGCGCGAGACCAAACCTGGCCTGAGCTACCGCATCGACCTCCGCGACGCGACCGCCGGCGAGTCCTGGCAAACAGACCCGTACCCGGTCACGGGCAACCGCTTCGACAAGGAACTGCTGACGGCGGGCCACCGCTACGAGTTCCGCATCCTGACGACCGACGGCGAGACCTCCGCGACGGCCGCGGTCACCGTCCGGTAGCCGGCGGCCTCAGAACCAGCTCCGCGGGTGGACGAGCCGCCACAGCCGCCCCCGCCAGCGGGCCCGGCGCGGGTGCAGGAAGAGCCCGATGTCGTCCAGCGCGTCGCCGGCGGTCCCCCTGACGTGCGGCCTGGCCCGCGCGGCGCGCAGCGCACCGACCACCCGGCCCTCGTCGAGCCGGCGGCGGACCCGGGCCAGGTGCCCGAGGCAGGTGGCGGCGAGCGCCTGCACCTGATGGTCCGGGTGATCGAGCAGAGCCAGGTAGAGCTCCTGCGCCTCCCGCCAGTCGCCCTCGCCGTGCAGGGCGCACCCCACCATGGCATCCAGCGCGGCGTCGAGGTCACCGCGCCCGAAAGCCGCCCGCACCTCACCCGGCGTCGCCGGCGGCGGGTTACGGAAGGTGTGATGGCTGTGGCTCATGACCCCATCATCACCGGAGCATGAGCTTGCCGCTGCGGCGGATGAGCCGCTGGGTGGCCGCGTCCACGTCCAGGCCGCGGAGTTCAGGAAGGTGTTCTGCGCGCCGCGCCGCTTGCGCTCGCCCTCGATGTGCGGCTGCAGGCAGTCCCAGGTCTTCAGCAGGCGGTGGTGTGTCTGCACGGCGATGAACTCACCGTCCGCGATGCCGTACAGCGAGGTGTAGCTGAGCACCTGGTAGTAGGTGCCGATCTCGATCGCGCGGCCGCGGGCTCGTGCTGAGCGAGTTCCTCCCAGACCGCGAGCTCCTTGCGCACGAAGCCGGGGCTGCGGTGCGGCGTGAGCACCTCGAACACACCGGCATGTGGTTCATGTTCTGGATCACCCGGATCGCGGCGAGATTGAACGGGTCCTGTTCCGACATCTCGACTTCGCCATTTCTGGATCAGGTCCCCCGTTATCCGGCCCGTTGCCGGGTTCATCCGGTATGCGGGAGTGACCTTTGGAGGTTGAGGGGTTCATCTCAGGAGGAAAGGGGCGGGATTGGTGGACCTTGTAGCGGTGTGGTTCAGCTGGGAGTCTTTTGCATGGCTGTTGTGATGATCGATCGCCATCCCCCGGACGGGCGACACGCTTCTGCCGCGCCGAACGGCCGCGCCAAGCATTGCCGGAGGCCTGCCCACCGCCGAACCCGCAGCACCGGCCCACACATTGAGCAGGATTCTCACATCGCAGAACTCCTAAGGGAACAAAGAGCGTAAAAGACACGAAGCGAGCAGCGAATTGTCGATCTTGTGGACTTAAGGTTCGGAGCTCACACCACATCAACAAGAACGAAATCCTGCGCGTCGGTGGCGGTCGGCGCGCGGCCCACGTCACTCCGGCGGGCTATTGCCATCGCCCGATACACCAACCACGCAAAAGACTCCTGGAACGTTCTAGCTCATCAAGATCCGCGGGAAGGCTGCCGCTGAGGCTGCGACGGCACTGAATGGCGACAGTCGACCGCACCCGTGCTTTCCAAGATCTGTGAGGCGGTCGGTGGCTGCCCCTCGGTGCGGGCGCCACATGTGTCGGCCGCTGCGGGTGCCCGAGAGCTGGTTGCGAGCGACATCAACACGCCAACCCGGCTCGGCGCGGGAAATTCAGGGCTCCGATGCCTCTGCACTGAACCACCTGCGTCCAGCGTGATGCCCGCTGTGAACCGCCCACCGGGGCGTCTTCGGGCCGCCGTGCGGTGCGCGGATCGCCGTTTCCCGGTCCCGGACCAGAGGCAAGCCCAGCGCCGGATCGCCACCTCCACCCCCCGGCAGCGCGGGCCCGCAGTCCGAGCCCCTGACGGTGACAACGGCCTCCGCCGCCCCGGTGGACGTCCGGGCCGTGGCCACCGGGACGGGCACGGTCCGCGTCACCTGACGCGAGACCAAACCCGGCCTGAGCGACCGCATCGACCTCCGCGACGCGACCGAACCTTGGGGGGTGACCGATCACCTCATATCGCCATAGACCGTCAGATCGGGCGCTACGCTGAGGGTTGTTCGCCCCAGACCCCGGCGGCATGACCGCCCACCGTCGCGTTGTGTGACGCGTCGGCAGGCAGGATTCCGGGGGGGTAGCCATGGCAGACGGCGGCAGGGCAGCGAGCTCCGACCCGATGGCCGCGGTGATGGCATGGTCGATGGACGCGGTCGTGACCAAGACCCGGCAAGGCATGATCACCGGGTGGAATTCCGTCGCGGTCGAGATCTACGGCTATCAACCCGCTGAGATCATCGGCCGCGACTCGGCGATGTTGCTCCCGGCCGGATGGGCGAGTGAGGAAGCCGACCTGCTGCGCAGGGCCAGTTCCGGTGAGCCGATCCCGGCGCACAGCACGAACCGGGTCCGCAAGGACGGCACCATCATCACCGTCTGGCTGGCCATGGCCCCGATCAGGGACGACGCCGGCGCCGTCATCGGCGTGGCATCGACCTCGCGGCTCCTGCCGACGAACACGGCGACCGTCGCCGGGGACCACGTGCCGCAGGAGGACCGCGAGCGGCTGCGCGCGCAGATGGAACAGGCACAACGGCTGGAAGGGCTCGGGCAGCTCGCCGGTGGGGTGGCGCACGACTTCAACAACCTCATCGCGGTCATCCTCAACTACGCCGAGTTCGTGGGCGAGCAGATCGACACGGCCGAGGACTACAGCGCCGGGCCGCAGTGGAAGGCCGTCTCCGCGGATGTCGGGCAGATCCGCCGGGCCGCGGAACGCGCCGCCGGGCTGACCCGCCAGCTCCTGTCGTTCGCCCGCCGGGAAGTGATCCAACCGCAGGTCGTCAGCGTCAACGAGCTGGTGGAGAACATGGCCAGCATGCTGCGCCGTACGCTCGGCGCCGACCTGGACCTGATCACCGACCTGGCTGAGGAGCTGCCGGCGGTGCTGCTCGATCCGGGCCAGTTCGAGCAGGTGATCCTCAACCTGGCCGTCAACGCGCGGGACGCGATGCCCGACGGCGGCAGCCTGGCCATCACCACCGAACACTTCCAGGTGGACCGGGCGTACGCCGCCGAGTGGTCGTCGGTCCTGCCCGGCGACTACGTGCGCGTCACCGTCGTCGACACCGGCACCGGCATGCCCGCCGAGGTGATCAAGCACGCCTTCGAGCCGTTCTTCACCACCAAGAGCAAGGGCGAGGGCAGCGGACTGGGCCTGGCCACCGTCTACGGAGCCATCACCCAGGCCGAGGGACACGTGCGCATCCAGTCCGCACCCGGCCGGGGCACCACGTTCACCATCCTGCTGCCGGTCACCACCCAGACAGCGGCGGCGGCCACGCAGCCACCACCGGAAGCCGCGACCCCTCATGGGCTCACCACCCTGGTCGTCGAGGACGAGGACGCCCTTCGGGAAGTGACCCGGCGGCTGCTCGCCCGGCAGGGTTACACGGTGATCACCGCGGCCAACGGTGCCGAGGCCATCGCCGCCGCCACCAGCTACCAGGGCACCATCGACCTGCTCATCACCGACGTGATCATGCCGCAGATGCTCGGCAAGGAAGCAGCCGAGAAGATCCGTCACCTCCGGCCCGGCATCCGCGTGCTCTACATGTCCGGCTACGCCCAGCCCATCCTGGCCTCCCAGGGCCGCCTCGACCCGGGCGTCGCCCTCCTCGACAAACCCTTCACCGAACGCGACCTGCTCGCCAAGGTCAGCAGCGTCCTGTCACCCGTTTCCCCCGGGTAGGCGGTCATCCCCGGGCCGCACCCGATGGGTCCCGGCGGGCCGCTACCGGCGGGTCAGCAGGCAGAACTCGTTGCCGTCGGGGTCGGCCAGCTCCACCCGGCCCGGCTCGTCCACGCCGTCGGCCAGGCGCGTTGCTCCGGCCGACAGCAACCGCTGCACCTCGGCCGCCGGATCGGTGCCCTCCGGGATCGTCAGGTCGAAGTGCAGGCGGTTCCGGCCCGCCTTCGGCCGGTCCGGTGGGCCGCCCCAGGTGATCTTCGGGCCGCCGTGCGGTGACCGGATCGCGGTCTCCTGGTCCTGGTCCCAGACCAGCGGCCAGGCCAGCGCCGCGCTCCAGAAGAGCCCCACCTCCCGGGAGCCGTCGCTCGACAGCGCCCCGATGAAGCCGCAGTCGGCGAGGAAGTTGTTGCCCGGCTCGATCACGCAGAACTCGTTGCCGTCGGGGTCGGCGAGCACCACGTGCTCGTCCTCCGGGAGCTGGCCGACGTCGATGTGCCGCGCGCCGAGCCCGAGCGCGCGGGCCACCGTCTCCTTCTGCTCCTCCAGCGAGGCGCTGGTCAGGTCGAAGTGGATGCGGTTGGGCACGGTCTTCGGCCCGGCGCCCGGCAGGAAGCGGAGACGGAACCCGGTGTCGTCGGCGGGCAGCAGCGCGACGGCGCCGTGCGGCTCGCCGGCCGTTGCCCAGCCCAGGACCCCGGACCAGAAGCCGGCGAGCTGCCGCGGGTCGCTCGCGGCGAAACAGAGGGCGAACAGCTGACTTGTCATGTCCCGGCATCTCCACCCGCTGGCTGGCTGCTGTCGCCCGGAAGCCTAGGGCCGTCCCGGCGTCGCCCGCAGCCGATAATTGGCGGCGGTCAGCCCGGCGGTCCACCGCTGGCTTCCCGGAGAGACCGCCGGGCCCGCGCACGATCGGCGACCCGGCCGGCTTCGCCCGCGAGCTGGCCGGCCTCGTCACCGCGCTGCATGACCTGGACACCGGCGGCCGGGCGTGGGACGGGGTCTCCCGCGGCGGCCCGCCGGCCGGTCGGGACGACGAGGTCCAGCGGGCTCTCGCCGAGAGCGCCCACCTGGTCGACACCGACCGGCTCGCTCGGATCTGGGCGCGCTGCCGCGACGCCGGGACGGCGCCGGCCGACGTCTGGATCCACGCCGACCTCAGGCCCCGCCCGCGACGCCCTGGCCGCGGTGCTGCGCTGACCGCCCGTGGGCGGTCAGCGCAGCACCGTCAGACGGTACGGGCCAGCCGGTCGGCCAGCAGCTTGGCGAAGCGGGCCGGGTCGGCCAGGTCGCCGCCCTCGGCCAGCAGCGCGGTGCCGTACAGCAGCTCCGCCGTCTCCGGCAGGTTCGGGTCGTCGGCGCGCTGCTCGTGCGCCGCGCGCAGGCCGCTGACCAGCGGATGGTCCGGGTTCAGCTCGAGGATCCGCTTGACCGGCGGCACGTCCTGGCCCATCGCCCGGTACATCTTCTCCAGCGTCGGGGTGATGTCGTCCTTGTCGCTGACCAGGCAGGCCGGCGAGGTGGTCAGCCGGGTGGAGAGGCGGACCTCCTTCACCTCGCCGGTGAGCGTCTCGCCCAGCCAGGTCAGCAGCGCGGCGTACTCGCCGGACTTCTCCGCCGAGGCCGGCTCCTCGGTCAGGTCCACCGAGCCACGGGCGATCGACTGGAGCTTCTTGCCCTCGTACTCCGGGACCGCGTCGACCCAGATCTCGTCCACCGGGTCGGTGAGCAGCAGGACCTCGTACCCCTTGGCCTTGAAGGCCTCCATGTGCGGCGAGTTCTCCACCTGCGCCCGGGTCTCCCCGGTCATGTAGAAGATCTCGTCCTGGCCCGCGGGCATCCGCTCGACGTAGGCCGCCAGGGTGGTCGGCTCGGCGCCGGCGGTGGAGGCGAACGACGCCACGTCCAGGATCGCCTTGTGGTCGTCGGGGTCGCCGAGCAGGCCCTCCTTGATCGCCCGGCCGAACTCGCGCCACAGGGTCGCGTACTTCTCCGGCTCCTTGGCCTGCAGGTCCTTGATCGTGCTGAGCACCTTGCGGGCCAGCCGGCGGCGGATCAGCTGGATGTGCCGGTCCTGCTGGAGGATCTCCCTGCTGATGTTCAGCGACAGGTCGGCGGCGTCCACCACGCCCTTGACGAAGCGCAGGTAGTCGGGCATCAGCTCGCGGCTGTCGTCCATGATGAAGACGCGCTTGACGTAGAGCTGGATGCCGCGGCGGCCGTCGCGCTGGAACAGGTCGTGCGGGGCGCGCGACGGGATGAACAGCAGCGCCTCGTACTCGAAGGTGCCCTCGGCCCGCATCTGGATGGTCTCCAGCGGGTCCGACCAGTCGTGGCTGATGTGCCGGTAGAACTCCGTGTACTCCTCGGCCTTGACCTCGGAGCGCGGGCGCGCCCACAGCGCCTTCATCGAGTTGAGAGTGGCCGGCTCGCCCTCGGCGGAGACCAGACGGATGGGGAACGCGATGAAGTCGGAGTACTTCTTGACGATCTCCTTGATCTTCCACTCGTCGGCGTAGTCGAAGAGCGCGTCCTCCTCATCCTTCGGGCGCAGGTGCACGGTGACCGCGGTGCCCTGCGGCGCGTCCGCCACCGGCTCGATCGTGTACGTGCCCTCGCCGTCGGACTGCCAGCGCGTACCCTCGCTCTCGCCCGCCTTGCGGGTCACCAGGGTGACCTTGTCGGCGACCATGAACGTCGAGTAGAAACCGACGCCGAACTGGCCGATCAGCTCGGCCGACTCCTTGCTCTCCTTGAGCCGGCTGAGCATCTCGGCGGTGCCGGACTTGGCGATCGTGCCGATCAGCGCGACCACCTCGTCGCGTGACATGCCGATGCCGTTGTCGCGGACGGTCAGCGTGCGGGCCTCGGCCTCCGCGACGATGTCGATGTGCAGGTCGGAGGTGTCGGCCTCCAGCTCGCCCTGGAGCACGGCGAGACGCAGCTTGTCCAGGGCGTCGGACGCGTTCGAGATCAGCTCCCGCAGGAAGATGTCCTTGTTCGAATAGATCGAATGGACCATCAGCTGCAGCAGCTGGCGCGCCTCGGCTTGGAACTCCAGCGTCTCCGTGGTCATGACACCCCTCCGTGCTGTGTACGGCTTCTCCGCAGCGATCGTATGACCTCACCGTGACCGGCCCGCCACTGGTGTCACCCTGGCCACCCGCACCGGGCGTGCGTCGGATTTCCGGCGCACGCTTTCCGTTCCAGGGTCGCTGTGCTGAACTGTCGTCGCCCGCTCGCTGTACACCGTGGTGCTGAACCGGATCGCCGCCGTGGACGTGTGTGCGGCAGGCCCGCGAACAGGAGAGATCGATGACGGCTGCGAATGAACGGCTGCACCGGGCGCCGGCGCGCGCCGGCCTCCCCCCGGCCCGGCTGGCCCGGCTGGTGCTGTGGGCCGTCGTGGGGCTCAACCTGCTGATCATCGAGACGGTGTTCCTGACCGCCGAGCCGGCCAAGAACCCGATCCTCGGCTTCGGCAAGTGGCTGGGGCTGCACCTGGCCTTCGTGATGATCCTGCAGCTCACCCTGATCGCCCGGCTGCCCTGGCTGGACCGGCGGATCGGCATGGACCGGCTCACCTCGTGGCACCGGTGGACCGGCTTCACCCTGTTCTGGCTGGTCCTGCTGCACCCGACGGTCATCCTGCTGGGCTACGCCAGCGAGTACAACAGCACCCCGCTGACCGAGTTCAACAACCTGAAGGGCCAGCTGCCGGTCCTGCTGGGCATGCTGGCCGCCGGCATCCTGCTCATCGCGGCGGGCCTGTCGGTACGCGCGGCCCGCCGCCGGCTGTCCTACGAGGCCTGGCACGCGGTGCACCTGCTGCTCTACGTGACCATCGTGTTCGCGCTGATCCACCAGCTCTTCGAGGTCTCCACGTTCACGTCGTCACCGCCGGCGCGGGTGTACTGGTGGGCGCTGTGGGCCTTCGCGCTCGGCGCGCTGATCATCGGCCGGATCGTCACGCCGCTCTGGCGCAACGCCCGCCACCAGTTCCGGGTCGCGGCGGTGGTCCCCGAGGCCGACAACGTCGTGTCGGTCTACGTGACCGGCAAGCACATGGACAAGCTGCCGGCCCGCGCGGGCCAGTTCATGATCTGGCGGTTCCTGGGCCACGGCCGCTGGTGGGAGGCGAACCCGTTCTCGCTGTCGGCCGCGCCGGACGGCCGCACCCTGCGGCTGACCGCGAAGGCGGTGGGCACGACCAGCGCCCGGCTGCGCACGGTCCCGGTCGGCACCCGGGTCTTCGCCGAGGGCCCGTACGGCGCGTTCACCGCGCTCAACCGCACCCGGGAGGCGACCCTGCTGATCGCCGGCGGCGTGGGCATCACGCCGATCCGGGCCCTGCTGGAGGAGGCGACCGGCCCGACGACGGTGCTGTACCGCGCGCACCGCACCGAGGACGCCGTGCTGCTGGGCGAGCTGCGCAACCTGGCCCAGTCCCGCGGCGCGGTGCTGCACCTGCTGACCGGCCGCACCGGCGCGGGCAACCCGCCGAACAACCCGTTCGCCCCGGAGAACCTGGCAGCGCTGGTCCCCGACATCACCGACCGCGACGTCTACGTCTGCGGCCCGGCGGCGATGACCGACGCGGTGCTGCGCAGCGTGCGCGCGCTGAAGGTGCCGGCCGCGCAGATCCACTCCGAGCGCTTCGCGCTGGCGAGCTGACTACCCGGCGTCCACGAGCGGGACCACGCGGAAGCGCTCGGCGACCATCAGGGTGTCGTCGTTGACGGTGAAGGCCGGGTCGCCCAGCTCGGCGCGGGCCTCGGGGCTGTGCCAGAAGTCCTCGTGGCCGGCCCGCCACTCGGCCACCGACGCGTAGCCCTCGCCCTCGTCGATCGCGTGCCGCAGGTCGACGTCGCCGAGCCGGACGACCCGTACCTCGGTGGTCTCGATGACCGCGACCGGCCGACCGGCCGAGTCGAGGACCGCCGACCGCTCACCCACCCGGGGCAGCGGCTCGTCGTCGCGCTCGTAGTCGGCGAGCAGGCTGGAGGTCGAGGTCTTCGTGCCCGCGAGGATCGCCGCGACCAGCTGGTCGCGCAGCGGGCCGGGGAAGGCGAAGAGGGCCGGTGCGCCGTCGATGTGCATGCGCGCATCGTAGGGACCGGGTGCCGCGGCTGCCGCCCGATACGATGCCGGGCGTGCCACCCGTCGGGCCATCGGCGGGGCCGTCGCCGCGGCCTCGGCCCCGGCGCCCGAGGAGTGGTTCGAGCAATCGCGCGCACGTCCGGCGACGGCTACCTCCGGCAGCGCGTCGAGCTCCAGGGGGACTGAGCCGCGGCGGACCGGGTCAGCAGCCCGGGCCCGCGGCGCGGCCCCGGACGATCCGGTACGCGGAGATGTCGCCCCGCACCCACGGCTCGAGCTGCCTGACCGTGGTGGGCAGCGTGTCGTGCTGGGCCACGTAGCCGGCGATCGCCTGGTCGACGGTGCGGCACGACGCCTTGCTCGCGACGGTGGTGGCGGTCGCCGTGATGCCGTCGGTGTTCAACGCTGCGTAAGAGACACCAGCGATACTCACGGTGATAGCCGCTGCCATGGCGACTTCGCTCAGATGCACGGTTATCTCCTGCTCACTACGTCGGCGGCCCGCCGACGCCAGCCACTCTAGGCGAGATTACCCGCCGTAGCCAAACGGCCGTTTGGCCCGCGACGAGGGCCGGACGGTCAACGCAGCGTGAGATCAGTCGGCGAGCGCGGCGCGGAGCAGCCCGCGGATCGCGGCGGTCAGGTCCGCCCGGCTCTCCGGGGTGCCGGGCGGGGGCGCGGCCAGCGAGCCGGCGCCGGCCAGGCGGTCGAACAGCAGGCCGTCCACCGCGGCGACGAGGTGGCTGCCGCGCCGCTCGGCGTCCGGCGCGCCGGCGGCGGCCAGCAGCACCCGGGCCTGGGTGCGCATGGCCACCCCGTACGCCAGGATCGGCCGCAGCTCGGGGTGGTGGGTGGCCTCGAGCAGGCAGGCGTAGCGGGCCAGGGTGCGGGCGCGGCCGGCGGTCAGCCAGTCGTCCAGCAGCCCGGCGAAGCCGACGCTGAGCTGCTCGAGATCCGGTGGCGCGCCGACCGGCCCGGTGGGCACGCCGCGGGCGGCCAGGTCCGCGGTGTCCAGGTCGGCGAGCCGCCGCACCACGGCCTCGACCAGCGCCTTGCGGGTCCGCAGGTACGCCGAGGCGGTGCCGGCCGGCAGCCCGGCGCGCGCGTCGACGGCCCGGTGGGTGAGCCCCCGCATGCCCAGCTCGGCGATCAGCGCGATCGCCGCGTCCGTGAGAGCGGCGAAGCGCTCCGGTGAGGTGGTGACCACGACTGCGTAGTATGGCGTTCTACAGATGTAGAAGGGTGGCGACACATGAGAGCGGTCATCGTCGGCGGCGGGATCGGCGGGCTGTGCGCGGCGCTGGCGCTGCGCCGGTCCGGCTGGGAGGTCACCGTGCTGGAGCGGGCGCCCCGGTTCGGCGCGGTCGGCGCCGGCATCACGCTGATGGCCAACGCGCTGACCGGGCTCGACGCGCTCGGGGTCGGCGCCGAGGTGCGCGCCCAGGGCAGCATCGACGCGCCCGGCGGCACCCGCACCCCGGACGGCCGCTGGCTGGCCCGGATCAACGCCGGCGAGCTGGCGGCGGCGCTCGGCACGGCCGCGCTCGGCATCCACCGGGCCACCCTGCACGGCGTGCTGCTGGCGGCGCTGCCCCCGGCCGCGCTGGTCACCGACGCGGCGGTCACCGCCGTCGAGCCCGGCGCGGTGGTCTGCACCGCCGGCCGCCACCCCGCCGACCTCGTCGTCGCCGCCGACGGCATCGACAGCACGATCCGCCACCAACTCTGGCCGTCGGCCGCGCCACCCCGGTACGTCGGCACCACGGCCTGGCGCGGCGTCACCGACGAACCCTGGCCGGGCGAGCTGACCGTGGCGATCACCTGGGGCGCCGGCACCGAGTTCGGCATCGTCCCGCTCGGCGACGGCCGGGTCTACTGGTTCGCCGCGACCAACGCCCCCGAGGGCACCCGCTCCCCCGACGAGAAGGCGGCCGTCCGGGCGATCGTCGGCGACTGGCACGACCCGGTGCCCGCCCTGCTCGACGCGACGACCACGGTGCTGCACCACGACCTGCGCCACCTGCCGGAGCCGCTGCCGACGTACGTGCGCGGCCCGGTCGCCCTGCTCGGCGACGCGGCCCACGCGATGACCCCGAACCTGGGCCAGGGCGCCGCTCAGGCCATCGAGGACGCGGTGGTGCTCGGCGCGGCGTGCACACCCGGCCGGCCGCTCGCCGAGGCCCTCGCCGACTACGACGACCGGCGGCGGCCCCGGTCACAGTCGGTGGCGCGGGCCTCGTACCGGATCGGGCGCGTCGGCCAGCAGCTCACCCAGCCGATGCTGGTGGCGGCCCGGAACGCCGCGATCCGCTGGACGCCGCCGCGGGTGGCGCTGCGCTCGATGGCCCGCTACGCCGACTGGCGCCCCTGAACCGGTCGAGGGCGACCGTCACGTCGCGGGCCGCCGGCCGTTGAACGGGCGATGGAGACCACATGAGAAGGCGGACCCTGCTGGCCGGCACCGGGGCGGCGGCCGGCGTCGTCGCGCTCGGCGGCTGGCATCGGCGGCGTGCCTCCGGCGACCCCGTCATCCCCGGCGCCCCGGTCGGTGACGAGCGGCTGGAGCGGCGGTTCTCCGCGGCTCGGGGCCGTACCGTCGATTTCTACACCGCCGTGCCCGCCGGTCACGGCGCCGGGCGCGGCCTGCCGGTCCTGCTGGTCCTGCACGGCGGGTCGACGACCGCGGCCGACTTTCCCCGGCTGGGGCTGGGCCGGTTCGCCACCGACTCGGTGCGGCGCGGCAACGCGCCCGTGGTCCTCGCCGGCGCCACCGGCGACCGGCTCTCCTGGCGCCCGGCCGGCGCCGACGATCCGCAGCGGATGGTGCACGAGGAGATCCCGGCCTGGTGCGCCGAGCGGGGCTTCGACACCTCCCGGCTCGCGGTGTGCGGCTGGTCGATGGGTGGTTACGGCGCGCTGCTGCTCGCGCAGACCTTCCCCGGTTTCGTCCGCGCCGTGGCCGCGTTCTCCCCGGCCGTGCGTCCCGGCGACGACGTGTTCGCCGGGGCGGGTGCGCTGCGCGGGGTGCCGGTCGGGCTGTGGTGCGGCACCGACGACGGGCTGCTCTCCGAGGTGCGGGCGCTGGAACGCGCGTTGCCGCAGCCCAAGGCCGCCGGTTCCTACGAGGAGGGGCGGCACAACTTCGGCTACTGGAGCACCTGCCTGCCCGCCGCCTGCGACCTCGCCGCGCGATCGACCCGGCAGCCGGCCGTGCGGGTCAGCGGGAGCGGGCCGGGGCCCGGTCCGCGGTGACCCACTGACCGGCCGGGGTCCGGATGGCCAGCCCGGTCACCGGCGCGTCCGGCGCCTCGCCGTCGCGCAGGATCTCCACCACCGGGCAGCCCTCGGTCTCCGGGTGCCAGAATCCCTCGGGGTCCCGGACCGCCGAGAAGCGGCAGTGCTGCTCGTCGCTCCAGCCCCAGGCCAGCAGCAAATCACGGCCACCCATCGAGTAGCGGGCGGCCGAGGCGGCCCGCTCGCCGCCGGTGCGGTGGAAGAACTCGGCGCGCAGGCCCGGCACGGGCACGCCCTCGAAGGCGGCGTTCGTGATCGTCCGGTGCGGCGTGTAGGTGCTGAGATCGGGCAGAGGCACGGGCCCGACGCTGCCACGCCGGCGCCCGGCGCGGGGCCCGCCGGCGGAACGTGAGCCTTTCGGGGGACGGCGCGGCGCAGCTAACTGTCAGCCAGCCCGGTGATACTCCGGCCATGGGCGAGACGATGGTGCCGGCGAACGGGGTGGACCTGTGCCTGGAGACGTTCGGCGCCGGCGACGACCCCGCGGTGCTGCTGATCGCCGGCGGCGCCAGCTCGATGGACTGGTGGGAGGACGGCTTCTGCCGGCGGCTCGCCGGCGGCGGCCGCTTCGTGATCCGGTACGACCACCGCGACACCGGACGGTCGACGTCGTTCCCGCCGGGCCTTCCGCCGTACTCGCAGGTGGACATGGCCGGGGACGCGCTCGGGGTGCTCGACGCGCTGGGCATCGCCCGCGCGCACGTGGTGGGGCTGTCGTTCGGTGGCGGCCTGGCCCAGCGGCTGGCCGTCGAGGACCCGCCCCGGCTGCGCACGGTGACGCTGATGTCGAGCAGCCCCGGCCCGCTCCCCGAGGCGCCCGTCCCGGCGGCCCGGCTCCCCCACCCCTGCCCGGACTTCACCGACCGTGCCGCCACCGTGGAGCGGCTGGTCGCCTGCATCGCCGCGGCCGGCGGGCCGTTCACGGCGGACGCCGCGCACCTGCGGCAGCTCGCCGAGCGGGTGCTGGACCGCACCAAGGACCCCGCCGCGGCCCGCAACCACTGGCTGGCCGGCGGCGGCCCGCCGGTGCGCGACCGGCTCGGCACGGTCGACCTGCCCACCCTGATCATGCACGGCACGGTGGACCCGCTCTTCTCGATGGCGCACCCGGCGGCCCTGGCCCGGGAGATCCCGGCGGCCCGGCTGGTGCCGCTGCCCGGCGTGGGCCACGAGTTCCCGCCGCGGGCGGTGTGGGGTGTCGTGATCGAGGAGATCCTCCGGCACACTGCATGACCATGCGCCTGGTCTCGCTGCTGCCCTCCGCCACGGAGATCGTGTACGCCCTCGGCCTCGGCGACGACCTGGTCGGCGTCACGTTCGAGTGTGACGAGCCCCCGTCCGCCCGGCGGGACAAGGCGGTCGTGGTCGGCGGGCGCGACACCGGCGGCATGGCCCCGGGTGAGATCGACGCGTACGTCAAGGAGCAGCTGGCGGCCGGCGGTGACCTCTACACGCTGCACGCCGGGGCGCTGGCCGGGCTGGACCCGGAGCTGATCCTGACCCAGGACCTGTGCCGGGTGTGCGCGCTGCCCTCGGACCACGTGTCGGACGCGCTGGACCACCTGGGCTGCCGGGCGGACGTGCTGTCGCTCGATCCGTACACCCTCGAGGAGGTGTTCGGGACGTTCCTGGCGGTCGGCGCCCGGGCGGGGGTCCTGCCGCGCGCGGAGGAGCTGGTCGCGGGCCTGCGCCGGCGGCTCGCGGCGGTCGCTGCGGCGGTCGCCGGGCGGCCCCGGCCGCGGGTGGCGATCGTGGAGTGGGTGGACCCGCCGTTCACCGCCGGGCACTGGGTGCCGGAGCTGGTCACCGCCGCCGGCGGCAGCCCGGTCGCGGCCCGGCCCGGCGCCCGGTCGGTGCAGACCACCTGGGCCGAGCTGGCCGCCGGGGAACCGGCGGTCGTGCTGGTCACGCCGTGCGGTTTCCACCTGGAGGGCGCCGCGGCCCAGGCCGCCGGGGTGTCCGCGCACTTCCCGGGCGCGCAGGTGTGGGCGATCGACGGCGACGCCCTGGTGGTCCGCCCCGGGCCCCGCCTGGTCGGCGGGGTCGAGGCGATCGCGGCGATCCTGCACCCGGACGCGGTCCCGGCGCCCCCGCCGGGCACGATCCGGCGGGTGGGCTGAGCCCCGCTACGGCGGTGGCTGTCGGGTGCTGGTCAAAGATCCCGGCCGCGCACCCGGTAGCGCAGGTGCAGCACCCGGTTGCCCGGAATCACCACGTCAGGATCCGCCAGCAGGTGCTGCGCGTGGACCGACCCGAAGTAGCGCTTGCCGGACCCGAACACCACGGGGACGACGTCCATCCGCACCTCGTCGACCAGGCCCGCGGCAAGCGCCTGGCCACCGACGTCGCCGGCGGCGACCTCGACCAGGCGGTCACCCGCGAGCTCCTGCGCCTTGGTTACGGCTGCCTCGACGCCGTCGACGAAGTGGAACGGCGCCTCGGGGTCCCAGCCCTCCGGCCGCGGCCGGTGCGTCACGACGACCACGTGGTCGATCCCGCTCGGCGGCTTGCCGTCCCAGCCGTCCGTCAGGTCGAAGACGTGGCGGCCGGCGATCGTCACCCCGATCTGGTCCCAGTACGGCCGGGTGTAGTCGTAGGAGGCCTGCGACACCTTCAGCACTCCGCTGCCGTCCAACGGGACGTCACCGCTGGACAACCAGTCGAACAGCGGTCCGGGCTGGTCATTGGTGTCGGCGATGAAGCCGTCCACCGACACCGAGCTGTACATGACCACCTTGCCCACGGGGCGCTCCTCTGCTTGGGGTGGCCCCAAATTAGCGTGTCGTGAGCCGTCGCTCTTGGAGAAAATCAATCGGCCGGCAGCGGCCAGCCGTCCAGCACGTGGCCGGGATGTTCGCGCAGGAACCGCCGCCGGACCTCGAGGTAGCGGGTCGGCGTAAGCCCGGTGAAGGCCCGGAACTCGTGGCCGAAGTGGGCCTGGTCGAAGTAGCCGGCGCCACCGGCGAGGTCGGCCCAGTCGATCGGTCCGGCGGGGTCGATCGACAACACGGCGGCGGTGAGGCGGTAGGTGCGGGCCAGCCGGTCGCCGCGATCACGCCGCTCGTCCGGCGGACCAGCCCCAGCCCGGCGGTCTCGCCCAGCCGGCGCAGCAGCTCCTCCTCGAGCAGCGTCAGCATCTCGTGCGGTCCGTTCGCGGTGGCCAGCCGGTCCCGCAGCTCAGCAACGGCGGCCCGGCCCCAGACCTGCTCCACCGTCACCGGCCGGTCACACAGCTCGGCCGCGGGCATCGGCAGGAACGGCGCCGGCCCCCACGGCTTGAAGTGCACGCCGACAGACCGGGTCCGGGCCGGATAGCCGAACTCCCACGCCCGGGTGGGCGTGGTGACCACGCAGCCGTCGGCGTACTCGGCCGTCTTGATGCCGGCGCCGGCGCGGATGCGGAACGGCGCCCCGAGATTGACGATCAGCAACGCCGCCGGGCTTGCCGGCAGCGTCAGCCGGGCGTACGGCGGCGCACCCTCCAGGTAGTAAAGGTCGTCGATCAGCCCGTCCAGCGGCGGTCGCGGCACTCTGGACACGTACTCCACGCCCCCAGCATCGCCGACGCGCCGCCGGCATCGCGCCCCGGGCTGGTCCAGCCGGATCCTCGGCCGCTCAGACGTTGACCGAGACGGGCCGGTGCAGCAGCAGCGCACGGCGCTCGGCCACCCGGGCCCGGGCCGCCACCAGCCGGTGCCGGCGCTCCTCGGCCCACAGCCACTGCACGTCGCGGCCGAACGACCAGGTCAGCGAGGCCAGCGCGGCGGCCACCGCGAGGAACGCGACGGCGTCCGGCAGCAGGCTCGCGGTGGCGACCACGAGCACCACGCCCTGGACCGCGGCGACGACCTTGCGGGAGAACTTCGGCGGCAGCGGGGCGTTCAGCCACGGCCAGGCCCACGAGGCGGCGACGAAGACGTAGCGGAAGGCGCCCAGCGCGATGGTCCACCAGCCGAAGGTGCCCGCCACGAAGACGCTCAGCACCAGGATCAGGAACGCGTCGACCTCCATGTCGAAGCGCGCGCCCAGCTTGGTGGTGGAGTTCGTGCGCCGCGCCACCTGACCGTCCACGCCGTCCAGCGCCAGCGCCACCGCGACCAGCGTGACCAGCACGGGCAGCGGCACCGGCGCGGTGAAGGAGGTCACGACCAGGGCGGTCACGCCGCCGACCAGCGTCGCGCGGCCCAGCGTCACGGCGTTCGCGGCGCCGAGGGCGCGCATCCCGGTGCGGCGCAGGCCCGCGCCGAGCACCACGGTCAGGACCACGGCGTACGCGGTGCCCGCCAGCCAGCCGTTCGCGCTGAGCCCGGTGCCGGCGGCCAGCGCCGTCAGCAGGATCAGGTGTGCGGCCAGGCCGACGATCGGTCCACGGCTCTCGCGAGCCGTCATCGTGGCGATACTGATAGTCACCGTGCCTCCGGGATGGCAAGATCCGTTGCCGCGTATGGTTGCCGCTGTTGTCGTCACTGAACACGCTTGATCCGCGCGTTCGGTTCAGCGCACGGAGGAGAAATACCCATGACGGGCGAGGCAAACGCGTTCTGGCTCGCCGCGCCCGGCCGCGGCGAGATCCGGCCGGTGACCCTCGGCACACCCGGCCCGGACGAGGTGCTGGTGCGCACCCTGCACTCCGGGGTCAGCCGCGGCACCGAGACCCTGGTGTTCCGCGGCGGGGTGCCGGAGAGCCAGCACGCGGCGATGCGCGCGCCCTTCCAGGAGGGCGACTTCCCGGCCCCGGTGAAGTACGGCTACCTCAACGTCGGCGTCGTCGAGCAGGGCCCGGAGCACCTGCTCGGCCGCACGGTCTTCGCGCTGTACCCGCACCAGACCCGCTACGTGGTGCCGGCGGACGCCGTGACCGTGGTGCCCGGCACCGTCCCCGCCCGCCGGGCCGTGCTGGCCGGCACGGTGGAGACCGCCGTCAACGCCCTCTGGGACGCCGCGCCGCTGGTCGGCGACCGGATCGCGGTGGTCGGCGCGGGCATGGTCGGCGCCGGCGTGGCGGCCGTGCTGGCCCGCTTCCCCGGCGCCCGGGTGCAGCTCGTCGACGCCGACCCGGCCCGCGCCGCGCTCGCCGCGGCCCTCGGGGTCGACTTCGCCCTGCCCGCCGACGCCACCGGCGACTGCGACCTGGTCGTGCACGCCAGCGCCACCGCGGCGGGCCTGACCCGGGCGCTGGAACTGCTGGCCCCGGAGGCCACCGTCATCGAGCTCAGCTGGTACGGCGACCGCGAGGTGAGCATCCCGCTCGGCGAGTTCTTCCACTCCCGCCGGCTGGTCATCAAGAGCAGCCAGGTCGGCGGGATCGCCCCGGCCCGGCGCGGGCGCCGCAGTTACGCCGACCGGCTGGCCATCGCCCTGGATCTGCTCGCCGACCCGGTCTTCGACGCCCTGCTCAGCGGGGAGTCCACCTTCGCCGAGCTGCCGGCCGTGCTGCCGCGCCTGACCAGCGGGGACCTCCCCGCGCTGTGCCACCTGATCACCTACCCGACTGGAGAGTGAATGTTCAGCGTCACCGTGCGTGACCACATCATGATCGCCCACAGCTTCTCGGGGGAGGTCTTCGGACCGGCCCAGAAGCTGCACGGCGCGACGTTCGTGGTGGACGCCACCTTCAAGCGGCCCGAGCTGGACGCGGACAACATCGTCGTGGACATCGGCCGGGCCCTGGAGGAGCTGCATGCCATCTGCGGCGCGCTCAGCTACCGCAACCTCGACGACGAGGCCGACTTCACCGGCGTGAACACCTCGACGGAGTTCCTCGCCAAGGTCATCGCCGACCGGCTGGCCGACAAGATCGAGGCGGGTGACCTCGGCGCCGGCGCGCACGGCCTGACCGGCATCGCGGTGACGCTGCACGAGTCGCACATCGCCTGGGCCGGCTACGAGCGGAACCTGTGACCGCTGCCCTGCATGTGGTGCTGCCGGGCGGGATCGACGACCCGGCCGCGCCGAGCGGTGGCAACACGTACGACCGCCGGGTCCTGACCGGGCTGGCCGCCACTCGCGACGTGCACGAGATCGCGGTGGCGGCGGCCTGGCCGTACCCGGCGGAGGCCGACCGGGCGGTGCTGGCCGGGGAGCTGGCGCGGCTGCCGAGAGGCGCGACGGTGCTGCTCGACGGCCTGGTCGCCGGCGCGGTGCCGGAGCTGCTCGAGCCCCTGGCCGGCCGGCTGCGGCTGGTCGTGCTGGTGCACCTGCCGCTCGGCGACGAGACCGGGCTGGCCCCCGCCGCGGCCGCCGAGCTGACCGCGCGCGAGGGCCGGACGATCCGCGCGGCCGCCGCTGTGGTGGCCACCAGCAGCGGCGCCGGCCGCCGGCTGGAGAAAATCCACGGCCTGCCGGCCGGCACCGTCCACGTCGCCCCGCCCGGCGTCGACCCGGCCCCGCTCGGGGACCGAGGCCGGGCCGGGGCGGCCCCGGACAGCAACCAGGCCGGGGCGGTCCCGGACGGCAACCAGGCCGGGGCGGCCCCGGACAGCAACCAGGCCGCGGCGGCCCCGGACAGCAACCAGGCCGCCGGGGCGGCCCCGGACAGTAACCAGGCCGCCGGGGCGGCCCCGGACGGCAACCAGGCCGGGGCGGTCCCGGACGGTGGCCGGTTGGTGTGCGTCGCGGCGGTGACCCCGCGCAAGGCGCAGGACGTGCTGGTCGAGGCCCTGGTGACGCTCGCCGACCTGCCGTGGACGTGCACGCTGGTCGGCGCCCTGGATCGGGCGCCCGGCTTCGTGACGCGGGTCCGGGAGCTGGCCGCGGCGGTGCCCGGCCGGGTGGAGTTCGCCGGGACACGCACCGGGGACGCCCTGGCCGGCACCTACCACCACGCTGATCTGCTGGTGCTGCCGTCGCTGGCCGAGACGTACGGCATGGTGGTGACCGAGGCGCTGGCGCGCGGCGTACCGGTGCTCGGCACCCAGGTCGCCGGCGTGCCGGAGGCGCTCGGCACCGCGCCGGACGGCCGCCTGCCCGGTGCGCTGGTGCCCCCGGGCGACCCGCGGGCGCTGGCCGCGACGCTGCGCCGCTGGCTCACCGAGCCGGTGGAGCGGGCCGGGTGGCGGGCCGCCGCGGCCGCCCGCCGCGAGCACCTGCGCGGCTGGGACTTCACGACCCGACTACTGAGCGAGGTACTGGACGTATGACCGGAGAGTTCAGCTCGACGTGGCTCACCCTGCGCGAACCCGCGGACGCCGCCGCCCGGGCCCGGGACCTGGTCGAGGCGCTGCGCCTGCCGGCCGGCGGTGAGCTGGTCATCCGCGACCTCGGTTGCGGCACCGGCTCGATGGGCCGGTGGCTGGCGCCGCTGCTGCCCGGCCCGCAGCGCTGGGTGCTGCACGACCGCGACCCCGCCCTGCTCGCGCACGCCGCCGCGCACCTGCCGGCGGCCGCCGCGGACGGGACCGCCGTGACGGTGCGGACCGCGCAGGGCGACGTCACCGCCCTGACCGCGGCCGACCTGGCCGGCACCTCGCTGGTCACCTGCTCGGCGCTGCTCGACCTGTTCACCACCGAGGAGGTCGCGGCGCTGGCCGAGGCGTGCGTGACGTCGGACACCCCGGCGCTGTTCACCCTCTCCGTGGTGGGCGAGGTCACGTTCGAGCCGGCCGACCCGCTGGATGCGGTGGTGGCTGACGCGTTCAACGCCCACCAGCGGCGGTCCGTCGGCGGGCGGCGGCTGCTCGGCCCGGAGGCGGTGGGCGCCGCGGCCGAGGCGTTCGCCCGGGTGGGAGTGTCGGTCACCACCCGTTCGAGCCCCTGGCAGCTGGGCCCCGAGCACGCCGCGCTGACCGCCGAGTGGCTCCGCGGCTGGCTCTCCGCGGCCGCCGAGCAGCGCCCTGACCTGGAGCTGGACGACTACCTGAAGGCGCGGACCACGGCCGCCGAGGCGGGCCGGCTGCGGGTAACGGTAGGGCATCAAGATCTTCTCGCGCAGAAAGAGTGAACCGCCTGCCGCCGCCCGGACGTATTAATCCCAGAAGGTGATCCTGAGGGGGCAGCGGCATGAACCGATCGATCTGGGCGTGGGTGCGGGTAGTCGGCGGGGTGGGGATCCTTGCCGTATTGCTCTGGCGCCTCGGCACCGGCGCCTTCCTCGACGGGCTCCGGGTGATCGACGGACCGGCGCTGGCCCTGGCGTTCACCATCGGCGTCGCGACCACAGTGTTCTCCGCCTGGCGCTGGTGCCTGGTGGCGCGCGGCCTGGGCATGACGCTGTCGCTGCGCGGCGCGATCGCCGACTACTACAAGGCGCTGTTCATCAACGCGGCGCTGCCGGGCGGCGTGCTCGGTGATGTCGACCGGGCGGTGCAGCACGGCCGCGAAGAGGGCGACGTGGGCCGCAGCGTGCGCGCCGTGGTGCTGGAACGCACGGCGGGGCAGGTCGTGCTCGTCTCGGTGGGCGTGACGGTGCTGCTGACCGTACCGTCGCCGGTCCTGTCGCACCTGCAGGCCAACGCTCGCGGGCTCGCCGTCGCGACGGTGGGCACCGTCGGCCTCGCGGCCCTGCTGGTCTTCGTGGTCGGGCGGCTGCGCAGCGGCGCCTCCCGGTGGGCGCGGGCCGCCCGCACCGGGGTCACCGAGCTGCGCGCCGGGTTGCTGGCCCGGCGCAACTGGCCGGGCATCGTGCTGGCCTCGACGGTCGTGCTGGCCGGGCACCTGGCGACGTTCGTGGTCGCGGCGCGGGCCGCCGGTTCGGACGCGTCGCTGCTGCGGCTGGCCCCGCTGATGCTGCTGGCGCTGCTGGCGATGACCCTGCCGGTCAACATCGGCGGCTGGGGACCGCGCGAGGGCGTGACCGCGTGGGCGTTCGGCGCGGCCGGGCTCAGCGCCACCCAGGGCCTGACCATCGCCGTGGTCTACGGCGTGTTCGCCTTCGTCGCGGCGCTGCCCGGCCTCGTGGTCATCATCACCCGGGCCGCGGCCGGCGCCCGGGCCCGCTCGCGGGCCCGCGCGGCGGTCGCCGCCCCGGTCAGGGCCGTCGCGGCCCCGCTGGTCACGATCGCCGAGCCGGTGGTCGTGCCCGCGCACAAGGTCCTGCTGCCGGTGCGGGAGCTGGTCGGCAGCGGTGCATGACCGTGCCGTCGAGCGCCGTTCCGATTATGTTGGACGCCGGGGTGACGTTGGTCGCTCCGTAGGAGGACCCTCTGTGCTCGCGCGCCCGTACGTACTGCTCAGCTGTGGCATGTCCATCGACGGATATGTGGACAGCCCGAGCGACGAGCGCCTCCTGCTCTCCAACGACGCCGATTTCGACCGGGTCGATGAGGTTCGTGCCGGTTGCGACGCGATCCTGGTCGGCGCCGGCACGGTCCGGGTGGACAACCCCCGGCTGCTGATCCGCGACGAGTCCCGCCGGGCCGCCCGGATCGCCGGCGGGCTGCCGCCGGACCCGGTCAAGGTGACCGTGACCGGCGCCTGCGACCTGGACCCGGCCGCCCGGTTCTTCACCCTCGGCGACGCCGACAAGCTGGTCTACTGCGCCACGCCGGCGCTGCCCGGCGCCGAGGAGAAGCTGGGCAAGGTGGCCACGGTCGTCGACGGCGGCGAGCCGCTCGACCTGGACCGGGTGCTCACCGACCTGGGCGGGCGCGGGGTGCGCCGGCTGATGGTCGAGGGCGGCGGCACCGTCCACACCGGCTTCCTCACCGCGGGCCTGGCCGACGAGCTGCAGCTGGTGGTGGCGCCGTTCTTCGTCGGCGACTCCCGGGCGCCCCGCTTCGTCGGCGACGGCAGCTTCCCGTGGGGCCCGGACCGCCGGGCCCGCCTGACCGAGGTCCGGCAGATCGGCGACGTGGTGCTGCTGCGCTACGCGCTCTCCGATCGCTACCGGGACTGACCGGACGTGAACCGGGAAACCAAACCGTCGGAAAAATCGAAATGGGGGGCCGATGACCGAGACGGCCGGCTGGGGAACGCTCGACGTCGGGACGATCCCGCAAGCCACGGTACGGACGCGGGTCACGGTCCCGCTGCGCTTCGCGGACGGCTACGCCACCACCGCGCGGGTGCTGACCTTCGACGGCCTGGTCGACGGGCGTGAGCACCTGGCGCTGGGCCTGGGCGACTGGGAGGGCGCGGTGCGGGCCACCCCACTGGTCCGCCCGCACAGCGAGTGCCTGACCGGGGACGTGTTCGGCAGCCAGCGCTGCGACTGCGGCCCGCAGCTGCGCGAGGCGGTCGAACGCATCGCCGAGCCCGGCGGCCTGCTGCTCTACCTGCGCCAGGAAGGCCGCGGGATCGGGCTGTACGCGAAGCTGGACGCCTACGCGCTGCAGGAAGCCGGGCTGGACACGTACGAGGCGAACGTGGCCCTCGGCCGCGGCGAGGACGAACGGGACTACACCCCGGCGGCGCAGATGCTGCTGGCCCTGGGCGCCGGGCGGATCCGGCTGCTGAGCAACAACCCGGACAAGGCCGCCCAGCTGGCGGCGAGCGGCGTCGAGGTCACCGAGCGCATCCCGACCGGGGTGCACGTGTCCCCGGCCAACCTGCGCTACCTGGCGACCAAGGCCACCCACACCGCGCACACCCTGGACCTGCCGGGGCTGTAGTCAGGCCGCCGGGCAGACCGTGCCGCGCCGGGGCACGGTCAGCGAGATCAGGTACGCGTCCACCGCCTGCGCCATGCAGCCGGACCGGTTGTAGGAGCCGTGCCCGGCGCCGGCGTAGGTCAGCAGCACGCCGTGCCGGCCGAGCTGGCGGGCGATCTCGGTGGCCCAGTTGTAGCCGCTCGCCGGGTCGTGCCGGGCGTTGATCAGCAACAGCGGCGTGCGGGTGCGCACCCGCAGCCGGTGCTGCGGGTCGGCCACCGGCTGCGGCCAGCCCAGGCAGGCCGACAGGGCGAACACCCCGGCCGGGTAACGCACGTCCGGCGCCTCGGCCCGGGCGCGGTCCAGCAGCTCGCGGTACGCGCGGAAGTCGCGCACCGGCAGGGACCAGTCCGCGCAGAACACCGCCAGCACCGGGTCCAGCCGCTGGGTCGGGCCCGGCTCGCCGCGGCGCATCGCGGCGATGAAGCCGGCCAGGCCCGGGTAGTCGGGGCCGGCGAGCTTCTTGTGCGCGTTGGCGACCAGCTGGTACTGCGGCAGGGTCAGCTCGCCGCGGCCGGCCCGGTCCATGAGGTCGTCCCACACCGCCCGGACGTCCTCGCCCCGCAGGACGCAGGCCGGCTGCCGCGGGGTGCACCACCGCACGAACGCGTCGAACGAGTCCTGCAGGGCCCACGCCTGGGTGCGCAGGAACCCGTCGGTCCGCCGGCTGTGGTCGACCGCGCTCTCCAGGACGATGGCGCGGACCCGGTCCGGGTAGCGCTCGGCGTACAGCTCGCCGAGCAGGCTGCCGTACGAGGAGCCGTGGAAGGTCAGCGTGCGCTCGCCCAGCGCGGCGCGCAGCGCGTCCAGGTCACGCACCGTGCTGGCGGAGTCGGCGTGATCGAACAGCGGTCCGGTCAGTTCCCGGCAGCCCGCCCACCGGGCGCGGTTGGCCGCCAGCGTCCGGTCGAAGTCGGCCTGGCTGGTCAGCAGGGCCGGCGCGGGCGGCGGCGCGGCCGGGCAGGTGACCGGATGGCTGGCGCCGACCCCGCGCGGGTCGAAGCTCACGATGTCGAAGCGCCGGCGCAGCTCCTCGCTGAACCGCGACTGGCCGGTGCTGACCCGGTTCACCCCGCTGTCGCCCGGGCCGCCCGGTCCGAAGATCAGCGTGCCGATCCGGGCGGCCGGGTCGGTGGCGGTGCGCCGCGCGACGGCGAGGCCGAAGGTGCCGGCGCCCGGATCGGCCCGGTCGACCGGGAGCCGGAGGGTGGCGCAGTCGGCGGTGGCGGCGGCCTGGCCCGGCGGCGCGCACGGGTGCCAGTCGAGGGCCGCCGGCCGGGCCGAGACCGGCGGCGCGGCCAGCAGGACGGCGGCGACGGCCACCGCCCCGGCCGCGGCGGTCATTCGGGAAATCATCATGGCTCGATGCTTGCCGCGGGCCGCCGCCGCCGGAACAGGGATGCCCCCGAGACCGTCCCTTAAGGAGCGTCGCGGAGAGTTATGGTGAGGCGCATGACTCTGCCGCGCACCTATCCGCACGGCGTCACGTCCTGGATCGACACCGAGCAGCCGGACGTCGAGGCCGCCCGCGCGTTCTACGCCGGCTTGTTCGGCTGGCGGACGACCGGCACCCCGCTCGTCGCCACCCTGGACGGCCAGGACGTCGCCGCCATCGCCCCGGCCCCGGCCGGCGCCACCGCCCGGTGGAACACCTACGTCGCCGTCGACGACGCCGACGCCACGGCCGCCGCCGTCGCCGCCCAGGGCGGCATCGTGGTCTCGGCGCCGGCGGACGCCGGTCCGGACGGCCGGGCCGCGACCTGCCTGGACCCGTTCGGCGCGGAGTTCCGGCTCTGGCAGGCCGGCCGCCGGCCGGGCGCGCAGCGCGTCAACGCGCCGGGCGCTGGAACTTCAGCGACCTGTACACCCCCGACCGCGACGCCGCGATGGCGTTCTACACCCCGTTGTTCGGCTGGCGGGCCGTTGATCTCGGCCAGGGCGCGGGGACGATGCTCCAGGTGCCCGGGTACGGCGACCACCTCGCCGCCACGGTCGACCCCGGCTTCCACGAACGGCAGGCCGCGGCGCCCCCGGGCTTCGCCGACGCGATCGGCGGGCTGGTCGTGATCGGCGCCGGCGAGCCGCCGCGCTGGCACGTCACGTTCACGGTGGCCGACCGCGACGAGAGCGCCGCCACCGCGGAACGGCTCGGCGCCACGGTCGTCGCCCGGCCGGACACCACCTGGACGAGGGACGCGCTGGTCCGGGACCCGCAGGGCGCCGAGTTCACGGTCAGCCAGTTCACCCCGCCCGAGTGGTGACGCACGCCGCTTGACGCGTTTGGCTAATGGCAGTAGCTTTTTGGCTATGAGACTTCAGACGGCGCTGGGCGCCCTCGCCTACGACGACGCCGGCAGTGGACCCCTGGTGGTCTGCCTCCCCGGAATGGGTGACAACCGCACGACGTACCGGCACCTCGTCCCGCTGCTGGTCGCGGCCGGGCACCGGGTGGTCACGCTCGACCCGCGCGGGCAGGGCGAGAGCGACGCGGCGTGGCCGGACTACTCCCCCGCGGCGCTCGGCGCGGACCTGCTGGAGCTGCTGCGGCACCTCGACGCGGGGCCGGCGCTGCTGGTCACGAGCTCCTACACCGGCGCCACCGCGGTCTGGGCCGCCGCGGAGGAGCCGGCCGCGTTCGCCGGGATGGTGCTGATCGCCCCGTTCGCGCGGGTGATGCCGAAACCCAATGTGCTGCTGCGGCTCGCCGTCGCCGCGGTCAGCCGGTTCCGCCCGCTCTGGCTCGCGTACTGGTCGAGCCTTTTCAAGACCCGCAGGCCGGACGACTTCGCCGCCGCCCGCGCGCGGCTGTCCCGGCAGCTCGCCGAGCCCGGCCGGATGGCCGCGCTGCGCGCCATGATGAGCGCCGACGTCGCGGCCTGCGAGGCCCGGTTCCCCGAGGTCACGACCCCGGCCCTGGTCATCATGGGTACGCGCGACCCGGACTTCCCGGCGCCCCGGGACGAGGCGCGGCTGATCGCCCAGCGGCTCGGCGGGCGGGCCGTCATGGTCGACGGCGCCGGGCACTACCCGCAGACCGAGTATCCCGCCGAGACCGCCACCGCGATCCTGACGTTGTCCACAGGGTCCGGGCCGGCCCCCGGGGAAGTCACTACTATCGCGGAGTGACTTCCGCCCCCGAGATCTCCCGGACCGCTGCCACCGACGTGCTCAACCGGGTCTTCGGCTATGCCGCCTTCCGGGGCGAGCAGCGCGAGATCATCGAGCACGTCATCGCCGGGGGCGACGCCCTGGTGCTGATGCCCACCGGCGGCGGCAAGTCGCTGTGCTACCAGATCCCGGCCCTGGTGCGCGACGGCGTGGCCGTGGTGATCTCCCCGCTCATCGCGCTCATGCAGGACCAGGTCGACGCGCTGCGCACCCTCGGCGTCCGGGCCGGCTTCCTCAACTCGACCCAGGACGCCGCCGAGCGCCGCCGGGTGGAGCAGGCGTTCCTGGCCGGCGAGCTCGACCTGATCTACG
The DNA here is from genome assembly GCF_044465625.1 of Actinoplanes sp. NPDC049599. NCBI lineage: Bacteria > Bacillati > Actinomycetota > Actinomycetes > Micromonosporales > Micromonosporaceae > Actinoplanes > Actinoplanes sp. NPDC049599. The sequence goes on from NZ_JBITLX010000007.1 coordinate 171,833, forward strand.
TCGCGCCGGAGGGGCTCGGGGTGCCGTCCACCCAGCGGCTGCTCGACCGCGGCCGGATCGCCCTGTTCGCCATCGACGAGGCGCACTGCGTGTCGCAGTGGGGCCACGACTTCCGGCCCGACTATCTCAACCTGTCGATGCTGCACGAGCAGTGGCCCGACGTGCCCCGGATCGCGCTGACCGCCACGGCCACCTCCGCCACCCACGGCGAGATCGCCGAGCGGCTCGACCTGACCGGCGCCCGGCACTTCACCGCCAGCTTCGACCGCCCCAACATCCAGTACCGCATCGTCGCCAAGAACGAGCCCCGCCGGCAGCTGCTCGACCTGCTCCGCACCGAGCACCCCGGGGACGCGGGCATCGTCTACTGCCTGTCCCGGGCCTCGGTGGAGAAGACGGCCGAGTTCCTGGTGCAGAACGGCGTCGCCGCGCTGCCCTACCACGCCGGGCTCGACGCGCGCACCCGCGCGGCCAACCAGTCCCGCTTCCTGCGCGAGGACGGGCTGGTCATGGTCGCGACCATCGCGTTCGGCATGGGCATCGACAAGCCCGACGTGCGCTTCGTGGCCCACCTCGACCTGCCCAAGTCGGTCGAGGGCTACTACCAGGAGACCGGCCGGGCCGGGCGCGACGGCCTGCCGTCCACCGCCTGGCTGGCGTACGGGCTGCAGGACGTGGTGCAGCAGCGCAAGATGATCGAGACGTCCGAGGGCGACTTCGCCCACCGGCGCAACCTCGCCGCGCACCTCGACGCCATGCTCGCCCTCTGCGAGACGGTGCAGTGCCGCCGCGGCCAGCTGCTGGCCTACTTCGGCCAGAGCGGCACGACCGCCTGCGGCAACTGCGACACCTGCCTGAGCCCGCCGGAGACCTGGGACGGCACGGTCGCCGCGCAGAAGCTGCTCTCCACGGTGCTGCGGCTGCAGCGCGAGCGCGGCCAGAAGTTCGGCGCCGGCCAGTCCATCGACATCCTGCTGGGCAAGACCACCGAGAAGGTCACCCAGTTCCGCCACCACGAGCTGAGCGTCTTCGGCATCGGCGCGGAGCTGCGCGAGGGCGAGTGGCGCGGGGTGGTCCGCCAGCTGCTGGCCCAGGGCCTGCTGGCGGTCGAGGGCGACTACGGCACGCTGGTGCTGACCGACGAGAGCGGCGCCGTGCTGCGCAAGGAACGCCAGGTCATGATGCGCCGCGAGCCGGAGCGCACCGCCCGGGCGCCGAAGGCCCGCTCGGCCAAGGCGGCGCCGGCGGCGGACCTGCCGGCCGAGGCGGCGCCGGTGTTCGAGCGGCTGCGGGCCTGGCGGGCCGCGGCGGCCAAGGAGGCCGGGGTGCCGGCATACGTGGTGTTCCACGACGCCACGCTGCGGCAGATCGCGACCCAGCGCCCGGGCAGCCTCGCGGAGCTGGCCACGGTGAACGGCGTGGGCCAGAGCAAGCTGGAGAAGTTCGGCGAGCAGGTGCTGGCGGCGCTGCAGGAGGGGTGAGACCCACGCGGCTACGCGTCCTCGGGCCGCGCCGGGCCGTCGGCGGGCATCGGTCGGTTTTCGGTGCGGGCGGCGCCGAGTGCGAGCAGCGCCGGGCCGAGCAGGAAGGCGGCGGTCGCCAGGCCGGCGCCGAGCTTGATGTCGACGGCGAGGGCCGGGGCCGTCGTCACCTCCGTGCGCAGGCCCGGGGTGAGGAACGTGGAGACGGAGTCGTCCAGGCGCGCGGAGAGCCGGGCCGGCGTCCACGAATCGGCGGCGCCCTCGGTCCAGCGCGCCGCCGTCACCTGCAGCAGCAGCGCGCCGGCCGGCAGCAGCAACCACCGGTCGGCCCGGGTCACGGCCAGCACCAGCGCCACGCCGGTCAGCACGGTGGCCGCGAGGCCCGGCGTGAGGTGCCACCACAGCTCCGCCGGCACGGTGTCGGAGAAGGGCGAGGAGCCGGCCACGTCGTGCCCGACGTAGGCCAGCGGCGCCAGCGCCACGACAACCGCCGACGCGGTCTGCCACGCCGGCCGGCGGCGCCGCGGCAGCGCCGCCACACCCACGGTCAGCGCGACCGCGGCGGCCACCAGGAACAGCAGGCCGAGGTGGTCGGCATCCGCCTCCTGCCGGAAGATCCGGTGGACCTGGCCGGTGCCCGACAGCAGCGCGGGCCAGGCGTCGACGAGCACCAGCCCGGACACCGGCACGGCCGCCAGCAGCACGGCCCCGGCCGCCGGCGCCCAGCGGGCCACCGGCCGGCGGACCGCCAGCACCGCGTACGCCGCCGCCGCGAGCAGGGCGATCACGGTGGCGATCTCCGGCACCCAGCCGGTGAGGCCGGTGAGGTCGCACAGCACCGGCACGGCTGCGGCGACGCCGAGGACCAGCAGGACGATCCGGGGTGGGGGCACGGCGCGGAATCCTGCCACATCAATATCGGTGCCGCTGCCCGGTCCGCCGGTGCCATGATGCGGCCATGGACTTCCCCGACGCCGTGAACGCGCACCTCGCCACCATCGGCGCCCGCGACCTCGACGGTTACCTCGCCACCGTGCATCCCGACGCCACGCTGATCATGCCCAACGGCACGCTGCTGGCCAGCCGGGACGCGCTCGCCGGCTTCCACCAGGACTGGTTCGGCGACCCGGACTGGAGCTGGGAGCTGGACCTGCGGCGCACGGTCACGGCCGGCGGCACCGGTCTCGCGGTCTTCGCCGCCGACTACCACGACCTGGACGGCGAGGGCCGGCCGTACCAGCTGAGCTACCTGCTCACGCTGGTGTTCGTCCGCGACGGCGACCGCTGGCTGCTGCTGCACGACCAGAACACGCTGCGCTGAGCACGGCCGACGAGGACGCGACGAAAACCTCAGGCCCGCGTGCTGCCAGCCGATCATCAGGCCGTGAAGCCCATGGTGCCGCTCCCCCTGCCGGGCACTCAGCTCGTGCACGTCGGCCGGCAGCCGATCTTCGACCGAACCGGCGACCTGGTCGCCTACGAGCTGCTGTTCCGGGGCAGCATGGACGCGATCGAGGCGGGCCGCCGCGACACCTACGCGACCAGCCAGGTCATCGTCAACACGTTCACCGAGTTCGGCATCGACGAGGTGGTCGGCGACCGGACCTGCTTCATCAACATGACCCGGGAGTTCCTCACCGGTGAGCTGGTGCTGCCGTTCGGCCCGGAGCAGGTGGTGCTGGAGGTGCTGGAGACCGTCACGGTGGACGACGAGGTCGTCGCCGGGATCACCGCGCTGGTCGCGCAGGGCTACCGGATCGCGCTGGACGACTTCGTCTACGGCTCGGGCCACGAGCAGCTGCTGCCGCTGGCCTCGTACGTCAAGCTCGACCTGCTGCAGGGCGACCTCAGCCACCTGGACGAGATCGTCGCCGCCTGCCGGGCCTTCCCGGACATCCAGATCGTCGCCGAGGGCCTGGAGACCAGCGAGCACCTGGCGCTGAGCAACCGGTACGGCTTCGAGCTGCGCCAGGGCTACATCCTGAGCCGCCCGCAGGTGCTCACCGCCACCGCGCTGAGCCCGTCGCGGCTGCGCCGGCTGGAACTGCTCGGCGCGCTCACCGCCGCCGACACCGACCTGGAACGGATCCTGACCATCATCGCGGGTGACCCGGCGCTGACCATGCGGGTGCTGCGCGCCAGCAACTCCGCGGCGGTCGGGTCCACCAGCAAGATCTCCTCGGTGCGGCAGGCCGTCGTCATGCTCGGTGTCGCGCACATCCGGCAGTGGGCCATGCTGATGGTCGTCGACGACGTCGCCGAGGCGACCGAGGTGCAGATGGCCGAGGCGCTGACCCGGGCCCGGCTCTGCGAGAACGTCGCGAGCGCCTTCGGCGCCGCGTCCGACGGCGCCTTCATGGCCGGCCTGATCACCGCCGTGGCCGGGATGCTGGGCATCTCCGCCGCCGCCATGGCCCATCAGCTGCCGCTGAGCGCCGACATCGAGGCGGCGCTGGAACGCGGCACCGGGCCGCTGGGCCAGGTGCTGCGGGTGGTGAACGCGTACGAGCGCGGCGACCTCGCCCAGGTGGCCGCGTCCTACTCGGGCAAGGACCTCACCGGCACGGTCATGGACGCCATGCGCTGGTCCCGGATGGCCGTGCAGGCGACCCAGGCCGCGTAACCGCCGAGGCAGATCCAGCAACGATCACGTCCCGCGGGACGAACGACCGGCGATGACCCGTTCAGCGACGGAAGCCGCGGACCTCCGCGAGCCGTCCCGCCAGGAACGCCCGTTCGACGTCGTTGTCCGTCAGGGCCAACGCCTCCTCGTACGCCCCGGCCGCCTCCGCCCGGCGGCCCAGCCGGCGCAGGAAGTCGGCCCGCGCCGCGCTCAGGTAGCCGTACGTGGCCAGCGCCGGCTCGGCCAGCAGCGGCGTCAGCGCGTCCAGCCCGGCCTGCGGGCCGTCCCGTTCGCCGAGGGCCACCGCCCGGTTCAGTGCCACCACCGGTGACGGCCAGAGCGCCAGCAGCACGTCGTACAGGCCGACGATCTCCGCGAAGTCGGTCGCCGCCCAGGTCGGCGCCTCCGCGTGGACCGCGGCGATGGCGGCCTGCACCGCGTACCGGGAAGGCTCCGCGGCGTGCAGCGCCTCGGCCAGCAGGGCCGTGCCCTCGGCGATCTGCGCGGTGTCCCAGCGACCGCGGTCCTGGTCGGCCAGCAGCACCAGCCGCCCGTCGGCGCCGACCCGGGTGTCCCGGCGCGCGTCGGTGAGCAGCAGCAACGCCAGCAGCCCGGTGACCTCGGCGTGCGCGGGCAGCAGCCGGTGCAGCATCCGGGTCAGGTCCAGTGCCGCGTGCACCAGGTCGCGGCGGGCCAGCGCCGCCCCGATCGGCGCGGTGTGGCCGGTGCCGAAGACCAGGTGCAGCACCGCCAGCACCGCGTCGACCCGCTCGCCCAGCTCGGCCGGCCCCGGCACCCGGTACGGAATCCGGGCCGCCGCGATCTTCTTCTTGGCCCGGGTGATCCGGGCCGCCATCGTGGCCTGCGGCACCAGGAACGCGCGCGCCACCTCGGCGGTGGACAACCCGCAGAGCAGCCGCAGGGTCAGCGCCACCTGCGCGTCGGTGGCCAGCGCCGGGTGGCAGCAGGTGAAGATGAGCCGCAGCAGGTCGTCCTCGGCCGGGCCGGCGACCGGCTCCTCCAGCACCAGCAGCGGCAGCTTCCGGCGCCAGGCGGACTCGCGCCGCAGCACGTCCACGGCCCGGTTGCGGGCCACCGTGGTGAGCCAGGCGCCGGGCCGCTCCGGGATCCCGCCGTCCGCCCAGGCGCTCAGCGCGTGGGCGTACGCGTCCTGGGTGCACTCCTCGGCCAGATCCAGATCCCGGGTGACGCGCACCGTCGCGGCGAGCACCCGGGCCCACTCGCGACGGTGCGCGTCCGCGACGGCCGCGCGGACGCCCTCGGTGCTCAGCGGTGCTCCCGGATCGGCCGGATCTCCACGCCGCTGTGCCCGTCGGCCAGCTCGGGCAGCAGAGCGGCCAGCGCGATCGCCGCGTCGAGGTCGGCCGCCTCCAGCACGTAGTAGCCGCCGATGCCCTCCTTGGTCTCCAGGAACGGCCCGTCGGTGACCAGCGGCCGGCCGGCGGTGTCGCCCCGCCGCAGGCTGGTCGCGGTCTCCGGCGGCATCAGCTCGTGCCCGCCGGTCACCGCGGCGCCCGCCGTGGCGGCGAACCACCGGTGGCCCGCGTCCTTGCGCTCCAGCTCGGCGGGCGTCTCGCCGGCCCACTCGTTCTCGACGCCGTAGATGAGCAGCAGGTACTTCGCCATGTTGCACCTTCGTTCGCGCGGGGCCCGGTCGGGCCCGATCACCACTGCGACGAACGGGCCGGGCAGAAATCGACAGCCGGGGGTGTCCCCGGGTCATCGTGCCACCTAGTCTCGTGCGGTGCGTTCCCCGATACCCGCCGCCCTGTCCCTGATCTGCGCCCTGGCCCTCGCCGGTTGCGGCGAGGAGAAGGCGCCGGCATCGGCCGCGCCCCCGCCGGGCGCGCCGGCGTCCCAGCCGGCATCGGCGCCGCCGGCCACCGCGGCGCCGTCGCCGTCGGTGTCAGCCTCGCCGTCGCCGAGCGCCTCGAAGAAGCCCCGGGCGCTGCCCAGCCCCGGCAACCCCGACGGCACCGCCACGGTGCCGGCCGAGGCGCGGGCGGCCGACACCAGCGACCCGGACCGGGTGATCGGCAGGGGCACGCCCGCGAGCTGCACGTCCGCCGCGGTGGTCGCCGCCGTCGCGGCCGGCGGGGTGATCACCTTCGACTGCGGGCCGGCCCCGGTCACGATCACCATGAAGGCCACCGCGAAGGTGCGCAACGACCACGGCCCCGCGGTCGTGCTCGACGGCGGCGGCCGGGTGACGCTCAGCGGCGCCGGCAAGCGCCGCATCCTCTACCAGAACACCTGCGACCGGGCGCAGCGCTTCACCACCTCGCACTGCCAGGACCAGGCCACCCCGCGGCTGACCGTGCAGAACCTGACCTTCACCGAGGGCAACGCGACCGGCGAGACCGCCGAGGGTGGCGGCGGCGGCGCGATCTTCGTGCGCGGCGGCCGGCTGAAGGTGGTCAACTCGCGCTTCACCGCCAACCGCTGCGACGGTACGGGCCCCGACCTCGGCGGCGCGGCGATCCGCGCGCTGTCGCAGTCGAAGAACCTGCCGGTGTACGTCGTGCACAGCACGTTCACCGGCGGGCGCTGCTCCAACGGCGGCGCGCTGAGCAGCATCGGTGTCTCGTGGACCGTGCTCAACAGCGTGTTCACCGGCAACCGGGCGGTCGGCCGGGGCGCCAACCCGGCGCGCGGCGGCACCCCGGGCGGCGGCTCCGGCGGGGCGATCTACACCGACGGCGACGCGTTCGCGGTGACGGTGCGGGGCACGGTGCTGCGCGACAACCACGCCAACGAGGGCGGCGGGGCGATCTTCTTCGTCAGCAACGACCGTACCGGCACGCTGACGATCGCGAAGTCGACGCTGCGCGGCAACCGCAGCGCCGGCTTCGAGACCGTGCCGGGCATCTTCTTCCTCGGGGCGAGGATGAGCCGCTAGTTGCCGTACCAGCGGAGCAGGGCCGCGCCCACCGACATGCCGCCGCCGAAGCCGGCCAGCAGCACCAGCTCGCCGTCGTGCAGCTCGCCGGCGCGCGCGGCCGCGTCGAGCGCGATCGCCACCGAGGCGCTGCCGGTGTTGCCGTACCGGTCCAGCACCAGATGGGTACGGGCGTCCCGCAGCCCGGCCGCCTCGACCAGCTCGCCGACCATGACGCCGTTCGCCTGGTGCGGCACGAAGTGGTCGACGTCCCCGGCGTCCACACCCGCCCGCTTGAGCAGGCCGGCCAGCACCGGCGGCACCCCGGCCAGGACGAAGTCGCGCACGCCGCGGCCGTTCATCCGGAAGAAGTGGTCGCCGTCCGCCACCGTCGCGGCGGAGGCGGGCAGCCGGCTGCCACCGGCCTTGACGTGGATCAGCTCGTGCGCGTCGCCCCGGGTGACCAGCTCGACGTCGACCAGCCCGTACGGCGCCGGCACCGCGCCGACCACCGCCGCGCCCGCGCCGTCGCCGAACAGGATCGCGGTGCGCCGGTCGGTGAAGTCGAGGATCCGGGAGTACACGTCGGCCGCCACGACCAGGACCACCGCGTCCGGCCGGGTGGCGACCAGGCCCTCGGCCAGCGCCAGCCCGAAGACGAAGCCGGCGCAGACCACGTTGATGTCGAACGCCGCGGCCCGGTGCGCGCCGAGGGCGTGCTGCACCAGCGAGGCGGTCGGCGGCTGGGGCGAGTCGCCGGTCGAGGTGGCGACGATCAGGTAGTCGACCCGGTCGGCGTTGATCCCGGCCCGGGCCAGCGCCGCGGCCGCGGCCGCGGTGGCCAGGTCCGAGGTCGCCTCGCCGGGCGCGGCGAACCGGCGCGCCCCGATCAGCGTCTTCCGGGAGATCCACTCCGGCGTGGTGTCGGTGACCCGCTCCACCAGCGCCTCGTTGGTGACCTCGTGCTCGGGCAGGTAGGAACCGGTGCCCAGGATGCCCACTCGCGATGCCGATTGCATGACCACGCTTATCGGCGCGGCGGCGGCCCGGTTGAGATATCGGTGCGGCGAACCGCTGCCGGGGGGCGCGCGCCGCGGACCGCCGCTGGAGATAATCATGGCTGTGACGAATTGGGAGTACGCGCGACTCGAGTACCGAGCGGCCGGCACCTTCGGCGCGGACAAGTACATGGACTGGACCGCCACGTTCTACCATCCGGGCGGCACCCTGCGGTGGGGCACCGACGAGCGCTTCGACGACCTGCGCCACCTCAACCGCGCGGGGGCGGCGGGCTGGCAGGCGTACGACCGGGCCGCCATCCATGTGATCAACGAGCCGCACCGGCTGCACGGCGTCACATACTCGATGCGCCGCCCGGTGCCGTAGCCCGGCCCGCCGGGGCGGGGAGGCACGCGGTGGCGGCCGCGTGCCTCCCCGCTGCCGGTCAGCTGCTGAACACCTCGAACTCCGCGGCCACCACGTTGGCGGCGGCGGGTGCCGCGGTCGCGCAGTCGCTGGCGCTGCGCGGGTCGTTCTCCTGTTCGCCGGCGTACAGCGGGTTGCCGGTGCACTGGTTGGTCAGCACCCGCAGCTTCACGTGGGTCGCCAGGGTCGGCCGCACCGGGAACGACTTGATCAGCAGGTTCGGCACCTTGGGCCGGAACTGCGCCGTGTCGAAGGCGTTCGCCGGGCTGGTGTAGGCCACCCGGTAGCCGGCGTCGGTCGCGCAGTCCGCACCCGCGGTCGCGTTGCAGGTGAGGATCTCGAACTGGCGGACCGTGCTGTACATCGCCGCGGTCGCGGCGCCGGCGCCCGGGAAGGCGCTGAGCTGCACCCGGGAGACCAGCTTCGCCCGGTCCGTGGGCAGGTCGACGGTGACCTGGCGGCCCGCCGCACCACCCGTCGCGGTCCAGGCCGTGCCCTCGGCGTCGTCGGTGAGCCGGCCCAGGTTGGTGCCGTCACCGCTGATCGTGGCGCCGGACGCGGCCGAGGCCAGGTTGGCCGGCATGACCACGCCGACCGCGGCGGTCACCCCGGGGTAGATGGTCTGGGTGAACCGCTTGTGGCCGTATCCGGCGCCGATCGCCAGGAACTTGTACGTGCCCGGCGCCAGCGTGACGGTGGCCGGCAGGGCGGTGGCCGGGTCGGTGTCGGCCACCGGGACCGCGCCGAAGTCGTAGTCGCCCACGTACAGCCGGACCGGCTTGCCCGCCGCCTCGCCGAGCGCCTTGAACGTCACCTCGACGTTCTCCACGTACGGCGACGCGAAGCTCGGCACCGGGTCGGTGTCCGAGGGCCCGCTCGACGCGCCGGCGCCCATGCCGCGCAGCGCGAACGCGTTCCACAGCAGGTCGGCGTTGGCACCGTCGAAGCGCAGCGCGTCCGCGGTGATCATGTTGTCGCGCATGTCCAGCATGCTGATCGAGCCGGTCGCGGCGAGCAGGAACGCGTCGAACACCAGCTGCGCCCAGCGCCGGTTGCCCGGGCACTCGGTCGCCGGCGTGGTGCCGGCCGCGCAGCTCTCCTGCAGCGCCCGGGTGCCCGAGCCGTACCGGCTGAGCAGCGCGCGCCGCACGTCGAAGTTCGTCGCGCTCCAGATCTCGCCGTCCGGGTGCACGGCCGCGCCGCGGTCGTAGCCGTAGTCGGAGTAGTTGAGCGGGCTGTTGCTCATGTCGTGGTTGCGGATGCCGGTGGCCAGGTCGCCGGTCACGTACGCGCCGGTGACGTAGGGCGTGCTGCCCCGCGGGGTGTAGCCGCTCTCGTACAGGTACTCCATGGCGAGCAGGTCGGACCAGCTCTCCCCCATGGCGCCGCCCTGGCTGGAGCTGATGCCGCTGTCCGGGCCGGCGATCATCCGGTTGCTGATCGCGTGGGTGTACTCGTGCCCGATCACCGTCATGTCGTAGTCGCCGTCCACGCAGGGCGGGTACGCGCTGCCGGCGAACGGCTGCCACATGTACATGTTGGTGGTCGGCTGCATGCCGTCCGGCGGGGTCGCCTGGTTGGCGTTGTTGCGGGTGGTCGCGGTCGCCGCGCCCTGCTGGGCGTTGCCCCGTTCGGCGTCCGCGCCCTTGCCGTACGGGCTGGTGTTGGTCTTCTGCAGGTTCCAGGTGGCCTCGGTGAAGCCGAGGTGGTACGACCAGTCGTGCATCCGGTTGTGCATCGCGAACAGGTTCGCGGTGGCCGCGTCGACGTCCGCCTTCTCCGGCGAGGTCAGCGTGTTCGGGTCGCACTTGCTGGTGTTCCACTGGTTGGTGAACGGGTAGACGTACTCCCGGTCGGGCCGGGCGGCCGCGGGCGTGGCCGGGGAGCCGTTGCCCCACAGGCTGACCGACTCGGCGGAGTTGCCGGTGGTGGTGAACGTCGGCAGGCCGGTGGCCGGGTCGATGTCCCACGGCTTGCCGGTGGCCGGGTCGAGGACCTGGCGCGCGCAGCCCGTCGCGGTCGTCGCGCACCAGGTCTGCCGGGTGTCGGTGCCGGCCGCGGCCGGGGTCGCCGGGAAGACCTTCCAGTGCGGGTCGTCCTCGGCGAAGTTGACCAGGTTCTCCCGCAGCAGCACCGTGCCGTCGCGGGCGTCCACATAGGTGGTGTAGCCGAGCGGGTGCTCGGCGTCCTTGGAGAGCACGACCACCTCGTAGGCGGCGCGCGGGGCGGCGCCGGGCATCGGCACGGCGACCTGCCGGACCCGGGAGTCGGCGAGCTGGTCGCGGGCGATGCCGGCGTCGGCCAGCGCGGCGGCCAGCGCGGCGTCGGGCTCGAGCGTGGCGGCCGCCGGGGCGGTGGTCTGCGGGCTCAGCGACGAGGTGACCCGCAGGACGTCGCCGCCCTTGACCGCGACGGCGACCAGGCCGTCGTGGGCGGCGGGCAGCTTGCCGAACCGCTGGCGCATCAGCACGACGGTGCCCTCGCCGACCGGGGTCTGTGCGACCGTGTCCAGGTCGTCGACCGCGGCGGTCCTCAGCGAGAACAGCCCGACGCTGTTCTTCAGGAAGCCGCGCGCGACGGCCTCGGGGTCACCCTTGAGCCCGGCGGCGAGCGTGCCCTTGGCCGGGGTGACCGAGGCCGGGGTGCCGAGCTTGTTCCAGCGGGTCACCAGGTTGTCGTCGCGGACCAGGGAGCGCTGGCCGGCGGTGGGTGCGGCGCTGCCGCCGCGGTTGTCGACGAACGCGTACTCGTCGTCGAGGTGGTCGCCGGTCAGCGGCGTGGCCGCGGCCGGCTGCGGGTGGGCGGGTGCCGCATCCGCGCCGATGGGCGCGGCGGCGACCATCGTGGTCACGGCGAGGATTCCGGCGACGGCGGACCGTCTGCGTAAGCGCACGCATGCCTCCTGGGGTCGGCCTGGAGGATCTCTCCAGACGTCCGAGACATTACGCTTTGATCGACATTCATAGATGAACGAAATGTTTCAACCGTGACGGCCCTCGACTGCCGCGCCCGGCGGAGGTTACGTTGTCGCCCATGGGGTCGCCGATGACCGCGCTTGCCGTTCTCGCCGCCCGGCTGCGCGCTGAGCTGGGCGCCGACCGGGTCGTGAGCGACCGGCAGGAGCTGCGCACCTACGAGTGTGACGGGCTGGCCCATTACCAGGTCATCCCCGGGCTGGTGGTGCTGCCCCGGGACGCCGGCGAATGTGCCCGTACGGTCCGCGGCTGCGTCGCGGCCGGCGTGCCGTTCGTGGCCCGCGGCTCCGGCACCGGGCTCTCCGGCGGCGCCCTGCCGCACGCCGAGGGCGTGCTGATCGTGACGTCGAAGATGCGCGCCATCGTCGAGGTCGCGCCCGCCGACGAGCGCGCGGTGGTCGAGCCCGGCGTGATCAACCTGCACGTGACCAGGGCCGCCACCCCGCACGGCTACTACTACGCCCCGGACCCGTCCAGCCAGCAGATCTGCTCGATCGGCGGCAACGTGGCGGAGAATTCCGGCGGCGCGCACTGCCTCAAGTACGGCTTCACCACCCACCACGTCACCGGCGCCCAGGTGGTCACACCGGACGGCGAGCTGGTCGAGCTGGGCGGCCGGGCCCCGGACACCCCCGGCTACGACCTGCTCGGCGCGTTCGTCGGCTCGGAGGGCACGCTGGGCATCGCGACCCGGGTCACCGTCAAGCTGACCCGGCTGCCGGAGTCCGTGCGTACCCTGCTGGCCGCCTTCGCGACCACCGACCAGGCCGGCGCCGCCACCTCGGCGATCATCGCCGCCGGGGTGGTGCCGGCCGCGGTCGAGATGATGGACGCGCTCGCCATCGAGGCCGCCGAGGCGGCCGTGGCCTGCGGTTACCCGGCCGGCGCCGGCGCGGTGCTGATCGTCGAGCTGGACGGCCCGGCCGCCGAGGTCGAGGCGCAGTTCGACCAGGTCACCGCGCTGTGCGAGGCCGGCGGCGCGTTCGAGCTGCGGATCGCGGCCGACGCCGCCGAGCGGGCGTTGTTCTGGAAGGGCCGCAAGTCGGCGTTCGCCGCGGTCGGCCGGATCAGCCCGGACTACATCGTGCAGGACGGCGTGATCCCGCGGACCGCGCTGCCCGAGGTGCTGCACCGGATCGGCGAGGTGGCCCGGTCGCACGGCGTCCGGGTGGCGAACGTCTTCCACGCCGGCGACGGCAACCTGCACCCGCTGGTGCTCTTCGACGAGGGCGTGCCGGGCCAGGCCGAACGGGCCGAGGAGGTCTCCGGCGCGATCATCGACCTGTGCATCGAATACGGCGGTTCGATCACCGGTGAGCACGGCGTGGGCATGGACAAGGCGAAGTACATGCCGCGGATGTTCACCGACGACGACCTCGACACGATGCACCTGCTGCGCTGCGCGTTCGACCCGGCGGGGCTGGCCAACCCCGGCAAGATCTTCCCGACCCCGCGGCTGTGCGGCGAGGTCCCCCGAGTCCACAAGGCCGGCGAGCCGGCAGCGGCGGAGCTCTTCTGATGTGGACGGAAGCCGCGGAGAGCGTGGCCCCCGCCAGCACCGAGGAGGCCGCCGAGGTGCTCACGGCCGCCGCGCGCGACAACCTCGCGGTGGTCGTCCGCGGCGGCGGCAGCAAGCTCGACTGGGGCATGCCGCCGCGCCGGCTCGACCTGATCGTGGACACCCACCGGCTCACCGGGGTGGTCGAGCACGCCGCCGGTGACCTGATCATGGTGGTCCGGGCCGGCACCCCCCTCGACGCCATCGACCTGGGCGCCCAGCAGCTCGCGCTCGACAACCCCCTGTCCGGCGCCACCGTCGGCGGCGCGGTCGCGACCAACACCAGCGGCCCCCGGCGGCTGCTCTACGGCACCGCCCGCGACCTGCTGATCGGCATCACGGTGGTCCGGCCCGACGGCCGGATCGCCCACGCGGGCGGCAAGGTCGTGAAGAACGTCGCGGGGTACGACCTGGGCAAGCTCTTCACCGGCTCGTACGGCACGCTCGGGCTGATCACCGAGTGTGCGTTCCGGCTGCACCCGCGTCCGCCCGTCGCCGCGTTCGTGCGGCGCACCGCCCCGGCGGCGGAGCTCGGCGCGCTGCTGGCCGCCGTCCGCGCCGAGCAGGTCGCGCCGTCGGCGGTCGAGCTCGACGCGCCCGCCGAGGGTCCGGTGACCCTCGCCGTGCTGGTGGAGGGCACAGCCGCCGGGGTCCGGGACCGGGCCGCGCGGCTGGAGAAGGTGCTGGGCGGCCAGCTGACCGAGGAGCCGCCGGAGTGGTGGGGCCGCTACCCGTGGGACACCGTGGGGATGAAGCTGACCGCGCCGCTGTCACGCGTACCGGAGCTACTCGGGCACGGGGCGGCCGTGCGGGGCTCGGCCGGCGCCGGGGTGCTCTACGCCGACGTGCCGGTGGCGTCCGCGCCGGCCGTGGTGGAGCGGCTGCGGGCCGCCGCGGTCCGCGCGGGCGGGCACGCGGTGGTGCTGACCGCGCCGCAGCCGGTGCGCGAGCTGGTGGACATGTGGGGGCCGGTGGCCGGGCTGGCGCTGATGCGCCGGGTCAAGGACCGGTTCGACCCGGGACACCGGTTCGCCCCGGGCCGCTTCGTGGGAGGCATCTGATGATCGACCCGCCGCGTGACGTGCTCGGCCCGGTCCTCGGCGAGCCGGCCTTCGACGCGCACCGCCCGCCCCGGCGCGAGCTGGTCGACGACTGCGTGCACTGCGGCTTCTGCCTGACCACCTGCCCGACGTACGTGCTGTGGGGCGAGGAGATGGACTCGCCGCGCGGCCGGATCCACCTGATGAAGCAGGGGCTGGACGGCGAGCCGATGAGCGACGCGCTGGTGCGGCACGTGGACGCCTGCCTCGGCTGCATGGCCTGCGTGACCGCGTGCCCGTCCGGCGTGCGGTACGACCGGCTCATCGAGGACACCCGGGCACAGGTCGAGCGCCGGCACCCCCGGGCGCCCGGGCAGCGGCTGCTGCGCGAGACGATCTTCGCGCTGTTCCCGTACCCGCGGCGGTTGCGGCTGCTGCGCGGGCCGCTGCGGGCCTATCAGGCCAGCGGTCTGCGGCGCTTCGTCGCCCCCCGGCTGGCGCCGACGCTGGCCACCCTGGAGTCGCTGGCGCCGAGGCTGACGAGGGTGCCACGGCCGCCCGGCCGGGTGCCGGCCAGCGGCCCGCGCCGCGCGGTGGTCGGCGTGCTGACCGGCTGCGTGCAGAGCGCGTTCTTCCCGGACGTGAACGCGGCGACGATCCGGGTGCTCGCGGCCGAGGGCTGCGAGGTGGTGGTGCCGCCGGCGCAGGGCTGCTGCGGGGCGCTGAGCGTCCACAACGGACGCGAGGCGGAGGCGCAGGGCTTCGCCCGCAAGCTGATCGACCGCTTCGAGCGGGCCGGCGTCGAGCACGTGGTGGTCAACGCGGCCGGCTGCGGCTCCTCGATGAAGGAGTACGCGGACCTGCTGCGCGACGACCCCCGGTACGCGGACCGGGCGACGGCGTTCGCGGCGAAGGTCCGCGACCTGTCGGAGATCCTGGTCGAGCTGGGCCCGGTGGCGCCACGGCAGCCGCTGCCGGTGACGGTGGCCTACCACGACGCCTGCCACCTCGGGCATGCCCAGGGCGTCCGGGCCCAGCCCCGCGCGCTGCTGGCCGGCATCCCCGGGCTGGTGGTCCGGGAGATCGCGGACCCGGAGATCTGCTGCGGCTCGGCCGGGGTGTGGAACGTGCTCAACCCGGAACCGGCGGCCGAGCTGGGCGACCGCAAGGCCAAGGACGTGCTGGCCACCGGCGCGGAGCTGCTGGTGACCGCGAATCCCGGCTGCCTCATGCAGGTGGCGGCGGCGGTGCACCGGCTCGGCGGCGAGATCTCCCTGGCGCACACCGCCCGGGTGCTGGACGCCTCGATCCGCGGCCTGCCGGTCGCGGCGCTGCTTCAGCCGGCGGACGGCCGCTCCCGGTAGGCGTCGCCCACCGAGCGCAGGTGGGCCCGCACCGGTACGCCCACCGCGTACCGGGCGGGCCCACACCGCCCGCGAGCGCCGGCAGTGGCTTCGGCACGCGTTGGCTGAATGCCGTCGCCGCCGCCGGGCTCGCCGTCCTCACCCTCGCCGTCGATGACCCCGGCGGACCGTTCCCCTCTGGGCCGTCCCGGCGCCCTGGTCCGTCGGTGCGGTCATCGGCCTCATCGGGGCTCCCAGGGCTGTCACGGCTGGGTGATGCTGGGCCGCGGCGGGGTGGCCATGTTCGCTCCGATGAAGAAGCTCGGGTGCGGAGGCTGGTTGTAGGCCGTGTTCTGCCAGGCCAGCGCCAGCCGGTACTGGGCGTCCTGGAGCAGGGTGGTGATCCGGCGGTCGGTGGCGGTCGGCGTGGCGTAGACGCGCAGCGCGGTGTTGCTGCTGGTCGGCCAGATCACCTCCTCGCGCCAGTCGCCGAACAGGTCACCGGAGAGCGACGGCGTCGACTTGGTGCCGTTGTTGGAGTGCACGTCCGCCGCGGTCAGCAGCCGGGTGTCGCCCGCGGTGCCGTACTTGTCGATGTGCGTGCCGTCCAGCAGCTCCCGGACCGGGTCGGCGTCCCACCAGGCCAGGAAGTTGGCCGAGCCGGGCTTACGGCTGCTGACCACCGTGCCGGTCGGGCCGCGCACCCCGTCCGCGGCCGACGACCAGGACTCGGCGCCGGCGCTGCCCGACCAGATGTCGCCGGAGACGCCGCGGCCGTTGTCCCCGTTGGCCGGGGTGGTCCAGAGCACCTGACCGGTCCGGGCGTCGGCGAACCACGACGACGGCTTGCTGGCGTCCTCGTCCACCTTGAACACCTCGAGGCCGGCCCGCGCCGGGTTCAGGTCGCCGACGTGCAGGGCGTCGCCGTGGCCGTTGCCGGTGTTCCACAGCTTGGCGCCGGTGTCGTCGATGGCCAGCGAGCCGTAGACGATCTCGTCGCGGCCGTCGGCGTCCACGTCGGCCACCGCGAGCTGGTGGTTGCCCTGCCCGGCGGTGCCGGAGTTGGTGCTGCTGGAGCTGTCGAAGGTCCAGCGCCGGGTGAGCGTGCCGTTGCGGAAGTCCCAGGCGACCACCACGGTGCGGGTGTAGTAGCCGCGGGCCATGATCAGGCTGGGCCGCCGGCCGTCGAGGTAGGCCGTGCCGGCCAGGAACCGGTCGACCCGGTTGCCGTAGGAGTCGCCCCAGGAGGAGACCGTGCCGCGCGGTGGCTCGTAGTTCACCGTCGACAGCGCGGCGCCGGTGCGGCCGTCGAACATGGTCAGGAACTCCGGCCCGGTGAGCACGTACCCGCTGGAGTTGCGGTAGTCCGCGGTGGCGCTGCCGATGACCTGCCCGGTGCCCGAGACGGTGGCGTCGGCGGTCTTCATCGCCACCTCGGCGTCGCCGTCGCCGTCGTAGTCGTACACCTGGAACTGGGTGTAGTGCGCCCCGGCCCGGATGTTGCGGCCCAGGTTGATCCGCCACAGCCGGGTCCCGTTGAGCCGGTACGCGTCCACGTAGACCGGGTCGGTGACCCCGGACTGCGAGTTGTCCTTGGCGTTCAGCGGGTCCCACTTGAGCACGATCTCGAGCACCCCGTCGCCGTCCAGGTCGCCGACGCTGGCGTCGTTGGCCACGTACGCGGCACTGTTCGGGTTCTGGATCGGCACGTCGAGGTAGCCGTTGGCGAAGTTCAGCGCGGCGCCGGAGGCGGCCTGCTCGACCCCGCCGACGACCGCCCGCACCGTGTACGCCGCGCCGGCGGCCGCGCCCGCGTCGAGGTAGTTGGTGGAGGCGGTGATCGGGGTGGCGTTGACCTTGGTGGTGCCGCGGTAGACGTTGAACCCCACGTCGGCCGGGTCGGCGGCGAGCCAGCGCCAGCTCACCAGGTTGCCGCTGCCGGACCGGACGCTGATCAGCCCGCGGTCCAGTCGTTCCATCTGCCGCCCGTCCGCCGCGGTCGGCGGCGGGGTGGTGACCGGCGGGGTGGTGACCGGCGGCGTGGTGGGCGGGGTGGTCGGCGGGGTCGTGGTGGTGGCGCCGGTGCAGGCGACCCCGTTGAGGGTGAACGCCGTCGGGTCGGTGTTCGTGCCGGTGGAGGAGCCGTTGAAGCCGAACGACGTGCTCGCGCCCGTGGCGAGGGCGGCGTTGTACCCGGCGTCGCGGACCGTGACCGCGGCGCCGGACTGGGTCGCCACGCCGTTCCAGGCCTGGGTAACCGCTTGCCCGGACGGGAAGGTCCAGCCCAGGGTCCACCCGGTGAGCGGATCGCCGAGGTTCGTCACCTCGACCGAGGCGCCGAAGCCGCCCTGCCAGGTGCTGGTGACCGCGTAGGAGACGCGGCAGCCGGCGGCCGCGGAAGCGTCCAGGGCCGTCAGCAGGCCGGCGCCCAGCGCCACCACGCCCAAGCCGGCGATCTTGCCGAACGTCTTCATCGCGGTCTCCTCGCAGTGACGCCCATCAATTGGGAGCGCTCCCAAGACTGCCGCTGCGAAATGCCCGCGTCAAGACCCCGAAATTTATCGGAAATTAACCTTCGTAAATATCGGGCTATTTTTGGGAGCGCTCCCATGTCATGATGCCCGCATTCCCCTTACACGGTTCAGAGTCCTCCACCGCGCCCCGGGCGGCGGTGCCCCCAACCTGAGGTGAGTGCGATGAGCATCAGAAAACTCGCGGTCGTGCTGGCCGCGGCCGCGCTGGTCCCGATCGGCCTGATCGCCGCGCCGGCGTCCGCGGCCGCCGGCTGCCGGGTCGCGTACACGATCACCAGCCAGTGGCAGGGCGGCTTCGGCGCGTCCGTCGCGATCACCAATCTCGGCGACCCGGTCACCGCCTGGACGCTGGGCTGGAGCTTCCCGTCCGGGCAGACCGTCACCCAGCTGTGGAACGGCGTGGTCAGCCAGTCCGGCGCCGCCGTCACCGTCCGCAACGCGAGCTACAACGGCGCCATCGCCACGAACGCGTCGACCTCGTTCGGCTTCAACGGCGCCTGGACCGGCAGCAACGCCGTCCCGACCGCCTTCACGCTGAACGGCGTCGCCTGCACGGGCGGGGTCACCACCCCGCCGACCACCCCGCCGGTCACGCCCAGCACCCCGCCGACCACCACGCCGCCGCCGACCGGCGGCCCGGTCAAGGTGATGGCGCTGGGCGACTCGATCACCGGCTCGCCGGGCTGCTGGCGGGCGCTGCTCTGGCAGCAGCTCCAGCAGGCCGGCAAGGCGTCGGCGGTGGACTTCGTCGGGACATTGCCGCCGCAGGGCTGCGGCTTCACCTACGACGGCGAGAACGAGGGGCACGGCGGCTTCCTGGCCACCAACGTCGCCGACCAGAACCAGCTGGTGGGCTGGCTGGCGGCGACCGACCCGGACGTGGTGATGATGCACTTCGGCACCAACGACGTGTGGAGCAACCGCCCGCCGGCCACCATCCTGGCCGCGTTCACCAAGCTGGTCGGCCAGATGCGCGCCTCGAACCCGGCGATGAAGGTGCTGGTCGCGAAGATCATCCCGATGAACCCGAGCAGCTGCGCCGAGTGCGCCCAGCGGGTGATCGACCTCAACGCCGCGATCCCGGCCTGGGCGGCGTCGACCAGCACGGCGGCGTCCCCGGTCACCGTGGTGGATCAGTGGACCGGCTTCAACACCGCCACGGACACCGGCGACGGCGTGCACCCCAACGCCGCCGGCGACCAGAAGATCGCCAACCGCTGGTACCCGGCGCTGAGCGCGGCCATCTCCTGACCCCGAGCTGCGGCCCCGGACCGGGCGGAGGTCCGGGGCCGCTTTCGGTCAGGAGGCGGGCACGGCCAGCTCGCCGAGCTCCGACCAGCCGTCCTGGTCGACGGTCTGGCTGATGATCCTGGGCGTCTCCGCCAGGTGCGGCGGCAGGTCCAGCTGGGCCTGCTTGAAGTGCGCCGACCCGACGTGCGCGGCGCCCGCGTCGCCGTCGCGGAACGCCTCCACCAGGACGTACTCGTGCGGGTTGTCGAGGCTGCGGGACCAGTCGAACCACAGGCAACCCGGCTCGGCGCGGGTCGCGGCGGTGAAGGCCGCGGCGATCTCCGGCCAGCGGTCGGCGTCCTCGGGCCTGATCAGGAACTTCGCGGTAATGAAGATCATCGGTGCTCCTCTCGTGCAACGGGGTGCAATGCTTTTCCGGCCACCGCGGGCCGGGTGATGCTCAGGGGCATGAGCAGCCACCCCCGGACCGGCCTGCTGCAGTCCGTCGAGCGGGCCATGGCCGTGCTCGACCATGTCGCCGCGGCGCCCGGCCCGCTGCCGGCCAAGGAGATCTCCCGCGCCCTCGGCCTCGCCCTGCCCACCACCTACCATCTGCTCACCACCCTGGTGACCGGCGGATACCTGGTCCATCTGACCGAGGAACACGCGTACGCGCTCGGACACCACGTCGACGACCTGGCCCGGGGACTGCGCCGGCAGATCGCGGTGCCGCCCGAGGTCGAACGGGTCACCGCCGTCGTGCACCGGCAGGCGCACGCCGCGGCCTACTACGCGACGCTGCGGAATACCGAGATGATCGTCGCACACGTCGCCGAGTGCCCGGCGCATCCCCGGATCCGGGTGCTCGACGTCGGCTTCCACCGGGCCCCGCACGCCACCGCGTTCGGCAAGCTGATGCTCGCCATGCTCGAGCCCGGCGCGGCCGAGGAGCTGCTCGACGCCACCGGCACCCCGGCGGTCACCCCCGGCACGGTCACCGACCGGCGGTTGCTGCGCCGCCAGCTGGCCCAGGTCCGCAGCACCGGGCTCGCCATCGAGGTGGACGAGTTCCAGGCCGACCTGTCCTGCCTGGCCGCGCCGGTCACCGACGCCGCCGGCCGGTTCGTCGGCGCGGTGGCCGTCTCCCTGCCGACCGCCCAGCTGCGCGCCCGCCGCTGGACGGTGGAACGCGCCGTGCGGCTGGGCGCGGTGCGGGCGACGCGGGCGGTGTCCTTGCGGGCCACCGCCCGCCCCGGTCGCGGTCAGCCGTAGCGGGTCCGCAGGAGTCCTTGGCAGAAGCCCGCGTTGCCGTCGATGCTGACCCGCACCGTCCGCGCGAAGCGCAGCCAGCCGGGCAGCCGGTCCGCCGGCAGCGCCGCGCCCTCGTCGTCGCAGAGCGCGTGCTCGCTGGTCAGGCCCAGCCGGGCGCGGCGGCGGGCGACCGCCTCCGGCGCGGCCCGGGCCGCCGCGGCGAAGGAGAGCGTGCTCAGCGCCGCCGGGTCGGCCCCGGCCCCGACCAGGGCGCAGGCCAGCCGCTCCTGGGCGGCCAGGTGCGCCTTGCGCTCGAACGTGGTCCGGAGCCCGGCCAGCGCCGGGTCCGTCCCCGGGTCGGCGTCGCCGGCGAAGGTGCCCGCGAAGTCGCCGGCCGCGGCCACGCCCGCGTTGATCTCCGCCGCGACGAAGTGGTCGAGCAGGACCACCTCGACCGGTCCCGCCCCGGGCAGGGCGGCCAGCGCGTCCCGCGCGTCGGCCACCATCAGCCAGGCGAAGTTCGGCGCGCAGAAGTAGGTCGGCAGCCGCAGCTCCGCGCGGACCGCGCCGGCCTCGGCCGTCAGCCGGGCGACGAAGCCCAGCTCGGTGATCGGCCGGTCCAGCTCGGGGTCGCGGACCTGGGCCAGGGCCGCCCAGGCCGCGTCGGCCAGGGTCATGCCGGTGCCGCCGGCGCCGCGCCGACCGCCGGGCCGCTGTTGTCGGGGGCCGGCGCCACCATCAGCTCGCCGGGCACCTTGAGGTCGTAGAGCGCCGCCGCGTTCAGCCCGAGGATCTTCCGCTTGACGTCGGTGGTCAGCACGCCGTACTCGCTCTGCATGTCCTCCGGGATCTGGAAGTCGACGAACTTCTCGATCAGCCACTTCGGCTGCCAGATCGCGTAGTCGCTGCCGAACAGGATGCGGTTCTCGTCGAGCCAGTAGAGCAGCTCGCCGATGATCTGGGCGAAGTACCGCGGCCGGCTGTGGATGAACGGCATCGCGACCGCCAGCCCGCCGAAGACGTTCGGCTCCTGGGTGGCGATCCAGCAGAAGTCCTCCAGCCGGGGCAGGCCCACGTGCTCGACGATGAACCGCAGCCCGGGGAACATGGTGGCCGCGTCGTCCACGTCGGCGACGTCGAACGCGTCGCGGTTCATCGGGTAGACGGTCGGGCCCTTGTGCACGTGGATGTTGCGGATCCCCAGCTCCTGGCACTTCTCCAGGTAGCGGTAGGCCCACGGGTCGGACAGCTTCCAGCCCTTGGAGCTGCCCTTCCACTCGGCGGTGTAGACCTTGACGCCCTGCAGCTGCCAGCGCTCGTGCAGCCGCTCCAGCTCGGCCAGCCCGTTCTCGCCGTCGCGCGGGTCGAACCGGCCGTTGACGATGAACCGGCCCGGGTGCCGCTCGGCCATCGTGCCGTTCTGCTCGGTGGTGTTGAAGCCGTTGACGTACCAGTCGGTCAGGTACGTCGACTGCAGGACGGCCACGTCGTCGTACCCGGCCTCGAACAGGTCGTGGATCATCCGTTCCTCGGGGTAGCGCTCGAACTCCTCGAGGGTCCAGCGGTACTCCGCCGGCGAGAGGTTGGAGTGGTAGTCGAAGAAGCACTTGATGAAGCCCTCGCCGTACCGGTTGATCTGGTTGGCCGGGCTGCCGTCCCAGAAGTGGGTGTGCCCGTCGACCACGAAGTAGCTGGTCCCGTCCTTGGTGTACATCGGTGCTCCTCCTAGGGCACGAGGATGCCGCGGCCCTGCAGCCGCCCGGCCTCCAGGTCGTCGATGGCCTCGTTGACCGCGGTCAGCGGGTACGTCCTCGTGTGCAGCCGGACCCGGCCCTGCGCCGCGAGGACCATCAGCTCGTCCAGGTCGTTGTACGAGCCGACCAGGTTGCCGATGATGTTGCGTTCGGTGGAGATCAGGTCGATGGTGGGGATGTCCACCCGGCCGCCGTACCCGATCACGTAGTAGCTGCCGGCCCGGCGGGTCATCGCCAGGCCGCGGGCCTCGGCGCCCTGTTCGCCGACGAAGTCGAGCACCACGTGCGCGGGCTCGTCCAGCTCGTCGGTGCTCGCCACCACCAGGTGCGCGCCCAGCTCGGTGGCCAGGTCCCGGGCCGCCGGGTTCGGATCGGCCACCACCACCCGGGTGGCGGTCAGCGCCAGCAGGCACTGGACGCCGATGTGGCCCAGCCCGCCGGCGCCGATCACCAGGCAGGTCGTGCCCGGGTACAGCAGCGGCACCGCCTTGCGCACGGCGTGGTACGCGGTCAGCCCGGCGTCGGCGAGCGCGGCGACGTCGCGCGGCTCCAGGCCGGGCCGCAGCCGCACGCAGGACCGGGCGGTGGTCAGCAGGAACTCGGCCATCCCGCCGTCGGTGTCGATGCCGGGGAACGCGGCGTGCTCGCAGTGCACGTCGTCGCCGGCCCGGCACGGCCGGCACAGCCCGCAGGTGACCAGCGGGTGCAGGATCACCGCGTCGCCGGGCGCGACGGTGGTGACGGCGCTGCCGACCGCGCGCACCCAGCCGGCGTTCTCGTGGCCGATCGTGTACGGCAGCTGCACCCCGGACTTCTCGGCCCACTGACCCTCCACGATGTGCAGGTCGGTGCGGCACAGCCCGGCGGCGCTCACCTGCACGAGGACGTCGAGCGGACCGGTGGGCTCCGGCTCGGGCACCTCGTCGACCGAGGGGCGCTTGCCGTAGGCGTGGACGCGGACGGCCTTCATCGGCCTCATCTCCTCTGCTCCGGCTCGTCCTGCGGACTCTCGACGGCCGGCCGGCGGCACCGCCAGAGCGCGTTCAGATGCTGACAACGGGTTGCTAAATCGACACAGCGTGGAACGTCCGGCCTGTCACGTTTCATGACCGCCCGGTTACGGAACGGCGACATCGGCCCCGGAAAATCGTTCCTGCCACGACTCGCGCAGGTCAGCGATATCTGGCAATGTCGTGGTCAGGGCTGTGAGCTGGGCCACAAAGTGCCAGCGGTTTGCCCGGACGGAGGATCGATGAAGATTCAACGACCGACGGCGCTCCGGCGACCGTCACGGTGGGCCTCGATGATCGGCGTCGCCGCACTGCTGACCTCGATCGGCGCCTGCTCCAGCGGCCCCGAGGGCACCGTGATCAACCTCTACGGCGGCGCCAGCGGCACCGGCTTCGACAAGATCATCAACGACTGCAACCAGCAGGCGGCCGGCCGGTACACCATCGTCGGGAACCTGTTGCCCAGCGACGCCGACGGCCAGCGCGACCAGTTCGTGCGCCGGCTCGCCGCCAAGGACGACGGCATGGACCTGCTCGGCATGGACGTCACGTGGACCGCCGAGTTCGCCGAGGCCAAGTGGATCCGGGAGCTGACCGGGGACAAGAAGACCCAGGCCACCAAGGACACCCTGCAGCCGCCGATCGACACGGCCACCTGGAAGGACAAGCTCTACGGCGTACCGCGCACGACCAACGTCCAGCTGCTCTGGTACCGCAAGTCGCTGGTGCCGACGCCGCCCCGGACGTTCGACGAGATGATCTCGATGGCCCAGCAGCTCAAGTCCCAGGGCAAGGCCTACGAGATCGGCCTCACCGCGGCCCAGTACGAGGGCTACGTGGTCAACATCAACAACCTGGTCACCGCGTACGGCGGGACGCTGGTCAACGAGGACAGCACCAAGCCCACGATCGACGACAAGACCGTGCAGGCGCTGACCCTCATGAAGAAGCTGGCCACCTCGGGGGTCACCAGCGCGTCGCTGTCCAACGCCCAGGAGCCGGAGGTCTTCGCGGACCTGCAGGCCGAACGCTCCGCCTTCTCGCTCAACTGGCCCTACGTGCTCAGCGCCATGCGCGAGGCCAACCCGCCGCTGGTCGACGACCTCGGCTACGCGCCGTACCCGTCGGTGGACGGCGGCCCGCCCAAGGTGACGCTCGGCGGGATGAACTACGCGATCAGCACCTACAGCAAGCACCCGGAGGAGTCGTTCGAGGCCGCGATGTGCCTGCGGAACGAGAAGAACGCCCTGAGCGCCGCGCTCGACGCCGGTGACGTGCCGGCCCTGGCGACCGTGTTCGAGCTGCCGGAGTTCAAGAAGGCCTACCCGATGGCCGACGTCATGCGCAGCGAGCTGGAGGCGGCCGTGCCGCGGCCGGTGTCGCCGGTGTACCAGAACATCTCGACGCTCGTCTCGACCACGCTGTCGCCCCCGCAGAGCATCAACCCGCAGGCCGCGGCCGACAAGCTGCGTGACTCCATCCAGGACGCGATCGACGGCAAGGGGATCGTCCCATGACAGCCACCCCGACTGCGGCGGCCGCCGAGGCCGCCGAGCACCAGATCGACGACGGCACCACCGAGATCGCCCGGCAGCGGCACACCGACGCCAAGCGGGCCGAACGCAAACTGGGCCTGCTGCTCGTCGGGCCGGCCGTGGTGATCATGCTCGCCGTGGCCGCCTACCCGATCCTGTACGCGTTCTGGCTGTCGCTGAACAAGGCCGACCTGCGCCGGCCGGACGCCAACGAGTTCATCTGGTTCGACAACTACGTCACCGTGCTGTCCAGCCCGATCTGGTGGACCGCGTTCGGCGTCACCATGCTGATCACGGTGGTCGGCGCCACCCTCGAACTGATCTTCGGGATGCTGCTGGCGATCGTCATGCACCGCACGATCGTCGGGCGCGGGCTGGTCCGCACCTCGGCGCTGGTGCCGTACGCGATCGTGACCGTGGTGGCGGCGTTCTCCTGGCGGTTCGCCTGGACCCAGGGCCTGGGCTGGCTGGCACCGGAGAACTCCGCGCCGCTGACCGAGTTCTGGCCGTCGATCGGGATCATCATCCTGGCCGAGGTCTGGAAGACCGTGCCGTTCATGGCCCTGCTGCTGATGGCCGGGCTGGCGCTGGTGCCCGAGGACCTGCTCAAGGCCGCCTCGATGGACGGCGCGAACGCCTGGAAACGGTTCTGGATGGTCACCGTGCCGCTGATCAAGCCGGCCATCCTGGTGGCGCTGCTGTTCCGCACCCTGGACGCGTTCCGGGTGTTCGACAACATCTTCGTGCTCACCAGCGGGTCGAACAAGACCAGCTCGGTGTCGATGGTGGCCTACAGCAACCTGATCCGCGGGCTCAACCTCGGCATCGGGTCGGCGATGTCGGTGCTGATCTTCATCACCACCGGGATCATCGCGTTCACGTTCATCAAGCTCTTCGGGGCGGCAGCGCCCGGATCCGACGCTGAGGGGAGGCGGTAGTCATGCAGCCGGAGACCACCAACCGCAAGCTGATGTGGTGGGGCGTCAACATCATCGTCCTGCTGTACGCGTTCGTCCCGGTGCTCTGGATCGTGTCGCTGTCGCTGAAGGACGACGCGACCCTCAACGACGGCAACTACATCCCGACCTCACCCAGCGACGACAGCTACACCGCGATCTTCAACAACTCCGACTTCCTGCGGGCGCTGATGAACTCGATCGGCATCTGCATCATCGCCACCCTGATCGCCATCGCGTTCGGCACGATGGCCGCGTACGCGATCGCCCGGCTGGACTTCCCGGGCAAGCGGACCATCGTGGCGATGGCGCTGCTGGTGTCGATGTTCCCGCAGATCGCCCTGGTCACGCCGCTGTTCAAGATCGAGACCGCGATCGGGCTCTTCGACACCTGGCCCGGCCTGATCATCCCGTACATCGCGTTCGCACTGCCGCTGGCGATCTACACGCTGTCCGCGTTCTTCCGGGAGATCCCGTGGGACCTGGAGAAGGCGGCGAAGATGGACGGGGCGACGCCGTACCAGGCCTTCCGCCGGGTGATCACCCCGCTGGCCATGCCCGGCATCTTCACCACCGCCATCCTGGTCTTCATCTCCTGCTGGAACGACTTCCTGTTCGCGCTCTCGCTCACCTCGACCTCGAACGCGCGCACCGTGCCGGCGGCGATGAGCTACTTCACCGGCGCCACCACGTTCGAGAAGCCGACCGGACCGATCGCGGCCGCCGCCGTGGTCATCACCATCCCCATCGTGATCTTCGTGCTGGTGTTCCAGCGGCGGATCGTCGCGGGGCTGACCTCGGGCGCCGTCAAGGGCTGACCCATCCACCCCGCACTCACACTCGGAGGAGCTGACGTGGCCGAGATCGTTCTGGACCATGTGGTCAAGCGTTATCCCGACGGCGCCCTGGCCGTGGACGACTTCAACCTCGAGATCGCCGACGGCGAGTTCATCATCCTGGTCGGCCCCTCCGGGTGCGGGAAGTCGACCACGCTGAACATGGTGGCCGGCCTGGAGGACATCACCGCCGGCAAGCTGCTCATCGACGGCCAGGTGGTCAACGACAAGGCGCCCAAGGACCGGGACATCGCCATGGTGTTCCAGTCCTACGCGCTCTACCCGCACATGACGGTCGGCGACAACATGGGCTTCCCGCTGCGCCTGGCCGGCATGGACAAGGAGACCATCAAGAAGAAGGTCGCGCAGGCGGCCGAGATGCTGGAGCTCACCAACCACCTGGACCGCAAGCCGGCCAACCTGTCCGGCGGGCAGCGCCAGCGGGTGGCGATGGGCCGGGCCATCGTCCGCCAGCCCAAGGCCTTCCTGATGGACGAGCCGCTGTCGAACCTGGACGCCAAGCTGCGGGTGCAGATGCGCACCCAGATCTCCCGCATCCAGAAGAGCCTGGGCACCACCACCCTCTACGTGACCCACGACCAGACCGAGGCGATGACCCTCGGCGACCGCGTGGTGGTCATGCGCGCCGGGGTGGTCCAGCAGGTCGGCTCGCCGGCCTTCCTGTACGCCCACCCGGCCAACCTGTTCGTGGCCGGCTTCATCGGCAGCCCGGCGATGAACTTCTTCCCGGGCCAGCTGCGCGGCGACTCGGTGGTGACGGCGCTGGGCGAGGCGGTGCTGCCGGACAAGGTGCGCCAGGCCCTCAACGGCGGCAAGGGCGACCGCGACGTGATCGTCGGCATCCGCCCCGAGCATTTCGAGGACGCCGCCCTGGTGGGCGACAAGCCGGGCGCCACGTTCGACGCCCCGATCGACATCGTGGAGGCGATGGGCTCGGACGTGTACGCGTACTTCACCATGACGGGCGACCAGGCGCACTCCCAGGACCTCGACGACCTGGCCAAGGACACCGGCAACGACCTGCACAGCGGCGGCGTCGACGTGACGGCCCGGCTGGACGCCGGGGCGAACGTGCGCCGCGGCAGCACGGCCCGGATCTGGTACGACACCTCGAAGA
Organism: Actinoplanes sp. NPDC049599; assembly: GCF_044465625.1. NCBI lineage: Bacteria > Bacillati > Actinomycetota > Actinomycetes > Micromonosporales > Micromonosporaceae > Actinoplanes > Actinoplanes sp. NPDC049599. Next base: position 199,421 of record NZ_JBITLX010000007.1, read on the forward strand.
TCCAGGTCTTCGACACCTCGACCGGCAAGAACCTGATCGCGCCGGACGCCTGAACCCGGCTCGCGGCCCCGGCCGCCCCCACCGGCACCCCGTCGTTTGCGAGGATGGAGCAGCTCAACTTCTCCGGCGACACCGAGGGGGCGGCCACGGCCAGGGAGACCGGCCGCAAGGTCATCGCGTCCAACAAGAAGGCGCGGCACGACTACGCGGTCCTCAAGACGTACGAGGCCGGCCTCGTGCTGGCCGGCACCGAGGTCAAGTCGCTGCGGGCCGGCTATGTGTCGATCGTCGACGCATTCGCCCAGGAACACGAGGGCGAGCTCATGCTCTACAACCTGCACATCGCCGAGTACGGCTTCGGCTCCTGGACCAACCACGCCCCGCGCCGCACCCGCAAGCTGCTGCTGCACCGCATCGAGATCGACCGGATCCGGGAGAAGCTGCGCGAGCCCGGCAACGCCCTGGTCCCGCTGTCGATCTACTTCAACGAGGGCTGGGCCAAGGTCGAGCTGGCGCTGGCCCGGGGCAAGCGCGAGTACGACAAGCGCCAGGCGCTGGCCGAGCGGGACGCCAACCGGGAGATCGCCCGCGCCCTGGGCCGCCACCTCAAGGGGCGCACCCGTGGCTGATCCGGAGGCGCTGTGGTCCCAGGCGCAACGGACGGGCAGCCCGGTCGTCTCCCCGGTGGCCCCGGACGGCACGGTCGAGGTCACCTTCCTGTGGCGCGGCGAGGCGGAGTCCACCTCGGTGGGCTGGGGTGTGTGGCTGGAGCTCGCGCGCGTGCCGGGCACCGACCTGTGGCACGGCTCGATCCGCCTGCCCGCGACCGCCCGCACCCTGTACTACCTGTCCCACGACGGCGCCGACGACCTGCCGCGGGACGACAGCGGCACCGGCCCGGCGCACCTGGACCCGCTCAACCCGCGCCCGTTCCGTTTCCCCGCCGACCCGGACGACCCGACCGACCGCGACGCCTGGGCCTCGCTGCTGGACCTGCCGGAGGCCACCGAGCCGGCCTGGAGCACGCCGCGCCGGGACGTCCCGATCGAGGAGCACACGCTGCCCGGCGGCCGCCGGGTCGCGGTGTACCGGCCGCCCGGCGAGCCGCCCGCGGCGGGCCTGGCCACGCTGGTGCTGTTCGACGGCTGGCTGGGGCGCACCGTGCTGCGGGTCCAGCACACCCTCGACAACCTGATCGCCGCCGGGCGGATCCCGCCGATGCTCGGGCTGTTCGTCCCGGGGGTCGAGGCCGAGCGCGACACCGAGCTGACCCCGGCGTCGGCGGCCACCACCGGTTTTGTCACCGGCGAGCTGCTCCCCTGGGCCCGCCGCGAGCTGGGCGCCGGCGCCGACCCGGCCCGGACGGTCGTGGCCGGGCAGTCGCTGGGTGGCCTGATGGCGGCGCACGTGGCCCTGTCCGCGCCGGAGGCGTTCGGCGCAGTGATCGCCCAGTCCGGCAGCTTCTGGTGGCCCAAGCCGGAGCACGGCGAGCCGGGCCGGCTGCTCCGCGACTACGCCGAGCAGCCCCGGGCCGACCTGCGCTTCTATCTGAACGTGGGCGACCGGGAGACCCGGAACGGCTCGGCCGGGACGCCGACCATGCGGGAGCTGAGCCGGCGCATGCGCGACGTGCTCACCGCCAAGGGCTATCCGGTCACGTACGCGGAATACCACGGCGCGCACGACTACGTGAACTGGCGCGACACCTTCGCCGACGGGCTGCTGGCCGTGCTCAGACCCGGATGAGGTGCGAGGCGCACTGGAAGCTCTCCGCGGCGTGCAGGCTGTGCCAGTACGTGACGGGCACGGAATTCTGCAGGCAGCCCTCGTGGAAGCAGCGCACCCGCAGCCGGGTGCCCTCCGGCACGAAGCTGGTCCGCCCGGGATGCCGCCGGCACGTGGTGGCGGGCGTCAGCTCGTGCACAAAATTCCGCCACTGGCAGGTCTCCTCGCCGCAGACCGCCAGCCGTCCGCGCGGGTACGTAGAGCGCATGTCGACCACCTCCGGGTGACGGCTCCCCTGCGGACGTTACGCCGCTCCCCCGAGGCTCACAATGGTCCTTCGCCCGGTTCCGGCAGGGGTAGTTCGGCCGCCTCGCCGGCGGCCGGCGCGGCCGTCGAATGGGTCGGCGCGGGCCGGTCGGGACCGGCGCGCCGGGAATACCGGCCCTGGCTGCGGACCACCGGGAGCCCGATCAGGTGGATCGGCGCGGGCGGCTCGGCGATCCGGCCCGGGCCCCAGCGCACCCACACGGCGACCCGGCCCGCGCCGGCCTCGGCCAGCAGCTTCTCGACCGTCCGCCGGCGGTCGGTGTGGTCGACCTCGACCACGATCGGCGGCGCGGCCGGCCGGGCCAGCGCCACGTCGACGACCGAGTGCTGCTTGTCCAGCGGCGGCGGCAGCCGGACCACGCTGGGCGCCCGCCGGTAGACCCGCCAGCCCCGCGCCAGCCCCCAGGCCGCCACCTCGTCGATGATCCGGCCGGTGACCTCGTCCTGCGTCAGCCCCGCGAACGTGAGCCCGGCCAGCCGCTCCGCCAGCTCGTCCATCACGGCAGACTCGTCCATCACGGCAGATTAGCGGCACCCCCCGACACCCGGACCGGCGCGTCGACCGGCCCGCCGCCCGGCGGATCAGCCGAACACCTGCAGGAGGCGGCCGATCAGGTCCGCCGCCGGCGCCGCGATGTCCGAGGCGCGGGCCACGATCTCCGACACCACCTTCAGCCGGTCCACGACCCCGCGGCCCTGCGGAAGCTCCCGGGCCGCCTCGTGCACCGCGGTGGCTGCCCGCTCCCGGTCGGCCTCGGGCAGCGCGGTGCTGGAGAGCACGAGCCGCAACAGCTCCCGGAGCTGCACGGCCTCGTCGGACGAGGACCCGTAGGTGTTCTGGAAGTCCCGGATGACGGTGTCGACGGGCCGGTTGATGAAGGTGGTGGGCCCGTGGAAGTGGAAGTTCTCCGACATGACGCTCCTCCTGAGGTCGAGGACAACCGTGTGCAGGGTGTCCCGGATCTGCTGCTCCGCGGCCGCCACCCGGCGGAAGGCCCGCAGTTCGACGGCTTCGGCGTCGGGACCCAGCTCGGTGCGGGGCACGCTCGCCCGGGGCAGCGCCCGCAGCACCTGGCCGAGCGCCTCCGCTGAGTCCTCCGCGGCCACCGTGCCCAGGGTGCGGGCCGGCTGCGCGGCCGGCTGCGGCCGGCCGCTCGCGGCCTCGGCGACCAGGTGGAACAGCGTCCGCAGATACTTCGGCGAGACGGACTCGACGGGAAATACGATGCGGCGTGGCGAGTCCACCCCCCCCCGGAACAGCACCAGACACGGCAGGTCGGCCGGGCTGACGTCGAGAGCGCGGGCGATGTCGTACGCCTGGTGCTTGTCGAACGGCTGCCAGCGGAGCCACCGCATGGTGCCGAACACGCGCAGCAGCGGCTGTTCCAGGCGTGGGCGCCAGTACCGCAGGGCGGTGGCCCACCGGGCCGGGCGCTCGATGACGAAGATCCGCAGGGTCCCGCCGCTGAGGGCGTTCAGCTCGTCGAAGTGGACCCGCACGTACGTGGCGAGCTCGGTGTCGGCGTCGGTGTAGAGCAGCGCGCCCCAGACCCGCGGGATGCCTCCCGAGGGGAATTCCGCCGAGCCCAGCACCAGCGCCGCGAACAGGTCCCTCGGCGAACGGACGGGCAGCACCAGCGGCAGCGCCCGGGGCACCCGGGGCGTCCACGACAGGAACAGCTCGACGGTGTCGCCGTCGCAGAGGCCGAGCTGCTCCAGCGTCTGCTCGGCCGACAGGTCACCGTCGGCGTACGGACACCGGATCCACCCCTGCCAGCGGCCGTCCTCGTGGCCGGCGAGCGGCTCCTCCCGGACGGCCAGCCACGCGGTCGTCCTCAGCTCGCCGACGGTCGCCGAGTCGGGGACATGCACCTCGATCGCGTCGCCGAACACCGCCTCGTCCAGCGACCGCCACCTGCCGACCGGGTCCGCACCCGCGAGCAACGCCGAGCCCCGGGCCAGCGCGTGCCTGACCTGCTCGCCGACCGAGGCGCCCTGCCGCACCACCACGCGCAGCCGCATCGCTCACCCCCGTCCGTCCATCGATCTCACCACATCGATGCGAACCGGCACCCCCGCCGACCGCGCGGAGCAATTCCGGCCCGGTCCGATCCGGGAGCTGCCGGATTCCGTACTGATCAATGCCACCGACATGGAGGTATCACCATGCACGGACTCCCCGAGGCCGGTCCCACCGACGGAACCGCCGCGGCACCGCCGCCCGACTGGCCGGCTCCGGGCACCCCGCTGCCGGGTGAGGAACCGACGATCGAGCTGCCCGTCGTGACCGCGGCCATGCTGGCCGAGCACCCGCCCGCAGCTGCCGAGCACCCGCTGATCACCGCCGGCCACCCGCTGGTCACCGCCGAGCATCCGCCGGTCACCGCCGAGCATCCGCTGGTCACCGCGGAGCATCCGCCGGCCACCGCCGGCCACCCGCTGGTCACCGCCGAGCATCCGCCGGTCACCGCCGGCCACCCGCTGGTCACCGCCGAGCATCCGCCGGTCACCGCCGAGCATCCGCTGGTCACCGCGGAGCATCCGCCGGTCACCGCGGAGCATCCGCCGATGCCGGCGAGGCAGGAGCCGGCCGCGGCCCGACCGGCGAGGTCCGCGTGGGCCCGGCGCATCCCCGCGCTGGAACGGCGGGGTCCCCGGCCGGCCCCGGCCCCGGCCCGGACGGTCGCCCTGGACGACCTCCTCGATCCCCCGGGCGACCCCGCCGACACCGCCGGCCGGATCCACCCGGCCTTCCTCAACCCGGCCTTCCTCGGCCCGGCCACCGGCGCCGATCAGAACCGGCCCGCCGGAACCGATCAGGCCCGGCCCGGCGGCACTGATCAGGCCCGGCCCGCCGGCGCCGATCAAGCCCCGCCCGCCGGCGCCGATCGAACGCAGTCCGGCGACGCCGATTCAGCCCTGCCCGGCGGCACCGATCAGAGCCGGTTCTCGGGCACCGGCCAGGTCTGGCCGGCCGCTGCTGACGAGCCCGGCCGTCGCTGGACGGTGGGCGCCGGGATCGCGGCCGCCGCCCTGCTGCTGACCGGCGCGACCGTGGTGGCGCTCACCCACGACCGGGGCAGCGACGCCGGCGGATCCGCCGGCTGGAGCCCGCCGGTCGCCGCCGCCCCCGGCGCCCCCGCGGCGGGACACACGGTGACCGCGGCGCTCGACGGGCGTACCAGTGCCGGGTTCGACCTGGTGGACGGCGCCGTGCGCGTCACCCTGCGCACCGCCGATCTCGGCGGTGACCTCTACCGGATCAGCACGCCGGCGGCCGGCGCCGCCCGGCCGCGCGCCGAGGATCGCGACGGCCGGGTGCGGTTGCGGCTCGACGGTGACGCCCAGGCCGTGGACATCACCCTGCACGCCGCCGTGCGCTGGGATCTGCGGGTCGCCGGGGGCGCCGAGCTGTCCACCATCGACCTGAGCGCGGGCCGGGTCGGCGGGGTGGCGCTGACCGGCGGCGCGAGCCGGATCGAGCTGGCGCTGCCGCGGCCGGACGGCACGCTCGCGGTGCTGATGAGCGGCGGGGTCAGCAGCTTCGCCGTGCGCACCGCCGGGCCGGTCCCGGTGCGGGTCCGGGTCGGGCGGGGCGCCGGGCAGGTCACCCTGAACGGGCAGCGGCACGCCGGGGTGGCCGCCGGACGGACGTTCACCCCGGCGGCCTGGGCCGGTGCGGTGGACCGTATCGACGTGGATGCCGTGGCCGGGATGGCGGCCCTGACCGTCGCGCCCTACTAGCGGGTAATGACAGGATGGCGGGCATGACCGATGTGACGCCCGCCCTCGCCCGTGAGGCCTGGCGGCTCGCCGAGCCGCTGCACGCGATGATCTATTTCGTGCCGGAGGTGCGGGAGCGGTTCGCCGCGCTCGGCCTGCCGCCGGTGGCCGACTACTTCGCCTCGCGGGGTGCCGCCCTCGGCCCGGTCGGTCCCGGCCCGGTGGTCGCGACCTTCTACAACTTCCATCCCGGCCTGGTGGCGCGCGCGCTGCCCGCGGCCTGGCAGGTCGTGACGCCGGCGACGGCGGTGGCGGTGCGGCTCGACGCCGCCGGCGCGGCGCTGACCCGGGGCCTGGGCGACGACGTGGTCAAGAGCCCCGAGGTGGCCGAGGCGGCGGAGCTGGCCCGGCGGGCGGCGGAGTCGGCGGTCGCGTACGCCGCCGGGCGGCCGCTGTTCGCCGCGCATGCCGAGCTGGACTGGCCCGACGCCCCGCACCTGGTGCTGTGGCACGCCCAGACCCTGCTGCGTGAGTTCCGCGGTGACGCGCACGTCGCCGCGCTGCTGGTGGCCGGGCTGAGCGGGTTGCAGTCGATCGTCCTGCACGCGGCGTCGGGGCAGGCCAACGCCACGTTCCTGCGGGCCAGCCGGGGATACACCAGGGAGCAGTGGGCCGCGGAGGTCGCGGCGCTGCAGGAGCGGGGACTGCTGGCCGGCGAGGAGCTCTCCGACGCGGGCCGGGCGCTGCGGGAGGGCATCGAGGCGGACACGGACCGGCTGGCCGTGCCGGCGTACCGGGTGCTCGGCGCCGAGGGCGCCACCCGGCTCGGTGAGCTGGCCCGGCCGCTGAGCCGGACCCTGGTCAAATCGGGCTTTCTGAGCGCCGCGGCGCCGCCCCGCAAGTGATCCACATCCCAGCCGCCCCGGCGTTGTTGCCAATGCTTTGCAATTGCCAGGCAACTCCATATGCTGGATCGAGTCGTTCCCGGGCGCGGAGGGGTTCTCATGGACATCGAGGCGATGCACATCGCCAACGGGATCGTGAACGGCACCGTGTCGGCGATTTTCGCCGCCTTCGCCGCGCTCGCCCTGGCGGTCTGCGTCTGGCGCGCCCGCGCCGACCTGGACGACCGGCTCGCCCCGATGGCCGGGCTGGTCGCCGCGTTCATCTTCGCCGTGCAGATGCTCAACTTCCAGGTGCTGCCCGGGGTCTCGGGCCACCTGCTCGGCGGCACGCTGGCCGTGGTGCTGGTCGGGCCGTGGGTCGGCGCGCTCTGCGTCTCGACCGTCCTGATCATCCAGTGCCTGCTGTTCGCCGACGGCGGCCTGACCGCCCTCGGGCTGAACATCACCAACATGGCGATCATCGGCACGGCGGCCGGCTACCTGCTGGTGGCGGGCCTGCTGCGGATCCTGCCCAAGACGCCCGCGGGGCTCGGGGCGACCGCCCTGATCGCCTCGGTCATCGGCGTCGTGGCCGCCTCGCAGGGCTTCGTGTTCGAGTACTGGCTGGGCGGCACCACCCAGCTCTCGCTGCCCTGGGTCTCCGGCACGATGGCCGCCACCCACACGCTGATCGGCATCGGTGAGGGCCTGATCGCGGCGACCACCGTGGCGACCGTGGCCCGGGTGCGCCCCGACCTGGTCTACGCCCTGCGCCGCTTCCGCAAGCCGCCGCCGGCCGTGACACCGGCCACGCCGGCCACCGTCTCGGGCGGCGCCGCGTGACCCGGCGGCTCGGCTGGTTCCTGGCCGGCGGCCTGCTGGTCGCCCTGCTGCTGGCCGGGGTGGTCAGCAACTTCGCCGCCGGCAGCCCGGACGGGCTGGACGCGACGGCCCGCGAGGGCTGCACGTTCGGCGCCGACGGGCAGATCACCGGCGGCACCTGCATGCTCCAGCGCGAGCAGGCACACCAGGCCGAGGACAGCCCGCTCGCCGGCTACGGCATCCGCGGCATCAGCAACCCGCACCTGTCCACCGGGCTGTCCGGGGTGCTCGGGGTGCTGGTCACGTTCGCGGTCGGCGGCGGCGTGTTCTGGCTGCTGCGGCGGCGCGCCCCGGGGAAGGTCTGATGGGCGCCGGCCACGCGCACCCGCTGCACCTGGACCGGCCGAGCCCGGTGCACGCCCTGGCCCCCGAGGTGAAGATCCTTGCGACGCTGCTGTTCACCGTCGTGGTGGTGGCCACCCCGCGCACCGAGTTCCTGGCGTTCGGCGGCTACGCGCTGCTGCTCGCGGCGGTGACCGTGCTGGCGCGCGTACCGGTGGGGTGGTTGGCCAAGCGCGCCACCATCGAGCTGCCGTTCGTGGTGCTCGCCGTCGCGCTGCCGTTCGCCGGGCACGGCGAGCGGATCACCTGGCTGGGGTTGTCGCTGTCGGTCGACGGGCTCTACGGCGCGTGGAACATCGCGGCCAAGGGCACGCTCGGGGTGATCGCCTCGCTGCTGCTGGCCGCCAGCACCACCATGCGCGACCTGATCCTGGGCCTGGACCGGCTGCGCTGCCCGCGGGTGTTCACCCAGATCGCCACCTTCATGCTGCGTTACCTGGACATCCTGGCCTCCGATGCGCGCCGGATGCGGATCGCCCGGCTCTCCCGCGGCTACGACCCGCGGTTCCTCTGGCAGGTCAAGGCGTTCGCGGTCGGCATCGGCGCGCTGTTCCTGCGGGCGTACGAGCGCGGCGAGCGGGTTTACCTGGCGATGGTGTCACGCGGCTACGACGGCCGGCTGCCCCGGCCCGAGGCCGCGGGGGCGAGCCGGGCCGACTGGGCGCGCTCGGCCGTGCTGCCTGCCGCCGCGGCGGTCATCGGGCTGGCGGCGGTGCTCGGATGAGCCTGGAGATCGCGGGGCTGACCTTCGCGTACCCGGACGGCAGCGTGGCGCTGCGCGGCGTCGACCTGAGCGTCGGCGCCGGTGAGCGGGTCGCGCTGCTCGGGCCCAACGGCGCCGGCAAGACCACCCTGGTGCTGCACCTCAACGGCATCCTGCACGGCGGCGCCGGCACGGTCGAGGTGGGCGGGCTGCGGGTGGACGCCGGCGACCGGTCCCGGCTGGCCGAGATCCGCCGCCGGGTCGGCATCGTCTTCCAGGACCCCGACGACCAGCTGTTCATGCCGACCGTCGCCGAGGACGTCGCCTTCGGGCCGGCCAACCTCGGGCTGCGCGGCGCGGAGCTGGACGCCCGGGTCGACGAGGCGCTCGAAGCCGTCGGCATGGCCGCGCATCGCGACCAGGTGCCGCTGCACCTGTCGTTCGGCCAGCGCCGCCGGGTCGCGGTCGCCACCGTGCTGGCGATGCGGCCGGAGCTGCTGGTGCTGGACGAGCCGTCGTCCAACCTGGACCCGGCCAGCCGCCGGGAGCTGGCCGAGATCGTCGAACGGCTGCCGGTGACGGTGCTGATGGTGACGCACGACCTGCCGTACGCGATGCAGCTCTGCCCCCGCGCGGTGATCCTGGACGGCGGCCGGATCGTCGCGGACGCGCCGACCGACGACCTGCTGGCCGACGGGGACCTGCTCCGGGCGCACCGCCTGGAGCTGCCGTTCGGCTTCCATCCGGTACGGCGCTGAGCGCCGCACCGGCACACCGCGCCAGTGCTGGCCCACGGTGTGCCGGTCCGGTCAGGTCGACCTCTGCGCTCAATTGACGGTGATGGTTCTCCGGGCCAGTTGGACGGTCTGCTGGCTGCCGGTCTGCATGTCGTACAGGTACAGCGACCACGTGATCGTGGAGCCGCTCGTGACCGCCCGGACCTGCCGGGAACCGCCGAGAGAGATCCACTCTCCCGCGCCGCCGAAGCCGGGGCCGACGATGTAGGCCACCGGAGCCGGGCAGTACTGCGGCACGATGTTCCACTGCACGGTGACGAATTGGCCGTAGTTCGCCGGCGACGGCGCCGAGATGGTGCCGGTGCTGGCGATCGTGCAGAACAGGCCGGGCTCATCGGCGTAGGCGGGTGCCGCCGAGCCCACGACACCCAGCGAGCCGGCGAGGGCCGTTGTCATGACCGCGGCGGTGACCGCCGCTGATCGGCGGGACCGGGCCAGCATCGTGCGCAGCACGCGCCGGGCCGTTGACCATAGCTTGGACATCTGTATCCCCCTGTAGACAGTGGCCGCGGATTATCGAGGTGTGTAGAAGGCCTGGGCCGGAGTGTGGTTGCAGGTCCAGATCTGCAGGACGGCGCCGGCGGAATGCGATCCGCCGGATACGTCGAGGCACTTGCCGCCCGCCTTGAGCGTGAACAGGCTGCTGGTGGGAAGCGAAAGGGAGGAGCTCCAGACCTGGTTGCTGATGCCCGCGCACGGCCAGGTGTCGACCGGGGTGCCGTCGGTGTACGGGCCGTGGGCGTCCATGCAGCCGAGGGTGTACTGGTTGACCAGCCGGTATCTGTCGCTGCCCAGCGAGATGGTGTTCCACTGCTGTTCGAGGCTGCCGTTGCAGGGTTCCTGCACCAGCTGCGCGCCGATCGTGAGGTTGCCCGGCGGCGGCTGGATACACATGGCGCTGTTGGAGTTGCGGATCTCGAAGGGTGGCCCCGCAGCGGCGGCCGGCGGCGCACCGGACAGGGCGAACGCCGTCGACAGCACAGCGGCGAACAGGAGACCGATGAGGCCGCGTCGCTTGATCATGAATGCTCCAGGTGGTCGAGGAGAACGGTTGTTGCTGGCCGACACTGTGCGGATCGGCGCTGCAACCGCCCTGCAACGGCGCTGTCGACTGTGCGACTTGGCCGGTCCGGGCCGGCCCGCTGATCGATACGATGCGTCGATCGAGCTGCTCAGCGGGGGTGTGTTGTCGTCCAGATACGGCTGCTCGGACCCGTCGACGTCGTGGTCGACGACGTGCCGCGACCGGTGCGCGGGCTGCGGCGCAAGGCCGTGCTCACGGTCCTGGCCCTGCACCGCGGCGAGATCGTCAGCACCGACCGGCTGATCGACATCGTCTGGGGCGCCGAGCGGTCGTCGGTCGTCGTGAACACGCTGCAGAGCCACATGTCGCACCTGCGCCGGGTGCTGGGCCGGCCGAGCGCGATCGTGCCGCGGCCGCCCGGCTACCTGCTGGAGCTCGGCCCCGGCGGCACCGACGCCGAGGTCGCCGAGGACCTGGTCAAGCAGGGCACCCGGGCGACCGATCCGGCTCGGCGCGGGCAGCACCTGCGGGCCGCGCTGCGGCTGTGGCGGGGCCGTCCGCTGGCCGACCTGGCCGGGGTCCCGTGGCTGGAGGAGCAAGCCCAACGCCTCGACCAGCTGTGGCTGCAAGCCACCCGGGCGCTGATCGAGACCCGCCTGGCGCTGGGGGAACACGCGCAGCTGCTGCCCGAACTCGAACGGCTGGCCCACGACCACCCGCTCGACGAGCAGATCCAGGAGCAGCTGATCCTGGCCCTCTACCGCGGCAACCGGCAGGCTGACGCGCTCGCCGCGTTCCGCCGGCTGCGCTTGGCCCTGGCCGACCAGCTGGGCATCGACCCGAGCCGGACCCTCCGCGAGCTCGAGGCGGCCATCCTCCGGCAGGACCCGGCCCTGCAGGTCGCGGCGGCGGCGGTGATCACCACGCGGGCCGGCGCCCGGCGGGTCCGGTTGGGTCATGCCGAGGTCGTCGGACGCGTGGCGGAGCTGGCGGCCCTGCGCGACGCCGTGCACGACGCCGCCCGTGGCGAGGGCGGTGCCCTGGTGCTGCTCGGCGAGTCCGGCATCGGCAAGACGCGGCTGTCCGTCGAGACCGGGCAGCTGGCCGGTCAGTGCGGGATGAGTGTCCTGGGAGGCCGCGCCGCCACGGCCACGGTGCAGTTCCGGCCGCTGTCCGAGGCGCTGCTCACGGCGCTGCGCCGGTACGGGCTGCCGGACGACCCGGACCTGCTGCCGTATCTGCCGGCCCTGTCGCGGTTGGTGCCCGAGTGGCGCACCGCGGCGCCGGCCGTCGGCGACGACTCGCTGGTGGTGCTCGCCGAGGCGGTCCTGCGGCTGCTGATCACCTGGGGCGGGGCGCACGGCTGTGTCCTGATCCTGGAGGATCTGCACGACGCGGACGCCGACACCCTCGCCGTCATCGACTACCTGATCGACAATGCGGCCGGGCAGCGCCTGCTGGTGCTCGGCACCGCCCGCCCCGAGCCGGGTCCGGCGTTGCAGCTGGTCCGCGCCGCGCAACGCCGCCGGGCCGCGGAGGTGATCGAGCTGAGGCGTCTCGACGACGACGCCGTACGGCGCCTCGCCGGGGCCTGCCTCGGGGTGGCCGCCGACGAGGTGCCCGAGCCGGTGGCCGACCAGCTGCTGCGGAGCGCGGACGGATTGCCGTTGCACGTCGAGGAGCTCCTCGCCGGGATGGTCGACGACCGGGTGCTGGTGCCGGACGGCGAACGGTGGAGGCTGACCGCAGCGGTGCCGGCACCGCTTCCGGTCAGCCTCGTCGCCACGCTGACCGGCCGCGCCGAGCGGCTCAGCCCGGACGCCGTGGCGGTGTTGCAGGCCGCCGCGCTGCTGGGCCGGCGGTTCCCCGCGTCGGTGGCGGGTGCCGCCGCCGGCGTCACGGAGAAGCTGCTGACGCAATGCCTGCGCGAGGCCGTGGACGCGCAGCTGGTCGTGTCGTCAGACGATCCGGCCTGGTTCGAGTTCCGGCACGCGTTGACCGCCGCAGCGCTGCAGACCCGGCTGCTGCCGATGGAACGAGCCGCGCTCGCCCGCCGGGCGGCACCCGTGGTGGAGTCGTCGGTGCTCCTGACGGCCGGGGACCGGGAGCTGCTGGCCGCCGAGCTGTGGATCGTCGCGGGTGAGCCGCGCCGGGCAGCCGAGTGGTTCGGCGCGGCAGGGCGTCGGGCCGCCGCGCACGGCGCACTGTCCACCGGGGTCACCCTGCTGGAACGAGCATTCTCCCTGGCCCGGGCACGACCGGACGGGGACGGCCCGGCCGGCGCTCAGGCCGAAGCGCTCGGCGCGGCGTTGCTGGACGCCTACGCGCGGGCCGCCCGGATCGGCGACGCCTACGGGCTCAGCGCCGAACTTCGCCGGGCCACCCCCGGCCGGCGGGCGGCCATGCACCTCTGCCTGGCCAGGGTCGCGGTCGCGGCCGGCACCTGGAAGCAGGGCCTCGACGAGGTCGCCGCCGGGCGCCGGCTGCTCGGTGCCCGTCCCGACCCGGCGGAGGAAGCCCGCCTCGATGCCGTCGAAGCGGCGCTGATCCTGGGCAACCCGACTGCGGACCGGCTGCCGGAAGCGGTACGGATGGCGGAGCGGGCACTGCACGGCGCCGAGCAGACCGGCCAGCCGGACATCGCCTGCAGCGCCCTGGAGACGCTCGGACGCTGCGCCCGGCTGCACGACCTCGCCGGCGCCGACGCGCTCTACGAAACGGGCCTGGCGATCGCCGAGGCGCACGACCTCGCCGCCTGGCGGATCGCCCTGCTGTACCACCTCGGCGCCGACGACGGCATCCGCGACGCCGGCACCGCCCGGCTCACCGAGGCCCTGGCCGCCGCGGAACAGGCCGGCGCGGTGGTCACCGCTCTCGACATCACCTTGGAACTGTCGGTCGTGCGGATCTGCCGCGGCGAGGTCACCGCGGCGGCGGCCGCCACGGCCCGCTGCGAGCAGAGCGCCGCCCGGCTGCGGCTCACCCACACCCGGCTGATCGCCCTCGGTGAACGGATCATGGTCGCCGCCCACCGCGGGCGGCGCGAGGAGGTCGACGCGCTGATGGTCCGCTACCGTGATCTGGGCGGCGAGGACGACGACTTCGCCTCGGCCGTCCACGGTTTCGGGCTGGCCATCGGCCACCTGCTGCACGAGGACGCCGACGCGGCCCGCGCCGAGTCGGACGCAGCCGTGGCGCTGGAGGCGCAGCGGCCCCCGTCGTATCTGTCGTTCGTGCCCGGGCCGCACCTGCTGCTGTCCGTTCTCGACGGCCGCGCGGGTGCCGCCGAATGCGACTCCCTGGGCGGCTCCGCCCAGGTTCAGGCGGGCTGGAACCGCCAGTTCGTGACCCTGTCGCAGGCGGTCGTGCACGCCCGGGCGGGCGACGTCGCCCGGGCCGGCGACGCGATGGACCGGTTCCTGCGGGAGTCCCGGCCCTACCCGCTGGCGCGCCACCTCGGCCTGCGGCTGGTGGCGGCGGAGGCCATCGAGGGCGGCTGGGGCGATCCGGTGGCCTGGCTGCGCGCCGCCCTGGCCCACTTCCACGACTCGGCGCCCGCGGTGGCCCGGGCCTGCCGGGCGTTGCTGCGCAAGGCGGGCGTCACGGTGCCCCAGCATCGGCAGGGATCCGCCGCGCTGCCGGCGGCGCTGCGGGCACTCGGCATCACCGTCCGCGAGCACGAGGTGTTCCTGCTCGTACGGCAGCACCTGACGAACCGGGAGATCGCCCGCCGGCTGTTCCTGTCCCCGCGCACCGTCGAGAAACACGTCGCCGATCTGCTGACGAAGACCGGCACAGCCAACCGGTCGGCGCTGGCCACCTTCGGAGACGTCAGCGCCGTGCCGGAATCTGGGTAGTCACGCCCGCAATCCGGGGGCCCGGGAACCTCCGGTCCGGGTACGGCGCCGGGCACGATGGCCTCATCCCGTAGCCGAATGGAGTTCTGCCGTGCGCCTCCGCCACACCATCACCTTCGCCGCAACCGCGCTGTTGTCGGCGATCCCCGCCCTCATCGGCGAACCCGCGTCCGCCGGGGTTGATGCCGGATGGACGGTCGCTCCGCCGGTGCCGGCACCCGCCGGCGCCACCGACAGCGTCCTTCGCGACGTGAGCGTGCTGTCGCCGTCCAGCGTGTGGGCCGTCGGCGCCTGGTGGGCCGGGAAGACCCATCCGCTGGCGGTGCGCTGGGACGGGACGGCGTGGACGGATCTGCCGGTGCCGGACACCCTGCCGCCGTCCGAGAACTACAACCTGGCCGCCGTCGACGCCGTCACCTCCGCCGACGTCTGGGCCGTCGGCAGCATCGAGTCGCAGGCGACAGGCACGCTGATCCCGTCCGCGCTGGCCGTGCACTACGACGGCAACGCGTGGACCCCGGCGCCGGCCACGGCGGATCCCGGCGCGACGCAGAGCGCCCTCGCGGACGTCGACATGCGCACCGCCACCGACGGCTGGGCGGTGGGTCACCAGGTGGTGGGTGGCCTGCCGGCCCAACCGTTGATCCTGCGCTGGGCGGTCGACCACTTCACGCCGGTGTCCGTACCGAAGATCGGCTCGGCCGCCCGGCTCACCTCCGTGTTCGCCGGTGACGACGATGCCTGGGCCGTCGGTAGCCTGCAGAACGCGGCCGGTCGCCAGGAGGCGCTGGTGCTGCACTGGGACGGCGCCGGATGGTCCCGGCAGACCGTGCCCTCCGCCGGCGCCGGCGACGAGACCCTGCAGAGCGTGGCCGCGAGCGGCCCCGGCGAGGTGTGGACCGCCGGATCGACCTGTCCGCCGACCGGCACGCACGGGTGCGCACCCCGTGTCCTGCGCCTGGTCCGAGGCACGTGGCAGGCCGTCCCCACGGCATTCGCCGCCACGGCGAACGAGGTGGTGCCGTTCTCCGCCACCGACGTGTTGATCTTCGGGGAGACGACGACGCATCAGGACCACATCGAGCACTGGGACGGCGTACGGTTCACCACCGACGGCAGCGTCCCGCCCGCCACCGGCAACGGCCAGCCCGCCTCGGCGGTGGCACTTGCCGGCGCCTCCGGTGACCGGGCCACGGGCGCGCTGTGGGCCGTCGGCTGGACAGGCGACAGCCTGCATCGCGCCCCTCACGTGATCTACCGCGGCTGAGCACAGGCCGCGGGTCAGCCCGCGATGGCGTCGAGCTCCTTCACCGCGTCCGCCGGCGGCACCAGGTGCGCGACCGTGGACGTACCCGGGATCAGCAGGATGCTCGGCGAGCGCTGGAGCAACCAGGCCAGCGCCACCTGCTGCGCCGACGCGCCGATCCGGGCGGCGACGGCGTCGAGCGCGCCCGGCTGCAGCGGGCTGAAGCCGCCCAGCGGGAAGAACGGCACGTACGCGATCCTCTCGCGGGCGCACCCCGAGGTGCCGGATCAGGCCCTGCTCGGCGCAGCTCGGCCGGCACCCCCGAACGGCTCGGCGATCGAGCCCGGCGTGGGCCGTGGGACTGCCGGTGTCACCTTCACGTCACCCAATAGTGTGTGCCACACGCTATAGTTTCACTCATGGCCGACGATGAACTGCTGAGCACGCACCTGCAGGAGCTGCGGCGCGGGACGGTCGTGCTGGCCTGCCTGCTCGTGCTGACCAGGCCCAACTACGGCTACGCGCTGCTCGACCTGCTCGCGCGGCGCGGGTTCTCCGTGGACGCCAACACCCTCTACCCGCTGCTGCGCCGGCTCGAGAAGCAGGGCCTGCTCACCAGCGACTGGAACACCGACGAGGCCCGGCCCCGCAAGTTCTACCGGACCAGCGACGCCGGCGTCGCGCTGGCCGGGACCCTCAGCCATGACTGGGATCAGCTCGACACCGCACTACGCACCCTGAAGGGCGAGTCATGAGCAACCTCACCGACCGCTATGTCCAGTCCACCCTGCGCCGCCTGCCCGCCCGGCAGCGCCCCGACATCGAGCGCGAGCTGCGCGCCTCCATCGCCGACGACGTCGATGACCGGATCGAGGCCGGCGGCGACCCGGACTCCGCCGAGGTCGAGGCGCTGACCCACCTCGGCGACCCGGCCCGGCTCGCCGCCGGGTACGCCGACCGCCCGTTGCAGCTCATCGGCCCCGCCGTCTACCTCGACTACACCCGCATGCTGAGCACCCTGCTCGCGGCCGTGGTGCCGGTCGTGGCCGCGGTCGTCGCGTTCCTCGGGGCGGTCGACGAGGAGCCCTGGCTCACCGTGGCCGGCGACAGCCTCGGCGCCGCGGTCACCACCGCCGTCCACATCGCGGTCTGGACCACCGTGGTCTACGCGCTCATCGAGCGCAGCCCCACGGTGCGCCTCACCGCGGACCGCCCGTGGACCCCGGACGCGCTGCCGGAGCCACCCAGCCGCCGGGCCCGCTGGGGCGAGCTGGTCGCCGAGACGGTGGTCCTGGTGTTCGTCACGACCTTCCTGCTGCTCTCCCCCGGCTTCCTCTCCCCGTGGCTCTACGACACCGGCTTCGTCTGGGTCTTCATCGCCCTGGGCGTCGCGTCCCTCGCCACCTCGTTCGTCCGCTACTACGTGCGCTGGAGCCTGCCGGTCGCGCTGGCCGGCTCGGCCGTCTCCGCCGCCGGCGCAGCGACGCTGGCCTGGGCCGCCGCCACGGACCACCTGCTCGAGCCCGGACCCGACTGGCCCGCCGGCACCACCACCTGGGTCACGGCCGGCCTGATCGCCCTGGCCGCCTGGAGCCTCCTGCAGGCGGTCGCCGACACCTTCACCCACGCGAGGCGCTCGTGAAAGCCCTGACCTACCACCGGTACGGCACCCCCGATGTGCTGTCCTGGTCCGACGTGGACCAGCCGATCCCCGGTCCGCACGACGTCCTCGTCCGGGTCCGGGCCGCCTCGCTCAACCAGGCCGACCTGTTCATGCTGACCGGGACCCCGCGCATCGCCCGCCTGGCGTTCGGGCTGCGCCGGCCGAGGGCGACGATCCTCGGCCGCGACGTCGCGGGCACGGTCGAGGCGGCCGGCGCGCAGGTGACCCGGTTCCGGCCCGGCGACGAGGTGTTCGGCGAGGTGGAGCAGCGCGGCTTCGCCGAGTACGTGACCGCGCCGGCGGCCCACCTGGCGGCCAAGCCGGCCGGGGTGTCGTTCGCCGACGCCGCGACGCTGCCGGTCGCGGCGACCACGGCCCTGCAGTCCGCCCGCCTGGCCGGGCTCGGACCGGACCGCACCGTGCTGATCAACGGCGCCTCGGGCGGCGTCGGCACGTTCGCCGTCCAGATCGCCCGGACGCTCGGCGCCACCGTCACCGCCGTGTGCAGCACCCGCAACGCCGGCCTCGCCCGCGAACTCGGCGCCCGGGAGGTCATCGACTACACCCGCGACGACCTGACCGGCCGCTACGACGCCGTCATCGACCTGGCCGGCAGCCGGCCCCTCGCCGAGATGCGCCGCCTGCTGACCCCGCGTGGTGTCTACGTGGCGTCCACCGGCACCGGCGGACCGCTGCTCGGCCCGGCGCCGCGGCTGCTCGGCGTCGTGCTCGGCGGCTCCCGCCTGCGGGTGCTGACCAGCCGGCGCGACGTCGACGACCTCACCCTGCTCGCCGGGATGGTCGAGCGGGGTGAGGTCACGCCGGTCGTGGAGCGCACGTACCCGATGGCCGAGGCCGCGGCCGCGCTGTGGCGCCTCCGGGACGAGCACGCCCGGGGCAAGATCGTGCTCAGCCCTTGACGGCCCCGGCGGTCAGCCCGTTGACGATGTAGCGCTGGAGCACCTGGAACACCAGCACCGTCGGGACGGCGGTGAGCAGGGTGCCCGCGCAGAACATCCCGAAGTTGTTGTTGCGCTCCCCCGCGACCAGGCCGTACATGCCGACCGAGAGGGTCTTGGCGCCGGTGTCGGTCAGGAAGACGTTCGCGATCAGGAACTCGTTGATCGTGCCGATGAACGCCAGCAGCCCGGTCACCGCCAGGATCGGCGCGACCAGCGGCAGCAGGATCCGGAAGAACGTCTGGGCGTGCGAGGCGCCGTCCATCGTGGCCGACTCGTCCAGCTCCCGCGGCACGGTGTCGAAGAAGCCCTTCATCAGCCAGGTGTTCACCCCCAGCGCCCCGCCCAGGTAGAGCAGGATCAGGCCCCAGGCCTGGTTGAAGCCGATGGCCGGCCACAGGTCGGTGATCGTGGAGAACATCAGGAAGATCGCCACGATCGCCAGGAACTGCGGGAACATCTGGATCAGCAGCAGCGCCAGCAGCCCGATCCGCCGGCCGCGGAACCGCATCCGGCTGAACGCGTACGCGGCCAGCGCCGACAGGAACACCGACGCCACCGCCGACACGCCCGCGATCAGCACCGAGTTGCCGAACCAGCGGGCGAAGTCGGTGTCGGCCAGCAGGTTGGCGAAGTTGCCGAGCGACGCCCCGGTCGGCACGGCCTCGGTCGACGACAGCGTGCCCAGCGGGTTCAGCGCCGCGGACAGCACGAACACGATCGGGAACAGCGAGAAGACCAGCGCCAGCAGCGCGACCCCGTGCCGCCAGCCCACCCGGGCGAGCCACTTCGTCATGAGTAGACCTCTTCCTGGCGGCGGGTGCTGCGGAAGCTGACCGCGGAGATCACCGCGACGATCGCGAAGATGAAGATGCTCACCGCGGCGGCGAAGCCGTACTCCGCGCCCGAGCCGCCGAACGCCAGCCGGTAGGTGTAGGTGATCAGCAGGTCGGTAGCGCCGTTCGCCGGGTTGTCGGCCGGGAACGGCGCGCCGTCGGTGGTCAGGTAGACCGCGTTGAAGTTGTTGAAGTTGAACGCGAACGACGAGATCAGCAGCGGCGTGAGCGCGACCAGCAGCAGCGGCAGGGTGACCCGCCGCAGCGACTGCCACGGCGAGGCGCCGTCGATCCGGGAGGCCTCGGACAGCTCCGGCGGGATCGCTTGCAGCGCCCCGGTGGCGACCAGGAACATGTACGGGTACCCGAGCCACAGCTGCACCAGGATCACCGCGACCCGCGCCGACCCCGGGCCGCCGAACCAGTCCACGTCCAGCCCGAACAGGTTGTTGATCAGCCCGAAGTCGGTGTTGAACATGTCCCGCCAGACCAGCAGCATGGCGAACGACGGCATCGCGTACGGCAGCACCAGCAGCGTCCGGTAGAGCGCGCGCCCGCGGACCCGCGGCGAGTGCAGCGCCAGCGCGCAGCCCAGGCCGAGCACAAACGTCCCGCCGGTGGAGGCCAGGGCGAAGATCAAGTTCCAGACCAGGGTACGGGCGAACGGCCCGGAGACCGCCGAGTCGGTGACCAGCCGGCCGAAGTTGCTCAGCCCCACGCCGACCCGCCAGCCCTGCGCCAGCCGTTCGCCGTCGGCCGCCACGAACGCGCCCACCTCGTCGTCGGCGGTCCAGGTCCGGCCGGTGGCCACGTCCCGGACGCAGTCGCAGCCCTCGTCGTAGGCCCGCCCGGCCTTGCCCTCGTAGGCGCGCGACAGCCCCTGCGAGCGGATCGCGCCGCCGGGGGTGGGCACCGCCAGGTCGGTGATCTCCTGGCTGCGCGCACTGGCCTGGCCCCCGTTGAGCAGTGTGTAGCCGGCGGCGGCGGTGACCCGGCCGGCGGCGTTCACCGTGACCTCCCCGGCGGGCAGCGGCTCCAGCCCGTCGGCGGTGCCGGCCGAGACCACCCTGGTGGCGGGGTCGGTGACCAGGAAGGTCAGCGCCCCGGTGGCCGGGTCGCCGGTGGTGGCGACCGTCAGCGCGTACTCGGTGGAGCCCGGCACCCGGGTGACCGACGCGGTCTGGATGGCCACGACGGCCTCCCGCTTGTCGCCGCGGTGCCCGTCGCTGAAGTTGGTGAAGGCGGTCGCCGCGGTGTAGCCCACCGGGAACAGCTGGAAGACGATCAGGAACAGGGTGCCGGGCACGAGGTACTTGGCGGGCACGTGCCGGCGGCCCGTGTACAGGTAGAACAGCCCGGCGGTGGCCGCCACCAGGACGGCCAGGCCGAGCCAGGCCCGCTCGGCGATCAGCGGGAACGCCGCCCAGACGGCGAGCCCGGCGACCAGGCCGAGCAGGACGACCTTGATGAGGGGGCCGGCGAGGCCGCCCCGGCCGGAGGGCTGGGGCGCCTCGGCCGGGGCGGTCTCCCGCTCAAGAAGAGCAGTCATTACTGCGCCGCCTTCGCCATGCCCTCGTGGCCCTCGCCTGCGAGGCCGCGGCACGGTGCGGCTGGGTGCCGCTCGGTGCAGTCGGTCATGGCTTGATCTGACCCGAGATCGTCTTGGCAGCCGCGGTGAGCGCCGTCTTGGGGTCGGCGCCGGCGATGACCGCGGACTCGGCCTTGCCGAACGGGTCCCAGACGGTGGCCATCTCCGGGATCGCCGGCAGCGGCACCGCGTTCTTGCCGGCCTCGACGAACTTCGCGAGGTCCGGGTCGGTGCCCTTGACCTGGTCGTAGGCGGCGATGAGCACCGGCGGGCGGGGCTCGGCCTGGTACAGCGCGACGGCCAGCTCCGGCGTGGTCACGTAGTTGGTGACGAACTCCTGCGCCAGCGCCTTGTTCTTGCCCTTGGCCGCCACGTAGAACGACTGCACGCCGAGGAACGGCTGGGCCGGCTTGCCACCGGCGAAGCCCGGCACCGGCGAGATGTCGTAGGCGATCTTCGCCTTCTTCACGTCGGTGATCGCCCACGGCCCGGAGACCAGGTACGCGCACTTGCCCGCGGTGAAGGTGGCGATCGAGTTCTCCACGGTGATCGAACGCTTGAGGGCGCCCGCACCCTTCTCGCCCAGCGCCTGGATCTTCTTGAACGCGGCGATCGACTCGGGCTTGCCGATGCCCAGGTCGTTCTTGTCGTACTCGCCGGTGGCGGTGGTGCCGAACAGGTACCCGCCGGCCGAGCTGAACAGCGGGTACGCGTGGTACGCGTCGCCGTTCTGGCCGACCTGCAGGCAGAGCGTCTCGGCGGCCTTGGCCTTCTTCGCGTCGGCGACCAGGTCCTCGATGGTCGCCGGGGCGTCGGGGGCGAGCTTGGTGTTGCGGATCAGCGCCAGGTTCTCGGTCGCGTACGGCACGCCGTAGACCTGGCCGTTGAAGGTGACCGCCTTGACCGCGTTCGGGGCCAGGCCCTGCTGCTGCTCGGCGGTCAGCTGCACCGGGTCGATCGCGCCGTTCTGCACCAGGTTGCCGATCCAGTCGTGCGCGCCGACCATCACGTCCGGGCCACTGCCCTGCTGGGAGGCGGTGACGAAGGTGGTCTGCTGGTCCTTGGAGATGGCCTGGACCTCGACCGTGACGCCGTTCTCGGCGCCGAACTTCTCGGCGAACGGCTTGAGCGCGGCGGCGCGCTTGTCGTCGCCCCAGATGACCAGCTTGCCGCCGGCTCCCGCGGGGGCGGCGGAGGGGGTGGTGTCGGGATCGTCGCCGCCACTACAGCCCGCGGCGGCAAGCGCCAGGGCCAGGACGGTGACGACACCCGCGGTACGGATGCGCATAATCTTCTCCAATCGGGCACGCGGCGGCGCCCGACACTCTTGCAAGGACAGAAAGGGGGGAACCGGATGCAAGGCCCCCATAGGCCCAGCCCGGCTGTTGCGGGGACGTTAGCAAGGGATTTCCGTGAATGGAAGACCTTGCAACCCTTCCGCAAGAAGTTCCAGGTGTGGTGTAACCACGAGCCCCGGACACGGACAGTTCTATAGTGACGCCCATGCGCGCACGACTCTCCGACATCGCGCGCCAGGCCGAGGTCAGTGAGGCGACGGTGTCGCGGGTCCTCAACGACCGGCCCGGCGTCTCCCCCGAAACCCGCCAGGCGGTGCTCACCGCCCTCGACGTCCTGGGCTACGAACGCCCCGAACGGCTGCGCAAGCGCAGCGCCGGGCTGGTCGGGCTGATCGTCCCGGAGCTGGAGAACCCGATCTTCCCGGCGTTCGCCCAGACGATCGAGTCGGCGCTGTCGCAGAGCGGCTTCACCCCGGTGCTGTGCACCCAGACCCCCGGCGGCGTGACCGAGGACGAGTACGTGGAGATGCTGCTCGACCGCCAGGTGTCCGGCATCGTGTTCGTCTCGGGCCTGCACGCCGACACCACCGCCGACCACGAGCGCTACCGCCGCCTGGTGCAGCGCCCCCTGCCGATCGTCCTGATCAACGGGTACGCCGAGGGCCTGGACGCCCCGTTCATCTCCTGCGACGACCGGCTGGCCGGCGAGCTGGCCGTGTCCCACCTGGTGGCGCTCGGGCACAAGCGCATCGGCTTCGTCTCCGGCCCGGACCGGTTCCTGAACGTGCAGCGCAAGCTGTCCGGCTACCACGCCGCCATGCGCCGCGAGCTGGGCATCCGCGACCGCGACCTGGACGAGCTGGTGGCCCTGACGCTGTTCGGCGTGGAGGGTGGCGAGGTGGCGGCGGGCCAGCTGCTGAGCCGGGGCGCCACGGCGATGGTGTGCGGCTCCGACCTGATGGCCCTGGGCGCGATCCGCGCGGCCCGGCGCCGCGGCCTGAGCGTGCCACGGGACGTGTCGGTGGTCGGCTTCGACGACTCACCGCTGATCGCGTTCACCGACCCGCCGCTGACCACCCTGCGCCAGCCGGTGGCGGCGATGGGCAACGCGGCGATCCGCCAGCTGGTCGACGAGATCAACGGCCACGGCGCGCCGCGGTCGGAGTACGTCTTCTCACCGGAGCTGGTGGTCCGCGGCTCCACGGCCATCAACAAGGCGGGCCGGCCCGCGGAAACCGTGGACATCACCGCCGCCTGACCGAATGACCATCGCCGAATGACCGAGACCTACTGGCCGCGTCCGGCCGCACCGCACCGCGTGGCAGGCGACCCGGACCGGGTGGTCTTCCTCATTCCCGGCCTGGCCTACTCCGCCGAACGGCCGCTACTGCATTTCGCCCGTGCGGTGTTCCTGCGGCACGGCTGGACCACGCAGGAGGTCTGGTGGCCGCAACGTCCTCCGCAGCGCGCCGGCCAGGATCTGCCCGTCTGGTTCGGTCGGCAACGCTCCTTCGTGCACGCGCACCTGAGCCGGATCCTCAGCACCGAAGCGGCGCCGAAGATCGCCCTGGTGGGTAAGTCGATGGGCGCGTTCGCCGCCGCGCTGGCCGCCGACCGGGGCCTGCCCGGCATCTGGTTGACCCCGGTGTTGCGCGATTCCGACGTGCCGGGCGACCTGCGGCGCAGCACGGCGCCGTTCCTGCTCGTGGGCGGCTCCGCCGACCCGTCCTGGGACGCCGGCCTGGCCCGCGGGCTGGGCCGGCCGTTCTTCGAGGCCGAGAACGCCGATCACGGCATGGAGACCGACGCCGATCCGGTGAACTCGGCGGACATTCTCCGGCGAGCGACGAGCGCCATGGACACCTTCGTGGCGCGGCTGTGAAGCCACCGCGGTGTCTGGTCCGGATCGGAGCCACGCGGTGACGGTCGCCGCCCGGTCCGCGAAGTCGGCACGTTCAGCGGCGCGTTCCCCTCGGCACGACCGGGTCCTCCGAGCGACCCGCGCGGCGATGACGGCTCCCACGATCGGGGCGATCAGGTAGACCCCCGGCAGGTGGGGTTCTCCCGCGAGCAGGGCCGGGCCCAGCTGCCGCGCCGGGTTGGCCGGCAACCGCCGAAGGACGCTCTGAGCGCGTCGTTCTGCCGGCGGGCTCAATCGCCACCATCGGGAGGTCACCGCCGATCGGCAGGTGTCAAATTCCGGCGACCTGCCTGGTGACCTGGTAGTGAATCATTGTTGGTGCAAGGCTCGGACAACAACGCCGGGGGCCGGCCCCGTCGCTGATCTTCGCGGGGGCGAGATGTCATGGGTGTGCTGCGCAGTCTGATACCGCCACGGCTGGCGGATGACCTACCGCCCAAGCTGAACGAGATCGAGCGTCTGGCTCTGCAGTGGTTCGAGAACTATCTCCTGATCAACAGGTTCTGTTTCGACGCTCAGGGAAACGTCATCGCCGACCCCAGGGAGCCGCGTGGTCCGCTGATCGGCAGCCCCGCGCGGACGCCCGAAGAGGCCGCGCAGGACATGCAGCAGCAGTGGCGGATCTTCCGCGACGACCTGACGATGCTGCGCCAGAAGTTCGAGGCTTTCTACGGACTCGACCCGCTGGACTTCACCATCCTCGTCGGCAAGCTGGGCGGCACCGACTCCAGGGTGGCGCCGGACGGCGGCGCGCCGACCAGCGTGCACGACCGCATCGGCTACGCCTACGACGAATGGATCATGCCGGTCGACGGCCTGATCGGCGAGAAGCAGTGGACCGGGGAGGCCGCGGTGCCCTTCCAGGAGCGGTTTCTCAAGCCCTCACACGTGGCGTCGCAGCAGCAACAGGCGTACGCGCAGGTCCTGGCCGTGATCGCGCAGACCTACCACGAAGCCGTCACCACGGCCCACCGCTACCTGCTGACCACGGCCGACACCTGCATCGCCCGGCTCAACGGTGAATCCGGCGCCCCGGGTCAGGCCGCCGATGTGGAGGCGCTCTCCTGGGTGTCGATGATCAGCGGCGCACTGTCGCTGTTCCCGCCGCTGTCCGCCATCGCCGGCACGATCTCTTTCACCACCAGCGTCGCCGGCTATGCGCGCGGCAAGCAGGACGAGCCGCCCGCCGAGGCGCCGATCGAGGGCACGGCCGGCCCGCAAGTGATCCAGGGCGCGCACCAGGTTCTGGTGTCGATCGAGACGGGACTGTCCGATCTGGACGCGGAGCTCGCCAAGTCGCTGAGCCAGGATCTGGACAGCACAACCGGGTTCGCGAGCCCGCACCTGCGGCTCGAACGTCCCCTCCTCGCGGACGGTCCGCAAACGATGGGAACGTTGACGATCGACAACAACACGCCGATGAACACCAACGTCGTCGTGTCCGTCGTGGACCTCTACAGAGCGGGTCACGTCAACCTGCCCGGCGCCGCCGGCCAGTACGCCGCCGCCGTCGACAAGCTGGCCACCTGCCTGGCGCCCGGCGCGTCGAGCACCTATTTTCCCCGGTCGGTGCCCAGGTTCGACACGGCGCGCGACCTCCTGCACGGCATCCTGCAGGGCACCGCCGACTCGCTGGCCGCCTGCGGTGACGCCCTGGTCGCGTGCGCCAAGGACTACCGTCTCACCGACGACGAGCGGGCTGCGTTCCTGCAGCGCATCGGCAGCCTCCTGCAGCCGGCCGCCGACCCGGACCCCACACCCCGCCGGGGCCCGATCTGATGGAGCCGCAACGCGTTTTCGCTGCGGCCGCCTGGGCAACCGGCCGGGACCTGGGCGACGACCAGGACGGCTGACAGACCGAGATAGCCACGCTGCCGGATGGCTGCCGGCGCTCGGTTCGATGGCCGAGGCTGGAGATGCGGGACCCCCGCACGCAGGTAGGTGCGTGCGGGAACGGGAGGCTTGAACCACCGCCGGCTCCCTGGTGGTGTGGACCCGAAATCCCGGCGCCGGGCGGCGACCGTGCCGTCCGGGCCCACCACGAACGTCTCGAAGTTCCACTGGATGTCCGGGCCGTCGCCGACCAGCTCGCGGTCTGCGATCACGCCGCCCGCAACGGCTGGGCCTGTGTCAGCCGCGGTCGCGTTCCGCGAGCAGGACGGCTGCTTCCGACTGCTCAACCTGGCGGACGGTCGGCGACTCCGGACTGCGCCGGACCCCGGCCTTCCCGGCTCATCCGCCAGCTGGGAGGCGGCTGGCCTACGACACCCGGACCGGCCGACAGCCGGCCCGACGCGGTGGCTGGCTGATCGGCATCGGGGACGGATGGGATAGTGCAGCCCTGCACTATCCCGTCCGACTATCCGGAATCCTCGATGAGTTCAGCAGTACCGGTACACGAATGATGCCTTGTCGTTCGCCGCGTCCCCGACATAGGAGATTGCCCCGGGGTTGTAGTTGGTGAAGAGCCAGAAGTGAGAGATGTCGTGGTAGCTGATCGGGGTGGTGGTGCTGTTGTCGACCGAGGACACGCGGTTGTTCCAGCCGAAGTCTCCGAGATACTGCTCGTAACAGCTCGAGAGCCTGCCTCGCGGGTAGCCGAAATTGATGTTCTCGTAGAAGCAGAACCAACTTCTCGGACAGTCGGGGGCGGCGAACGCGCGCGCTCCGGGCAGGGCGTAGGTCACCACGAACTTGCCGTTGTCGTACGAGACCTCGTTGCGGCTCGTCTGCCTGCCCCCGGGGGCGATCTTCAGCTGGAGGGCGATCTGCTGCTTCAACTCTGCGTCCGAGCGGGCTTGCCGGTGCAGCAGGGGCGATGCCGCCGCCGATGATGCGGACCGGTCGGAAGGGACTGCGGCCGACGCCGGCGCCGAGGCGATGGCCGATGCGACAATGAGCGCCGCCCCCGTGGCCGTGACGATTCGCATGAGTCGTCCGAGGCGCATCTGTGTACTTCCTTCCTCGCGCTTTGCATTGATGGACTGCGTTGACCGTAGGGGCCCGTGGCGATCGGCACCGAGAGCCAATTCGGGGGCGGCTTGACCGGTCCACTTAGGATCTTGCGGCATGGAGGTCGCCATTCGGCTGGATCGGAGCGCGGGTCTGCACGGGCAGATCTACCGGCAGCTTCGCGACGCCGTCCTGGGCGGGCGGCTGCGTCCGGGCGAGGTCCTGCCGTCCAGCCGCGAACTGGCCGGACAGCTGCGGGTGTCCCGCAACACGGTGACGGCCGCCTATGAGCGGCTGATCGCCGAGGGCTACCTGACGGGGCAGGCGGGGGCCGGGACCTTCGTCAACGCCCGGCCCGAGGCGGAACCGGCCGTGCCGCAGCCATCGCACGGTGTTCTGACGCCCCGCGCGATGTGGGAGCCGATGCCGGTGCCGCCCGACTACGGCAACGCTCCCGAGTTCGACTTCCGGATCGGTGCGCCGGACGCGCGGCTGTTCCCGTACGCGACCTGGCGCAGGCTCCTGGCGGACCAGTTCCGATTGTCGGCCGTGGGCACCGGCATGCCCGCCGAGCCGGCCGGCCACCTCGGACTCCGTGCCGCCATCGCCCGTCATCTCCGCACGGCCCGGACCATCGAGACCCAGCCGCGGGACGTGCTGGTGACCTCCGGCGTGCAGCAGGCACTCGACCTGATCGGGCGGGTGCTGCTCGAGCCGGGTGCCGTCGTGGCGATCGAGGAGCCCGGCTATGTGCCGCCGAAGCTCGTGTGGGAGGCCCAGGGCGTACGGGTGATCGGCGTCCCGGTCGACGAGCAGGGCCTGATCGTCGAGGCGCTACCACCGGACGCGCGGATGGTCTACGTGACGCCTTCCCATCAGTACCCGACCGGCGTGGCCCTGTCGCTGCGGCGTCGCGCCGAGCTGCTCGCCTGGGCGCAGAGGCACGACGCGGCGATCGTCGAGGACGACTACGACAGCGAGTTCCGCTACACCGAACAGCAGCTGGAACCGTTGCACAGTCTCGATCGCAGCGGCCGCGTCCTGTACGTCGGTTCGTTCTCGAAGGTTCTGCTTCCCACCCTGCGGCTGGGCTTCCTGATCCATCCGCCTTCGCTTCGCCACGCCCTGCATGCGGCCAAGTTCGTCACCGACTGGCACACCAGCCTGCCCATCCAGGCAGCCATGGCCGATTTCGTGGAGCAAGGCCTGTTCGGGCGACACCTGAGGCGGGTCCGCCGGGTGTACCACCGGCGCCACGAACGCATCGCGGCCGCGCTCGCCGGCCCGCTGTCGAAGCATCTCGCGGCCGTGCCCTCCGCGGCGGGCCTGCATATGAGCGCGACGCTGCGCGGAACGGCCGCGGCAGACGCGCTCGACCGGGCCCAGGCGAGCGGCATCGGTGTAGCAGCCTATCCCGAGATCGCCACCGCGGCGCCCGATTCGCCGGGCCTCGTCTTCGGGTACGGCATGATCGACGTGGGCCGCATCGACGAAGGGCTGGCCCGGCTCCACCGGTGCCTGGACGCCGACTGACACGACCACAGGGCATCGTGGGATGAACGTACCTGGACGACAATCGATGGATTCAGCGTCCGGGGGAGCATCCCCCGGCTGACCACGTGCGGGTCTCGCTGGCGTGATCAGGTGTGGACCGCCGGATCGTTGTGGCCCTTGATACCTAGGGCTACTATGCCTCGTACTTCTAGGTATGAAGGGGGCGCTCGTGCGGGTGACCAAAGATCTGGTGGCCGCTTCGGCGACACCGATCGTGCTCGGCATCCTCGCCGAGGGCGAGAGTTACGGGTACGCCATCCTGCGCCGGATCAGTGACCTGTCCGGCGGCGAACTGGATTGGACCGAGGGCCTCCTCTATCCCCTGCTGCACCGGCTGGAGCGTCTCGGTCACGTCGAGGCGAGCTGGCAGGTGGTCCCCGGGGAGCGCCGGCGCAAGTACTACCGCATCACCCGGCAGGGCCTGGCCGAACTGGCCGAACAGCAACGTCAGTGGCGGACGGTCGTCGAGGCGCTCCAGCAGGTCTGGCCGCGCATCGCCGACATCCGGCCGCTGTTCACCCCTCTGGAGGGCAACGCGTGACGGTCACCGACGGCAAGGACGAGCTGGAGGCCCAGTTCGCGGTGTGGCGGGAGTACGTGCGCCGCCGCCCCGAGCTGGCCGAGTCGGACGCCGACGAGCTGGAGGACCACCTCCGGGACTCGGTCGACGGGCTGGTCTCGAACGGGCTGGCCGCCGACGAGGCGTTCCTCATCGCGGTCAAGCGGATGGGCGGCCTGGACGACCTGTCCCGCGAGTTCGCCCGCGAGCATTCCGAGCGGCTGTGGAAGCAGCTGATGTTCACCGGCGACGCCGGCGACCCGGTGCGCAGGAGCCGATCCCGGCGCGACGTGCTCGCCATGCTGGTGTGCGCGTTCGGGGCCGCCGTCTCGATCAAGATTCCGGAGCTGTTCGGACGCACCTTCGATGACGGTGGCCTGTTCTACAGCATCAACCTGGCCCTGTTCGCGCTGCCGTGGCTGGCGGGGTTCCTGCTGTGGCGGCGGCGGCCCGGCGCCGGTGTGTGGGGTGCGCTGGCAACGCTGTTCGTGCTCGGCGCCGTAGTGGCCAACGCCTACCCGATCGACGAGGACTCCCAGTCGGCCGGCCTGATGGCCACGCACCTGCCGGTCGCCCTGTGGCTGGTGGTCGGGCTGGCCTACGTCTCCGACGATCTGCGCTCGGCCCGGCGGCGGATGGACTTCATCCGCTTCACCGGCGAGTGGTTCGTCTACCTGGTGCTCATGGGCCTCGGCGGCGGGGTCCTCATTGCTTTCCTGTACGGCATCTTCAACGCGATCGACGTCGAGCCGGACACCGTCATCGGGAACTGGGTGGTCCCCTGCGGCTTCGTGGCCGCGACCGTCGTCGCCGGCTGGCTGGTCGAAGCCAAACAGGGCGTCATCGAGAACATCGCCCCGGTGCTCACCAGGATCTTCACCCCGCTGTTCACCGTGGCGCTGCTGGCCTTCCTGATCACCATCGGCTGGAACGGCCGCGGAATCGACATCGACCGCGAAACGCTGGTGCTGTTCGACCTGCTGCTGGCAGTGGTCCTCGGCCTGCTCCTCTACTCCCTGTCGGCCCGTGACCCGCAGGCACCTCGAGGCCCGTTCGACGTACTGCAACTGGCCCTGGTGGTGAGCGCACTGGTGATCGACGCCCTGGTCCTCTACACCATGGCCGGCCGCATCGCCGAATACGGCACCACCCCCAACAACGTGGCCGCCCTGGGCGAGAACATCGTCCTGCTGGCCAACCTGGCCTGGTCGGCCTGGCTTCTGCTGCACTTCGTCCGCCGCCGCGGCACCTTCGCGGCCATCGAACGCTGGCAGACCGGCTACCTACCGGTCTACGCACTCTGGTTCTGGACCGTGGTCCTGCTCCTGCCCCCACTGTTCAGCTTCCGCTGACCTCAACGACGCAATCGCCCCCGCCGCACCGGCGGGGGCAGCCACCCCCTGCCTCGCCGAGCACGGGGATCCCGAGCTGATCGAAGGGAATGGTTCACCACGCCTTCCACTGCGGGTCTCGCTGAGCAGGAAACGGACAGCGGTCTTCCTTGACGTTCGGGCCCCGCACGGAGATGCGCGGGACCTGGTGGACCACGCCGCCGGTGCCTGTCACCGCCGAGGCGTCGTCTCGGCGAACCCCGATCTGGTGACCCTCCTCCGTAGCCCGGGCCGCCCACGCCGCGACGACCGCACCCACGATCGGGGCGATCAAGTACACCGCCAGCAGACGGTGTTCTCCCGCGAGCAGGGCCGGCCCCAGCTGCCGCGCCGGGTTGGCCGAGCCGCCGGTGACCGTGCCCAGGATCGCGCCCTG
This sequence comes from Actinoplanes sp. NPDC049599, assembly GCF_044465625.1. NCBI lineage: Bacteria > Bacillati > Actinomycetota > Actinomycetes > Micromonosporales > Micromonosporaceae > Actinoplanes > Actinoplanes sp. NPDC049599. Next base: position 230,028 of record NZ_JBITLX010000007.1, read on the forward strand.
AACCCCGAACAAACCTCCCATGATCCAGGGAAGCCAGGGGCCCGTGACCCGGCACATGACCACCACGATGATCGCGAGCACGACGGCTTCCACAACAGCGACGGCCGAGCCGGACCGCCCGGCGGCGGGCTGCACCACGGCGCCGGAAGCCGCGGCACCCCAAGCAGCCTGGTTCAGCGCCGCAGCCACAACTGACCCGGCGGACTGAGCGGCGAGATACGGCAACACCCGCCGCGCCGGCGTACGCCCGGCAACAAACGAAGCCAGCGTGATCGCCGGGTTCATGTGGGCACCGCTGAACCGCCCCGGCCGCGACACGATGAACCCGACGATGACCAGACCAACGGCCATCGACACGACCGCCACCCGCAGACGTGTCTCGGCAACCCCCGCTCCAACGGCGGCCGTACTGATGCCCCACCGCACCAGCCCGAAAACGCTGACCATGAACGCCGTCGTCAACCAGAACTCCACCGCGGCGGCGACGAGATCCTGACGCTCGGGCCGCAGGACCGACGCCCGCCGCCGAAGCCCACCAGGCCCCCCAGCCCCCCGTCGTGCCGCGACCATGTCCACTGCTGCCGCGCGGGGAACCGTGCCCGCGCGGCCGGTTAGTAACGCCATGATCCCAGCCTCGCCCCCGACCCCCACCAAGATCAGAGGCATTGGACCCCTCCCAAGACCCCAAGGTCCACGGCACGCACGTCGCCACCCAACAAAGGGGACTCGACATCATCAACGCCCCCGAACTCCCAGGCCTCCGCTTCCCAGCCCCAACGGCCCCCCGGCCACCAGGCAACCCGCAAAGCCCTCCTCACCGCCCTGACCGAGCAATCGCCCAGGCACTACCGCAACCGGCGCGGTCTATTCGCTTGCCCCACCGCCCAGGCCGGCCTGCCCGACGAAATCCCCTACAGGAGCCACAAGCGCGGCAGCCAGACCCCAAACCGCAAGGGGACCGCCCAGGCCAACCTGCAACCAGCAGCGAGCAACCAAAAACCTGCCGGGCCGGGAAACCGTGCAAGGCGGGGGCCGGGGGGGGGGCCCCCCCCCCCCAGCAAAAACCCCCCCCCCCCCCCCCGGGGGCCCCCCCCCCCCCCCCCCGCCGTCCACCGCAACCACTGTCACAACCATTAAGTTGATCTTTGAAAGTTCTTGCCACCCCACCACCTGCAAGAACCGACCCTCACCTGCCACTTCGCCCCAACAAGCCCGCCACCAAGGACGAAATCCTGCAAGAGAAACAGGACGGAAGCCAACAAACAACCCACCGGGATAGAGGCTCATCACTTTACCCCTCGGAAACACCCTGATAACTTCCCGGCACTTACGCAAGAAGTTTCAAGCGGTCGCCGTCCCCCGGAGGTTCCCCATGCGTACCCGTCAGGTCGTCGCCGCCGCGACGACCGCTGTCCTCGCCACCGCCCTCCTGGCGGTAGGCGTCCTCCGCACCGCCGAGACCGCCGAGGCCTCCCCCGCCTCCCCCGGCGCCAAGGACGTGATCGTCCACCTCTTCGAATGGTCCTGGCCCTCGGTAGCCAGCGAGTGCACCACCACCCTCGGCCCCAAGGGCTTCGGCGGTGTGCAGGTCTCCCCGCCCCAGGAGCACGTCGTCCTGCCGGGCAGCGGCTACCCCTGGTGGCAGGACTACCAGCCGGTCAGCTACAAGCTCGCCACCCGGCGCGGCGACCGGGCCGCCTTCGCGAGCATGGTGCAGACCTGCCACGCCGCCGGCGTGAAGATCTACGTCGACGCCGTCGTGAACCACATGGCCGGCGGCGCGTCCAGCGGCACCGGCAGCGGCGGTTCCACCTACAGCCACTACGCCTACCCGGCCGTGCCGTACGGCAACGACGACTTCCACCACTGCGGGCGTAACGGCAACGACGACATCGCCAACTACGGCGACCGCTGGGAGGTGCAGAACTGCGAGCTGGTCGACCTGTCCGACCTCAAGACCGAGTCCTCGTACGTGCGCGGCAAGCTGACCGCCTACCTCAGCGACCTGGTCTCGCTCGGCGTCGACGGGTTCCGGGTGGACGCGGCCAAGCACATGCCGGCCGGCGACATGGCGGCGTTCCTGGAGCCGGTCACCGGTGACCCGTACGTGTTCTCCGAGGTGATCGAGGGCGGTTCCGGCGAGCCCACGCCGGAGGAGTACACCGGCTTCGGCGACGTGACCGAGTTCCGCTACGGCGACGTGGTCGGCGGGGCGTTCCAGAGCGGCAGCCTGTCCAACCTCAACAACCTCGCGAGCTCCATGCGGCTCGGCTCCGGCGACGCGGTGGCCTTCGTGGACAACCACGACACCCAGCGCAACGGCCGGGCCAAGCTCACCTACAAGAACGGCTCCTCGTACGCGCTCGCCGAGGCGTTCATGATCGCCTGGCCGTACGGCGTCCCGCAGGTCATGTCGAGCTTCACCTTCAGCAACAACGACGCCGGCCCGCCCACCGCGAACAACGGCACCACCAACGCGGTGAGCTGTGGCAACGGCTGGGAGTGCGAGCACCGCTGGCGCACCACCGCCAACATGGTCGGGCTGCGCAACGCGGCGGCCGGCGCCGGGGTCACCAACTGGTGGAGCAACGGCTCGAACCAGATCGCGTTCGGCCGGGGCAGCACCGGGTACGCGGCGTTCAACCGGTCCGGCTCGGCGCTGACCCGCACCTTCCAGACCTCGCTGCCGGCCGGCACCTACTGCGACGTGATGGCCGGTGACTTCGCCAACGGCTCGTGCGGCGGGCCGTCGTACGCGGTCAACGGCAGCGGGCAGGTGACCGCGACCGTGGGCGCCAACGCCGCGCTCGCCCTGCACGTCAACGCCCGCACCACCGGCACGACCACCCCGACCACGCCGCCGACCGACAACCCGGCCGGCTGCACCACCGCGGCGACCACGTTCGCGGCGACCGTGAGCACCACCTGGGGCCAGAACGTCTTCGTCACCGGCAACACGGCGGCGCTGGGCAACTGGGACCCGGCGAACGCGGTGGCGCTGTCGTCGGCCACGTACCCGGTCTGGCGGGCGACGGTGAACCTGCCGGGCAACACCGCGGTGCAGTACAAGTACCTCAAGAAGGAGGGCTCGACCGTGGTCTGGGAGAGCGACCCGAACCGCACCCGCACCACCGCCTCGGCGTCGCCGTGCACGGCGACCTGGACCGACACCTGGCGGTGAGCAAGGCCCCGGCCGCCGCTGCCCGAGTCCGTGCGGGTGGCGGCGGCCGGTCCCGTTCCCGGTCAGGAGCGCAGCACCACGTTGACCGGGTCGGCCCCGGTCAGCAGCAGCGCGATCTGCCGCTGGACCAGCCGGGCGACCCGCGGCAGCATGGCGGTGGACATGCCGCCGGCGTGCGGGCTGATCAGCACGTTCGGCAGCCGGAACAGCTCGTGCCCGGCCGGCAGCGGCTCGGGGTCGGTCACGTCGAGCGCGAAGCGCAGCCGCCCGGAGCGGGCCTCGCGGAGCATCGCCGCGGTGTCGGCGACCCGTCCGCGCGCGACGTTGACGACGATCGCCCCGTCCGGCAGCGCGGCCAGGAAGTCCGCGCCGACCAGGTGCACGGTGTCCTCGGTGAGCGGCACACCGACGATCACCACCTCGCAGGCGGGCAGCAGCGTGGGCAGCTCGGCGATGCCGTGCACCCCCTCGCGCGCGGTCCGCGCCACCCGGACCACGTCGACCTCGAACGGCGCCAGCCGGGCCTCGACCGCCCGGCCCACCCCGCCCTGGCCGAGCACCATGACCCGGCGGTCCGCCAGGCTCGGGTACCAGGAGGGCGCGCGGGGTCCCGCCGCCCGGACGAAGTCGGGGATGCCGCGCTGGGCGGCCAGCAGCAGGGCGAGGGCGAGCTCGGCGGTGGACGTCTCGTGCACCCCGCGGGCGTTGGCGTAGACGTGCCCGGGCGGCAGTGCCTCGGCGACGCCGTCGTAGCCGAGATACTGCGCCTGGACCAGCCGGGTCCGCACGCCGGCCAGGTGGCGCAGGTGCTCGTTGCCCGGCCGGTACGGCACCACGACAAGATCCAGGTCGGCGCGCGGGGCCGGGCCGGCCATGTCCCAGCGCAGCAGCTCGACCCGGGGCGCGACGTCGCCCAGCGCCTCCGCGAGCCGCGCGTCGGGCACGCTCACCCGGAGTGTTGCCTCTGGCAGGGTCACCAGACGACGGTAAGCGATCGTGCGGTCAAACGGTGAGCACGACCTTCGCGCGGGCGTGCTCCCGTTCCACGTACCGGATGGCCTCGGCCGTCTCGCTCAGCGGATGCGTCCGGTCGATGACCGGGGTGAGGGTGCCGGCCTCGACCAGCTCCCCGAGCGTCACCAGGTTCGCCCGGCTCGGGGTCGCGGTGAGCGTGACCACGCGGTGGCGGACGAACCGGGCAAGCAGGCTCCCCCGCACCACCAGGCCGATCGGCCCGACCAGGCTGCCCCCTTCGGAGACGCCGCCGCCGGAGAGCACCAGCGTGCCGGTGGGGGTCAGGGCGCGGCGGAGGTCGGCCAGCGAGCGGTTGCCGACCAGGTCGAACACCACGTCGTAGCGCCGGCCGTCGCGGGTGAAGTCGTCGCGGGTGTAGTCGATGACGTGATCCGCGCCCAGCGACCGGACCAGCTCGGCGTTGCGGGTGCTGCACACGCCGGTCACCTCCGCGCCGAGGAACTTGCCGAGCTGGACCGCGAAGGTGCCCACCCCGCCGGAGGCCCCGTTGATCAGGACCCGCTGGCCGGGCCCCACCTGCGCCAGGTCCCGCAGGCCCATCAGCGCGGTGTTGCCCGCAAGCGGGAGCGCCGCCGCCTGCGCGAAGCTCAGCCCGGCCGGCTTGGCCGCGACCGCGTCCTGCGGGACGCAGACGTATTCGGCGAACGCCGACGGCCCCTCGCCGAACACCTGGTCACCCGGCCGGAAGCCGGTGACGTCCGCGCCGACCGCGGCCACCTCGCCGGCGAAGTCGGTGCCGCGGATCCGGATCCTCGGGCCGCGCAGCCCGAACGACAGGCGGGCCAGATAGGGGTCGCCGCGCATGGCGTGCCAGTCCCGCGCGTTGACCGCGGCGGCCCGCACCCGGACCAGCACCTCGTGGCCGGCCGGCACCGGCTTGTCGACCTCTTCGCAGCGCAGCACGTCGGGGGCACCGTACCGGTCGTGGACGATCGCCTTCATGGGGTCTCCTTCAGGTCACTACCGCCAGGTGTACGGTGTACACCGGATGCCGGGAACGGTAGGTGTACGCCGTACACCTGTCAAGGGTGATCGGAAGGGTGGCCGGGCATGGCCGAGCAGCTGGACACTCCCCGCAGAGCCCCGCTGAGCAGGGAGAAAGTGCTGCAGGCGGCCGTCGTGCTCGCCGACCGGGCCGGCCTCGAGGCGCTCAGCATGCGCAAACTCGCCCAGGACCTGGGCGTGGTGCCGATGGCGCTCTACAAGCACGTGGCGCACAAGGAGGAGCTGCTCGACGGCATGGTCGACGTTGTCGTCGGCGAGATCGACCCGCCGGCCGGCGGCACCGACTGGCAGAGCGCGGTGCGGCAGCGGATCCTCTCGGCGCGCCGGGCGCTGCTGCGGCACCCGTGGGCGGCGCAGGTGATCGAGTCGCGGGCCGCGCCGACCCCGGCCGTGCTGGCGTACCTGGACTCGACGATCGGCATGTTCCGCCGGGGCGGCTTCTCGATCGACCTCACCCACCACGTCATGCACGCCATGGGCAGCCGGATCCTGGGCTTCAGCCAGGAGCTGTTCGCCGACCCGCCGCCCACCGACCCGGCCGTCCAGGCGGCCATGGCCCGCGAGCTGGCGGGCCGGTTCCCGTACGTGGCCGAGCTGGCCGTGGCGGCCGCGCACGTCGAGGACTCGGTGGTCGGCTCGGGCTGCGACGACCAGTTCGAGTTCGAGTTCGCGCTGGACCTGCTGCTGGACGGCATCGCGGCACTGCACCGCCAGGGGTGGAGCTCCACCCCCGGCGGCTGAGCGCGGGCGTCAGCCCTTCAGGGCGGCCGAGACCACGCCGCGGGCCTCCTCCTGGATCCGGGCCAGGTGCTCCGGGCCCTTGAACGACTCCGCGTAGATCTTGTAGACGTCCTCGGTGCCGGACGGGCGGGCCGCGAACCAGCCCGACTCCGTGGTCACCTTCAGGCCGCCGATCGGCGCGTTGTTGCCCGGCGCCGAGGTGAGCACCGCGGTGATCGGCTCGCCGTCCAGCTCCTTCGCGGTCACCTGCGACGGCGACAGCTTCGCCAGGATCGCCTTCTCCTCGCGGGTCGCCGGGGCGTCGATCCGGGCGTACGCCGGGTCGCCGAAGCGGGCGGTCAGGTCGCCGTAGTGCTCGCTCGGCGTGCGGCCGGTCGCCGCCAGGATCTCCGAGGCCAGCAGGTCCAGCAGGATGCCGTCCTTGTCGGTGGTCCACGGGCTGCCGTCCAGGCGCAGGAACGACGCGCCCGCGCTCTCCTCGCCGCCGAAGCCGACCGAGCCGTCCAGCAGGCCCGGCACGAACCATTTGAAGCCGACCGGCACCTCGTCGAGCTTGCGGCCCAGGTCCGCGGCCACCCGGTCGATCATCGAGGACGAGACCAGGGTCTTGCCGATCGCCGCCGCGGCCGGCCAGCCGGTGCGGGCCTTGAACAGGTAGGCGATCGCCACCGCCAGGTAGTGGTTCGGGTTCATCAGCCCGCCGTCGGGGGTGACGATGCCGTGCCGGTCCGCGTCCGCGTCGTTGCCCGTGGCCAGCTGGAACCGGTCCTTACTGGCGATCAGCGAGGCCATCGCGTACGGCGACGAGCAGTCCATCCGGATCTTGCCGTCCCAGTCCAGCGTCATGAAGCCGAAGGTCGGGTCGACGTCGGGGTTGACCACGGTCAGGTCGAGGCCGTAGCGGGAGCCGATCTCGCCCCAGTAGCCGACGCTGGCGCCGCCGAGCGGGTCCGCGCCGATCCGGATGCCGGCCCCGCGGATCGCCTCCATGTTGATGACCGAGCCCAGGTCGTCCACGTACGTCGCCAGGTAGTCGTAGCCCGAGACCAGCTCCGAGGCCGTGGCCCGCGACGCCGGGATCCGGCGTACCTCCTTGAGGCCGGCCGCGATGAGCGCGTTCGCCCGGTCCTGGATCCACTTGGTGGCGTCGGTGTCGGCGGGGCCGCCGTGCGGCGGGTTGTACTTGAAGCCGCCGTCGTCCGGCGGGTTGTGCGACGGGGTGACCACCACGCCGTCGGCCAGGCCGGAGGTGCGGCCCTTGTTGTAGGTCAGGATCGCGTGCGACAGCGCCGGGGTCGGCGTGTAGCCGTCGCGGCTGTCGATCAGCACCCGGACGTCGTTGGCGGCGAACACCTCCAGCGCGGAGATCATCGCCGGCTCGCTCAGCGCGTGCGTGTCGCGGCCCAGGTAGAGCGGTCCGTCGGTGCCCTGGTCCCGGCGGTACTCGACGATGGCCTGGCTGGTGGCCAGGATGTGGCCCTCGTTGAACGCGGTCCGCAGGCTGGAGCCGCGGTGCCCGGAGGTGCCGAAGGCGACCCGCTGGTCGGCGACCTCGGGGTCCGGGTGGCCGGTGTAGTAGCTGAGGACCACCCGGGGAACGTCGATCTTGTCGCGGGAATCGGCGGGCGTGCCGGCGCGGGGATGCACGGACATCGGGGAGCCTCCTAAAGGGCGTGGACCTGCCCGGGATCGTATCGTCGGCTGGTACCCGGCACAGCAGATCGGTAAGCGGCCGGGCACGGATTGAACCTTTCGCCGCGGTGATCCGAACTACCTACCGTGACAAGGGCAGCAGCGGCTGGGGGGCCGCGGATCGGGCGCGCGCTCATCGTGGTGATGATCGTCTGGGGCACGGTGCTGCTCCCGGGCCGGCCGGCGGCCGCGCACGCGGCGCTGGTGACGGCCACGCCCGAGCCGGGCAGCGTGGTGGCGAGCGCCCCCGGCGAGATCACCGTCACCTTCAGCGAGGGCATCCGCCCGGTCGCGGACCGCACCCAGGTGCTGGCGCCGGACGGCAAGCGGATCACCGGCGCGGTCACCGCCGCCGGGGCGACGCTGCGGATCCAGGTGCGGCGCGCAGACCAGCCGCTGGGCACGTACCTGGTCAGCTACCGGATCATCTCCGGCGACAGCCACCCGGTCGGCGGCGCGATGACCTTCTCGGTCGGCGCGCCCTCGGCGCGGCCGCCGGAGCGTGAACCCGGCAGCGTGCACCCGTCGGTCGCAGCGGCGGTCCCCGCGGTCAAATTCCTCGGGTACGCCGGCCTGACCCTGATCCTCGGTCCGGCGCTGCTGCTCGCCCTGCTGTGGCCCCGCCGGTTGTCCCGGCGCGGGCCGACCCTGCTGGTCCGGGCCGGGCTGATCGGCACCGCCGCGGCGACGCTGGGCGCGCTCTGGACCCAGGCGCCGAACAGCAGCGGCGCGCCGCTCTGGGACGTCTCGGTCACCGAGCTCGCCGACGTGCTGGCCAGCCCGTTCGGGCTCGTGCTGCTCGCCCGGCTGGCCGTGCTCGGCGCGGCCGCCGCGCTGCTGCCCGCGGTGCTGCGTCGCCGTGGCGGCGGCGGCCGGTGGCGCGGGGGCGCGCTGGCGGCCCTGGCGGTCGCGGGGCTGATCACCTGGCCGCTGACCGGGCACGCCGCGGAGGCGCCGCTGGCCGCCGCGATCGTGGCCGCGGACGTGGTTCACCTGGCGGCGATGGCCGTCTGGCTCGGCGGGCTCGTCACGCTGGCGGCGTTCCTGCTGCGCGGCGCCCACCCCCGGGCGCTCGGGGTGATCCTGCCGGCCTGGTCCCGCTGGGCGATGCTGGCCGTGGTGTGGCTGGTCGGCGCGGGCACCGCGCAGGCGGTGGTCCAGGTCGGCTCGGTCGGCGCGCTGTGGGACACCGGGTACGGCCGGCTGGTGCTGGCCAAGGTCACGATCGTGGCCGGGGTGCTCGGCGCCGCCGCCTTCGCCCGCAAGCTGGTGCACCGCTCCCCGGTCACCGCCGGCGGGATCGGACGGCTGCGGCGCACGGTCGGGGTCGAGCTCGCCGCGACCGTGCTGGTGCTGGGGCTCAGCGCGGTGCTCGTGCAGGTCACCCCCGGCCGCAGCGTCACCGGCGAGCGGGCCGCGAGCACCGAGAGGGGCGTCTCGCAGACGCTGACCTCGGAGCTGTTCACGCTGCAGTACTCCGTCTATCCGGTCGAGCTGGGCGAGAACAACACCGTGCACGGCTTCACCTACACGCCGCAGGGCAAGCCGCTGCCGGCCGCGGAGTGGACCGTCACCACCCGGTTGCAGGGTCAGGACCTCGAGCCGGTGACCGCGCCGATGCTGCCGCTGCACCCGCGCAACGACGCGCTGGGCGCGCTGACGTTCCCGCTGCCCGGCACGTACGAGGTCAGCTTCACCGTCCGGGTCAGCGACATCGACCAGGCCACGGTCCGGACCACGATCACCGTGCCGCAGGTTCCGCCGGCCTCCTGACGGGGCAAGCCGTGGGCTCCGCCCATGTCATCAGGAGGCCCCTCCGTGCAAGTGACCGTGATCGGGAACCCCGATGACACCGTTGTCGTGACCGTGCGCGGTGACCTGGACGACGGCTCCGACACCGTGCTGGGCACCACGCTCGACCAGGTGCTGGACCGGCCGGTGCCGCGGGTCGTGGTGGACGTCTCCGGCATCGACTTCTGCGACTCCGTCGGGCTGCGCTCGTTCCTGACCGGGCACGAGCGGGCCCGGGCCGCCGGCGGCTGGCTGCGGCTGGCCGCACCCGGCGGGCCGCTGCGGGACCTGCTCGCCGTGGCCGGGCTGTCCGCGCGGCTGGAGGTGTTCCCCAGCGTGGCCGACGCGCTGACCACCGGCCCGGACTTGTAATCTCGCGGCGTGCTGATCCTGCTGCCGCCGTCCGAGGGCAAGACCGCGCCGGCCGCCGGCGCACCCGCCGACCCGGCCGGCCTCTGGCTCCCCCGGCTCGCCCCGGCCCGGCGCCGGGTGCTGTCCCGGCTCGTCGCGCTGAGCAAGCGGACCAGCGCCCGCGGGGTCGCGGACTCGCTGGCGGTGCTCGGGCTCAGCCCCGCCCAGCACGCCGAGGTGGCCCGGAACGCCGGGCTGCCCACGGCGCCGACCGCACCGGCCGCGCACGTCTACACCGGGGTGCTCTACGAGGCGCTCGACGTGGCCGGGCTGGCCCCGGAGGCGCGGGCCTGGGTGGACGAGCGGGCCGCGGTGTTCTCGGGGCTGTGGGGGGTGCTGCGGTTGACCGACCTCATCCCGGCGTACCGGTGCTCGGTCGGGGTGTCGCTGCCGGTGCTGGGTGGGCTCACCGCGTACTGGAAGAGGCAGCTCAGCCCCGCGCTGGACCGGGCGGCCGGCGACGGCCCGGTGCTGGACCTGCGGTCCGGCGCGTATGCGGCGATGTGGGCGCCGGCCGGCGCGCTCGCCGGGCGCACCGCCGCGCTGCGCGTGCTGCACGAGCGGCTGGTCGGCGGCGAGGCGCGCCGGTCGGTGGTGAGCCACTTCAACAAGGCCACCAAGGGGCGGCTGGTGCGGTCGCTGGCCGAGGCGGGCGCGCGGCCGGGCTCGGTGGATGAGCTGCTGACCGCGCTGCGCGACCTGAAGTTCACCGTCGAGGAGCGGCCCGTCGCGGCGGGCCGTCCTCGTCAGGTGGACGTTGTCGTGCGCGAGCTCTGAGCTACTGGGCGGCCAGCACGTCGACGACGAAGCGCAGATCGCCGCTCGGGCGGCCCTCCGGCGCGGGGTCGCCGTAGGCCATCTTGGCCGGGATGTCGAGCTGCACCCGGCTGCCCACGGCCACGCCGACCAGGCCCTTGTCCCAGCCCTCGATGAGCTGGCCGGCGCCGACCGGGAACTGGGCCGGCTGGCCGCTCTTCCAGGACGAGTCGAACTCCTTGCCGTCCTTGTACGTCACGCCCACGTAGTTGGCCTGGATGGTCTGCCCGGCCTGCAGCTTCGGGCCCTTGCCGGCGATGATCTCGGTGACCTTGAGCTCGGTGACCTTGCCCTTGCCGGCCTTGACCGTCGGCGGCTGCTGCAGCGCCGGGTCCAGCGGGGTCTGCGCGGCCGGCGGCTGCGCCGGGTCGCTGGGCGCGGGGGCGGGCTCGGTGGGCGCCGCGGCGGCCGGGTCGGCGGGGGCCGAGGCCGCGGCGGGCGCCGCCGGCGTGTCGTCGCCGTCGGAAACCTGGATGCCGATATAGACGGCGACCAGTACGGCGAGCACGGCCACACCCGCGAACGCGCCGGTCAGGGCCTGACCCCGGCTGCTGGTCCCGGTCTTGTCCTGGACGCTCATCTGATTCGGACTCTCCTGTCAAAGGGACACGCATGAAGACTCCGGACACCGTACTCGCCGTCGTGCGGTGCGCCGGGGCGAACCTCCGCCGAACCGCCGACGCCGGTGATCATCCGGACGGCCCCGTTACTCATTTCGCTCTTCTCCGTCACTCACGCAAGGTGAGACGGTGTACCTCCCCACAGCACCACGGCAGCCGCCCATCGCCGGCACCGACTCACCGCACCACTGCTACTCGGGACAACCCGCCCGGCCGCCACCGGCGGTCGGCGCGCGCCCCGCGAACGACCGGGGAGGGTCGGTTGCCGGACGACGACCGTACGACTGGTCGCCAGCCTGAGTCCGGGGGACGCCCGGCCGACGGTGGGCGTCGCAGGCCCTACCCGGCCGCGCCGAACCCGCGCTCGAGCTATGGCTACCGCACCGCCGGCCGCCGGGGCGCGGTCGTGCCGCCGCACCTGCTGGAGGACCGGCAGCGCCGGTTCACTGAGTTCCTCATGCCTGCCGCGGTGATCCTCGCCGGGGTGCTCATCGTGGTGGCCTTCGGCTTCATCGTCAGCCGCGCGGTCCGCGACGACGACCCGCGGGCCATCCCCCCGGTGCAGCCGCCGGCCCTCGGCGACGTGCCGCTCAACCCCGCCGAGCAGTTCCCGATCCCGCTGCCCAGCGCCTCCGACGAGCCGTCACCGTCCCCGACGGTCACCCGGACCACGCAGCCCACGCCCTCACGCTCCCGGACCCGGCCGGCGCCGGACAACGGCTCGGTGAAGGTGGCCCGCAACGACGTGCCGTCCCGGGTCGACCTGTCCGGCGAGGGCAGCCGCGACTGGGTGCACTGGGGCGAGCAGAGCACCTTCTCGCTGGAACGCCGCGCGGACGGCGACTTCCAGATCCTCGAGGGCGCGCCGACCGCGCCGCGGTTCCGGCACGGCTTCAGCCGGGAACGGTTCAGCTGGACCGGCGGCTCGCCGGTGGGCTCCAGCGACGGCACCCCGACCGGCATCCGCACCTGCGGCAAGGGCAACGGCTTCACCATCTCGGCGCCGGCCGGCACCACGACGCGCACGCTGCGGCTCTACGTCGGTGCGCTCGCCGGCCGCGGCAAGCTGACCGCGAAGCTCTCCGCGGGCTCGGCGGCGGCGAGCGCGACGTTCGAGGAACGCGGCAACAACCTGGACACGGCTGTCTTCGTCATCACGTACCGGGCGCCGAAGAACGGCAAGATCAACCTGAGCTGGGTCACCGAGGAGGCGTTCAGCCAGGATTGCGGCGGCGTCGCCCTCGAAGCGGCGACACTGCGTTGAGGTAAGCCGGTCCTCCTGGGGTGGGGGGAGCGGGCGTTCCGTGGGGTGCGGAACGCGGTGGGGAAGGGATCGTGGTGTTCGCCGCCTGGGGATCATGGGTGGCCCGGTTCCGCCGGCCGGTGCTGGTGTGCACCGTCGTCGCGGTCGCCGCGGCCGGGATCTGGGGACTGGGCGTCTTCGGCCAGCTGACCGAGGGCGGCTACAACGACCCCGGCAGCGAGTCGACCCGGGCCGCCGAGCTCGTCCGCGACGAGCTGGGCGGGCAGGGCGGCGACGTCGTCGTCATCTACACGCCGGCCCGGGGCGGCGTCGACGACGCGGCGCTGGGCCGGCGGGTGCAGGACAGGCTCGCCGCGCTGCCGCCGTCCGCGGTCACGGCTGTCGTGTCGTACTGGCCGGACAAGCTGCCGCAGTACGTGTCCGCCGACGGCAAGCGGGCCGTGGCGGTGCTGTCGCTGGCCGGCGCCGACGACGGCGAGAAGCTGGAGGCGTACCGGGAGATCAGCGACAAGCTGTCGGTCGAGGGGGCGAGCCTCCAGCTGGCCGGCGGCGCTCCGCTCAGCGACGCCTCGTCCACGCTGTCGACCCAGGACCTGGCGTTCGCCGAGGCGGTGTCGCTGCCGATCGTGCTGATCCTGCTGCTGCTCATCTTCGGCTCGCTGGTCGCCGCGGCGCTGCCGGTGCTGGTCGGCGGGTGCGCGGTGCTGGGCTCGCTGGGCGTGCTGCACGCGATCGCGTACGGCGCCGACGTCAACTCGTTCGCGGTCAACGTGGCCAGCCTGCTCGGGCTCGGCATGGCGATCGACTACGGGCTGTTCATGGTCGGGCGGTTCCGGGAGGAGCAGGGGTTCGGGCGCACGCCGGCTGAGGCGGTGGCCCGTACCGTGGCGACCGCCGGCCGTACGGTGGTCTTCTCCGCCACCCTGCTGATGATCGCGCTGGCCGGGCTGCTGCTGTTCCCGCAGGGATTCCTCAAGTCGCTGGCCTACGGTGGCCTCGCCGCCGTCGCGCTGGCCGCGCTGCTGTCGCTGACGCTGCTGCCCGCACTGCTCGCGGTGCTCGGCCCGCGCGTGGACAAGCTGCCGGTGCGGCTGCCCGGCCGCCGCTCCACCCGCCCGGCCGGCACCGGCTGGGCCCGGCTGGCCGGCGCGGTGCTGCGCCACCCGGTGCTGATCGCGCTGCCGATCCTGGCCGGGCTGCTGCTGCTGGCCGCGCCGATCACCGGGGTGCGTTTCGGCGAGAACGACGAGCGGATCCTGCCGGCCGGCAACCCGGAACGCCAGGCGATCGAGACCCTCAAGGCCGACTTCCCGGCGCTGAGCAGCGCGGGCGTCCAGGTGGTGCTGCGCGGCACCGGCGGTGCCGCGCCGGCCGCCCAGGCCGGTACGGCGTTCGCGGACGAGATCACCAGGATCCCGGGCATCGCCGCGGTCACCCCCGGCGGCAGCGGCGGCGCCGTCCTGCTCTACACGGCGACCCTGTCCGGCACCGACCCGTTCAGCGACGCGGCCCGCGAGGCGGTCGCCGACATCCGCGGCCTGGCCGCCCCGGCGGGCACGCAGGTGCTGGTCGGCGGCACCACCGCGCGCAACGTCGACAGTCTGAGCGCGACCGCGGCGCAGTTGCCGCTGATGGTGGGCCTGCTGGTCGGGGCGACGCTGGTGCTGATGTTCCTGGCCTTCGGCTCGCTGCTGCTGCCGGTCAAGGCGGTGCTGCTGAGCGCGCTGAGCCTGAGCGCGACGTTCGGCATCCTGGTCTGGATCTTCCAGGACGGCCACGGCGCGGGCCTGCTGCAGGTGACCCCGGCGCCGCCCGAGGTCGGCATCGTGGTGCTGATGGCGGCGGTGGTCTTCGGCCTGTCCACCGACTACGAGGTCTTCCTGCTGTCCCGGATGGTCGAGGCCCGCACCCGCGGCGCGTCGACGGCGGAGGCGGTGACCACCGGCCTGGCCCGCACCGGCCGGGTGATCAGCGCGGCGGCGATCCTGCTGATCGTGGTGACCGGCGCGTTCGCGCTGTCCTCGGTGACCACGATGCGCTTCATCGGCGTCGGCATGATCGTGGCGCTGTTCCTGGACGCGACGGTGGTCCGGATGCTGCTGGTCCCGGCGGTGCTCAAGCTGATGGGGGACGCGGCCTGGTGGGCGCCGGGCCCGCTGCGCCGGCTGCAGGAACGGGCCGGGCTGGCGGAGTACGAGGACGAGGAACTGTTCCCGACGGTGTCGGTGGGCCGGCACGCGGCACCGGACCCGGCCGTCGGCCGACCGGCCGTGGCGTCCGCTGCGGCTGCGGCTGCGGCTGCGGCTGCGGCCGTGCCCCGGCATGCGTCCTGGTTCGAACCGCCGGCCGCGTGGCCGCCGCAGCCGGAGAGCCGGTCGGATTCACCGGCCGTGCCGGTGTCGCCGGCGGCCTCCGGGTCACCGGTCGCCTCGGTGTCACCGGCGGCCTCCAGCTCACCGGTCGCGTCGGTGTCACCGGCGGCGGGCGGATACGCCGCTTCGGTGTCGCCGGCGGGTCCCGGTCAGTTCTCCACCGGCGCGCCCGTCCCCGGCGGGGTGTCGTCCGGGTATCCGGTGGCCGGGTCGGCGCCGCTGCCCGCGCCGTCCCGGATCACCCTCGACGAGCCGGGCACCACAACCGTCCCGGTCTCACCGCCCTCACCGGTCTCACCGGCCTCGGGCGGACCGACCAGCGGCGGCTCCGCGACGGCGGACTTCGAGGCGGACGGCCAGCCCGTCACGGTCGATCTCGCCAGCCGTGTCGCCGCGGCCTCCTCCCCCGCCACCCCGCCGGCCGACGGCCGCGCGGACACCGGGGCCGAGGACCAGGAGCGCGCGACGGAGCCCGACGAGCCCGGCACCGACACCACTGCCATCCTCGAACTGCCGTCCGACCACCAGGAGCCGCCCTCCTGACCCGCCGATTCGCCGTTTTGGCGGTGATGCGGCTATTTTGGCCCGCCGGGTCACACGGATCAGCCGTGCACCCGGCGTAGTCAGTACCATGCCCCGGGAGAGTTGGGGTTCTACCGGGACGGGAAACGAGCATGACCGCGACCATGGACGAGTCCACCGCGCCGGGCGGCCACGCCGACACCGGATACGCCGGCGCCGACGGCGCCCGGATCGATCCCGCCCGCCTCGCCCTGTGCCTGGAGATCATCGCGGAGGCCGAGCGGCTCGACCCGGAACACCCCGACGCGGTGGCCGTCCGGCGGGCCACGGCCGGGCTGTTCAAGACCGTGAAGCTGCGCCGCCGCAAGGACCGCCGTGACGCCGTCCTCGCCAACGACCGGGCGGTGACCGCCGCGACCGCGACCGGCGCGCCGACCCGGATCGACGACGAGACCGCCGGCATCCCGCTGGCCACCGGCACCGCCACGAGCACCGCGGGCATCCTGCGCCAGCCGCGCGGCTGCTACATCTGCAAGCAGCGCTACGTCCAGGTCGACGCGTTCTACCACCAGCTCTGCCCGTCCTGCGCGGCGAAGAACCACGGTCACCGCGACGCCCGCACCGACCTGACCGGGCGCCGGGCGCTGCTCACCGGGGGCCGCGCCAAGATCGGCATGTACATCGCGCTGCGGCTGCTGCGCGACGGCGCGCACACCACCATCACCACGCGCTTCCCGAACGACGCCGTGCGCCGCTTCGCCGCGATGCCGGACAGCGCGGACTGGCTGCACCGGCTGCGGGTGGTCGGCATCGACCTGCGCGACCCCGGCCAGGTGGTCGCGCTGGCCGATTCGGTCGCGGCCCACGGCCCGCTGGACATTCTGATCAACAACGCGGCCCAGACGGTACGGCGCTCCCCCGGCTCCTACGCGGCCCTGGTGGCGGCGGAGTCGGCGCCGCTGCCCGACGGTCCCCTGCCGGAGCTGGAATACCTGGGCGGGCACGCGATGGCCGCGCACCCGGCCTCGCTGACCGACGGCTCCTCGTTCAGCCCGCACGCGCTGACGGCGCTGGCCCTGACCGGCGGGTCGGCCACCCCGGACCGGATCGCCGCGCTGACCGCGATCGACGCGGGCGGCCTGGTGCCCGACCTGGCGCCGACCAACAGCTGGAGCGACAAGGTCCACGAGGTCGACGCGCTGGAACTGCTCGAGGTCCAGCTGTGCAACGTGACCGCCCCGTTCGTGCTGGTCAGCCGGCTGCGCGCGGCGATGACCCAGTCGCCGTTCCCGCGCCGCTACGTGGTCAACGTGTCCGCGATGGAGGGTGTGTTCGCCCGCGGCTACAAGGGCGCCGGGCACCCGCACACCAACATGGCCAAGGCCGCGCTGAACATGCTGACCCGCACCAGCGCCGAGGACATGTTCACCGACGGCATCCTGATGACCAGCGTGGACACCGGCTGGATCACCGACGAACGGCCGCACCCGACCAAGATGCGGCTGGCCGACGAGGGCTTCCACGCCCCGCTGGACCTGGTCGACGGCGCGGCCCGGGTGTACGACCCGATCGTCCGCGGCGAGCAGGGCGAGGACCTGTACGGCGTCTTCCTGAAGGACTACGCCCCGATCGCCTGGTGACGGTCGTCGTGAGCACCTTCGGCGTGACGGTGCCGATCCGGCGCCGCAGCTCGACGAACCGCCGGCTGGGGCGCAACTGGCCGCTGCGGGCGTACGGTGACGGCAGTGTCCCGGCGCGCGGCGCCGCTGCCGCCCGGGGTACGCGCGTGCCGGCGGGCCTGACCGGCGCCGGCTCCCTGCGACCGGCGCTCAGGCCCTGTTCGTGCTGGTCGCGGGCGGCGGGGCGGCCGGTCAGGGTGGGGGTGGCTGCTTTTCCGGGATGAACGTGAAGATGCGGTCGGGGCCCGGGAGTGGTTTCGGCGGGTGGCGCAGGCGGTGTGCGCCCACGCCGAAGCCGGCCGCCGGGTCACTGAGGTGGGTCTGCTCGAAGCCGCGGGCCGAGAACCAGTCCGCGATCACCGGCACCAGGTCCGGCGGGCGCCGGTGGCGGGTCCACACCACCGTGCCGCCCTCGCGGCACAGCTGTGCGCATGCCTCGACGGTCCGCAGCACGTCCGTGTCCGTCAGGTTGCCGAAGACCCCGCACGCCAGCACCAGGTCCGCCGGCGCCACGTCGCGGTAGTGCCGCATCAGGCCGGCGTCGCCGCGTACCACTTCGATGCCCGGCAGGCCCGCCTGCCGGGCGTGTTCCTCGGCCACCGCGGCGTTGCGCGGGTCCAGCTCGACCAGCCGCGCGCGGACATCGCCGCGCCGCGGGTGGGTCGCCAGCGCTCCCAGCAGGTCATGGCCCTGGCCGGCGCACATGCTGACCGCGCGGACCGGGCCGGCCGGCAGGTCGTCGAGGACCTCCCGGATGATCCGCCGCACGACCGCCAGCCGCCCGGAGAGCACGGATCCCGGGTTGGCGTAGTCGTCGTGCCAGGCCACCCAGTCCATGCCGGACACCCTATCGGCGCGGCGCCGGTCGGTAGGCTCCCGGCCGTGGCCCACTCCCACCACCTGACGTTCGACGGTCCGTGGGTGACCAAGCGGTACACCTCGTGGCGGCGCGGGGAGCATCGGCGGGAGTGGGCCGTGCTGCGGCACGTCCACCGGCATGCCCCGGACCTGGCACCCCGTCCGGTCACGGCGCGGCTCGACGACCGTCCTCCGGCGGTCACCATGGCGCGGGTGCCCGGCGAGCCGCTCGCCGGTCCGCTGTCCGAGCCGCAGCTGGCGGCGGTGGTGGACGCGGTCACCCGGTTGTGGAAGGTCCCGCACCACGACGTGGCCGGGCTGGGGTCGTGGTCCGACGACCTGCGCGTCGCCCGCCGGCTCACCGCCGCGCCGCGACCCGCCGCCGGCATCCTCGCCACGGCGTCCGACGCGGCGGCGCGATGGTGGACCGGCCCCGATCCGGCACTGCTGGCCCGCCGGCCGGCGGTCACGGTGCTCGGGCACCGGGACCCGAACCTGGCCAACTACCGGTGGGACGGCCGGCGGGTGCGCGTGGTGGACTTCGAGGACGCCGCCGTCTCCGATCCGGCGACCGAGCTGGCGCTCATGGCGGAGCATCTGTCCTGGCGGGGCGCGGGCGTCGACCCGCTCGGCCGCTTCGACGTCGACCCGGGGCGGCTGCTCGCGGCGCGGCGGTTGTGGGCGATGTTCTGGTTGGGGCTGCTGCTGCCCGGCGGTCCCGCCGCGGCCCGCAACCCGCCGGGCACGGCCGAGGCCCAGGCGCGGCGCGTCCTGGACCTGCTCGGCGGGTGACCGCTCAGCGGGTGACCCCTCGGCGGGTGACCGCGGGGCCCGGGCGCCATCGTCGCGTCCGGGCCCGACCGCCGCGGCCCGACCGCCGCGGCCCGACCGCCGCGGCCCGACCGTCACGGCTCGCTCAGCGGCCCGCGCCGGCCCCGGACGCCACCAGGGCCGGCACGTTCGCCGCGGCGTCCAGCGTGTACGCGTAATAGCCGCGCGGCTCGGCCACCGTGCCTCCGGCCTCGCACGTGCCGGAGCCCACGAACACGTTGTTGCGCTGGACCAGCCGGCCCGGCCCGCTGTCGGCGTACCCGCCGGTCGAGTGGCACGGGTGCGCCACGCCGCTGAAGTAGTTGCCCTCCACCAGCACGCCGCCGTTCATGGTCGAGGCGACCCCGTACAGCTCGTTGCCGAGGAAGTAGTTGTTGTAGACGTGCACCGGCTCGCCGAAGCGGACCCGCGGGTGCCGCTGGCGGGAGTTGTCGAAGAAGTTGTGGTGGATGCTCACCCGCAGGTGGCCGACGTCGGTGGACGCGGCGCCGTCGGAGTGGCCGATCAGCATGCTCTTGTCGGTGCCGGCGAAGTGGTTCCAGGACACGGTCACGTAGTCGGCGCCGCGGACGATGTCGATCGAGCCGTCCACCGGGCGGACGAACGTGTTGTGGTCGATCCAGATGTGGTGCGACTGCTGGCCCACGTTGACCGCGTCGTCCTCGGCGTCGACGAACGTCAGGTTCCGGACGATCACGTTGGACGAGCGGTAGAAGTCGAAGCCGCCGCCGGTGATGGTCGCGGTGCTGCCCAGGCCCACGATGGTCTTGTTCGGCCGGACCCCTTGCTTGCTGGTGATGGCGATGGTGCCGGACACCTGGATGGTCAGCGCGCCGACCGTGTCGATCGCCTCCAGCAGCTCGTCGGTGGTGTCCACGGTGACCGTGGGCCCGCCGACGCCGCCCGTGGTGCCGGACAGGCCGAGCGCCGCGACCGCGGCGAAGCCGTCCGGCGACCCGGCCGGGGCCGCGTGGGCCGGGGCAGCGACGGTCAGGCCGGCCGCCACCAGCACAGCGCACAAACCGAGCTTCATCAGATTCTCCCGACGCCCGCGCCGGCGCTGACCGTGGACGGCACGGTCGCGGCGGCGTCGAGCTGGTAGGCGTAGTAGGCCGAGGGTTCCGCGACGGCGCCGCCCGCCTCGCAGGCACCGGAGTTGACGAACACGTTGGACCGCTGCACCAGCCGGCCCGGGCCGCTGTCGGCGTAGCCGCTCACCGAGTAGCACGGGTGCGGCACGTTCTCGAAGTAGTTGCCCTCGGCCAGCACGCCGGCGTTCTCGGTGGACGCGATGCCGTAGAGCCCGATGTCGCGGTAGTAGTTGTTGTAGACGTGCACCGGGTCGCCGAAACGGGCCCGGGGATGCCGTTGATTCGCGCCGTCGAAATAGTTGTGGTGATAGGTCACCTTGAGATATCCGACGTCCGCGGAATAGCTGTCGGAATGGCCCAGCAGCATCGTCTTGTCGGTGCCCCGGAAACGGTTCCAGGAGACCGTGACGTAGGTGGACTTCCGCTTGATGTCCAGCGATCCGTCGTAGCCCGGCAGGAACTCGTTGTGGTCGATCCAGACGTGGTGCGCGGCGTTGGTGACGCTGATCGAGTCGTCCGAGGCGGCGCTGACGGTGAGGTTCCGGATGATCACGTTGGTGCCGGGCCGGGTGGTGGAGCCCAGCTGCAGCCCGCCGCCGGTGATCCCGGCGGTGGCGCCGACACCGATGATGCTCTTGTTCGCCACCACGGTGATCATGTCGTCGACGGCGATCCGGCCGCTGACCAGGATCGTGTACGGCGTGTTCGCCCCGGCATACTGCGCCAGCGCGGCGCCGGTGGTGACCGTGACGGTCGGCCCGGCGGCCCCGCCGGT
Organism: Actinoplanes sp. NPDC049599; assembly: GCF_044465625.1. Classification (NCBI taxonomy): domain Bacteria; kingdom Bacillati; phylum Actinomycetota; class Actinomycetes; order Micromonosporales; family Micromonosporaceae; genus Actinoplanes; species Actinoplanes sp. NPDC049599. The sequence goes on from NZ_JBITLX010000007.1 coordinate 250,712, forward strand.
GGTGCCACCGCCGACGCTTGCGAAGCCGTCGGCCTGCGCCGCCGCCGCGTGGCTCGGGCCGGGCGCGACCAGCGCCGCCGCGGCGACGACAGCGAGGACCAGCAGTCGTCTCATAGTCGGTTCACACCTTCCCGGTGCCGGCCCCGGCCGGCACGATCGTGGATACGGCCGCCGCCGCGACCGGCTGCGCGGGCACCTGCAGGGCGGCCGCCGCGGCCGGCGCCGCCGCCGGCACCGGGGTCCTCATCGGACACCGGCCCCGGCGGTCACCACGGCCTTGACCTGACCGCACGGCAGCAACGTGTACGGGTACGGCACCGCGCTCACGCTCCCACCGGCCTGCGGGGTGCCCGAGTTCACGAAGCAGTTGTCCCGCGCCACGATCCGGCCCGGCCCCGACGACGCCTCGCCGAGGTGGTAGGGGTCGTCCACGTTCTCGAACGAGTTGCCCTCGACGAGGACCCCGGCATCCTCGGTGGACGCGACACCGTAGTTGCCGGTGTCGTTGTAGAAGTTGTTGTAGACGTGCACCTGGTCGCCGAAGCGCACCCGCGGGTTGCGCTGGTTCGTCGCGTCGAACCAGTTGTGGTGGTAGCTGACCTTCAGCCGCCCGACGTCCTGCGCGGCGTTGCCGTCGTCGTGGCCGAGCAGCATGTTCTTGTCCGTACCGTCGGCGTGGTTGTACGACACCGTCACGTATGACGAGCCGCGCTTGATGTCGACGCCGCCGTCCGCGCCGGTGGTCCAGGTGTTGTGGTCGATCCACACGTGATGGCTGAACATCTGCACGTTGACGGCGTCGTCGGCCCAGTTCCGGAAGGACAGGTTCCGGACGATGACGTTGCGCACCGCGTCGGCCGGCGGGCTGGTGATGTCGTCGTCGATCGGCAGCCCGATGTTCAGCCCGCCGCCGGTGAGCGCGGCCGACGAGCCGAGCCCGACGATGGTCTTGTCCGACGTGACGTCGTGCATCGGGCCGGGCAGGGCGAGGGTGCCCTGCACCTGGATGACGAGCGGGCCGGCCTGGGCGATCGCGGCCAGGAACGCCGAGGCGGTGGAGACGGTGACGGTCGGCCCGGCGGCACCGCCGCTGGTGCCGTTCTGGCCCCAGGCGTTGACCGAGGCCCAACCGTCGGCGGCGTTCGGCGCGGGTGGCGGCTGGGACGGCGGGACCGACGGCGTGCCGCTGGGTTCCCCGCCACCGCCGGTGCTCACCTGCACGTCGTCGAAGGTCGCCGCCGTGGAGAACGTGGCCACGCCGATCCGGCCGGCTGACCAGCGGCTGTCGACGGCCTCGGTGAGCAGTTGGCCGTTGACCGAGCCGCGCAGGGTGGTCCCGACGACCTCCAGCCGCAGGGTGTACCAGGTGCCGACGGTGACCGTCAGCGACGCGGTGTCCAGCGTGGTCGACGAGCCGCCCTCGAGGCGCTTGAGCTCGACGGTGTTGTTCGACCGCAGCGCCAGGTAGTAGTAGCTGGTGCTGCTCTGCACCCGGGCCAGCACCGCGGCGAAGCGGTTGCTGCCGCTGAAGGCGGTCGGCTTGACCCGGGCCTGCACGGCGTAGTCGGTCCAGCCCGCCGAGCCGGTCAGCGCCCGGGCGTCGGCCCCGGTGCCGGACTGACGGTAGGCCGGGGTGCCGTCGGTGGTCACCGACCAGCTGCCGCCGTTGGTGGACCACCCGGTGGCGTTGCCGTCGGCGAAGTCGTCGGTGAACAGGGTCGCGGCCTGGGCGCTGCCGGTCAGGCCCAGCACCAGCGTGAGGGCGGTCAGCGCGGCGCCGAGCACGGCGAGCAGGCCGTGCCGGGCCCTCGTGGATGGCATGTGCACTCCTCCTGACATCAGACGCGTCCCACTCCGGCGCCGGCGGTGACGATCGCCTTGACGGCGTTCGGGTCGTCCAGGGTGTACGCGTAGTAGGCGCTCGCTTCCTGCACCGGGCCCGAGCAGTCGGGCGCCCCGGACTCGCCGACGAACACGTTGGTGCGGGCCACGCAGCGACCCGCCGGACCGGCGTACGTGTTGGTCACCGGCTCCTCGACGTCCTCGAAGTAGTTGCCCTCGACCAGGCAGCCGGCGGTGTTCTGGCAGGCCACGCCCGTGTCGGTGTTGGAGAAGTAGTAGTTGTTGTAGACGTGCACCGGCTCGCCGAACCGGACCCGCGGATTGCGTTGCGGCGTCGCGTCGAACCAGTTGTGGTGGTAGCTGACCTTCAGCCGCCCGGTGTCCTGGGCGCCGTTGTTGTCGTCGTGACCCAGCAGCATGTTCTTGGTGTGGTGGTGGGTGTGGTTCCACGACACCGTCACGTACGACGAGCCCCGCTTGATGTCGATCAGGCCGTCGTAGCCCTGGGCCAGGTCGTTGTGGTCGATCCACACGTGGTGGCTGAACATCTGCACGTTGATCGAGTCGTCACTGGCGTTGCGGAACGACAGGTTCTGGATGATCACGTTGTGCACGGCGTCGGCCGGCGGCGTCGTGACCGTGGAGACCGGCAGGCCGATGTTCAGGCCGCCCCCGGTGATGCCCGCGGTGGCGCCCACCCCGACGATCGACTTGTCCGAGGTGACGTCGTACATGCCGGCGGGCAGGGTGATCGTCCCGCTGACGCAGATCGTCAGGGGCTCCGGGCGGGCGATGGCGGCGAGCAGCTCGGCGGCCGTGTCGACCGCGACGGTGGCTCCGCCCGTACCCCCGGTGGTGCCGCGCTGTCCCTCGGCGTCGACCGACGCGAAGCCGGCCGGCGAGCCGGCGACCCGGCAGCTGCCGGGGTCCGGCGGCGGGGTCGGCGGCGTGCTGGCGGTCGGGTCGGGCCCCGGCGCGGGGGTCTCGACGACCACGTCGTCGAACGAGGCGGACGCGTACGAGGTGACCAGCCCGATCCGGCCCGCGCCGAACGCGGTGTCGGCCGCCTGCACGACCTGCGTGCCGTTGACCGAGCCGGCGAGGGCGGAGCCCGTGACGCGCAGGGCGAGCGTGTACCAGGTGCCGGGCGTCACGCCGACCGCTGCGGTGCCCAGCGTCGTGACCGTGCCGTTCGCCACGCGCTGCAGCTGGGCCGCGCCGCCGCCGGTCAGCACCAGGGCGTAGTAGCTGCTCATCGACGTGCTGCGGGCGGTGATGCCGACCGAGCGGGCGGGGGTCGCGAAGGTGATCGGCCTGACCCGGGCCCGCACGGTGTAGTCGGTCCAGGCCGGGTCGCCGGCCTGGGTCTTGGCGTTCGCCCCGGTGCTGGCCTGCCGGTACGCCGGTGAGCCGTCGGCGACCACCGACCAGCTGCCGCCTGTCTTCGCCCAGCCGCTCGCGTCGCCGTCGTCGAAGGTGTCGGAGAAGAACGTGTCCGCGAAGGCGGCCCGCGGGCCGGCGATCCCGAGCAGAACGGTCAGCGCGGCGGCGCCGAGGGCGGCGAGCATCGCTTTTTTGCGCATGGCGGATCCTCCGTTTCCGGGCGGTGCGGGAAATGGCGGGAGCGGCTGGATATCGCACGCGCACCGCGCGCCGTAACATCACCGAAACGCTTGCGGAAAACATAAGGAAATTCATCGTCGGGAGTCAATGCCGCCGATATGCAGGTCTGTTGCATTCAATGAGCGCGGCAGGCATTGCCCCGACGGCCGTGCCGTCGAGAAGGAGGCTTTCGGTCCGGTTTGCCCGGGACCCCTTCTTCCGTTGTTTGCACCCGGTTTTCCGTCACCGGGCGCGAGCCGGCTGCGCGGCTGCACACCGAGCTAATCCCGCCGGGCGGCCGGCCGTCAACCGGATGACGTCGTCCCGCCTTTGTAGAGTGCGGGGATGATCATGCTGGCGCTGCCGTTCCGGAGCACCTGGCTGGCCCGCAACAGCCCCGCCCGCAAGGTGCCGAGCCACGGCACCCATCTGTTCGCCACGACGTACGCCATGGACTTCATCGCGGTGCGCGGGCGGCGCACGGCCACCGTCCGGGACTGGCGGACGCTGCTGGCCACCGAGCCGGTGGAGCGGTTCCACGCGTTCGGCGAGCCGATCCTGGCGCCCGCGGCCGGCCGGGTGGTGTCGGTGCTCGACGGCGTGCCGGACCTGGTGGCGCGGCGGTCGCAGGTCTCCCGGGTGCCGTACGCCCTGACCCAGGGCAGCCGGGCCCGCCGGGGCGCGGGCGGCCTGGCCGGCAACCACGTGATCCTCGAGCTGGCGGACGGTGCCGGCTTCGTGGTGCTGGCCCACCTGCGGTCCGGCTCGGTCCGGGTACGCCCCGACGAGCCGATCGCGGCCGGCCAACTCGTCGGCGACTGCGGCAACTCGGGGAACTCGATGCAGCCGCACGTGCACATCCAGGTGATGGACGGCGCGGACCCGTACACCGCACGCGGGCTGCCGATGTCCTTCCGGGACTATCAGGTGCGGCCGCGCCGCGGCGGCCCGCCGGTCCGGGTGCGCGAGGGCGTCCCCGGCGAATCCGAGGTGGTGGAGCCGCTATGAGCGCCCACCGGCCACCGGGCCGGCTGACGGCGGCGGTTCCTCGGTCGGGAACTGGATCAGGCTGAGCAGCCGCGGCCGGCGCTCCGGCGTGGCCGGGTTGCCGGCCCGCGCGGCGAGCACGGCCTGCACCTGGCCGGCCGCCTCGGCCAGCTCCTCGTCGCTGAGCCACAGGATGCCCTGGCGGTAGCCGACCAGGTCGGCGTACGGCTCGGCGCCGGGCCGGTCGAGGTAGGCGCCGAACTCCGCGAGCAGGGCGGCCATGGCCGCGGCGAAGCCCTGCCGGTGGTCCTCCAGCGACATCGCGGCGCCGGCCTCAGGGTCGATCGCCGCCCGGTCGCGGCGCAGCCGGTAGTGCCGCTCGACCGCGCCGCGGACCCGCCGCTCGGCGGCGATCTCCAGCACTCCCCCGGCGGCCAGCAGCCCGACGTGCCGGTACACGGTCGTCTTCGGTACGTCGGTGAGGCGCTCGCACAACTCAGCCGTGGTCCGGACCCGCCCGCCGGACAGGGCGTACACGATGCGCAGCCGGACGGGGTGCAGCAACAGGTCCACGGTCTCCACCCCACAACGATCCCACATCTGGTACCGTTCCCGAAACTGGGAATGGAGCGATATGGCGGAGAACAAGCTCGGCGACGGGGCGGTGCACCCGCTGCGCACGCTGGATCCGGACGGCGCGCCGGACGACCTGGGCTGGCTCGACGAGGCCGTCGGCGCCGCGCGTGTCGTGGCCGTCGGCGAGAGCGCGCACTACCACGGCGAGTCCTACCGGCTGCGCCACCGGCTGCTGCGGCACCTGGTCGACCGGCACGGCTTCCGGGCGTACGCGATGGAGTCGGGTTTTGTCGAGGGCGCGCGTGCCGACGAGTGGGTCCGCGGCGGCGACGGCGAGCTCGGCGCGGTGCTGGCCGGCGGGCTGACCTCGCTGATGGGCCTCTGGCAGCCGATGCGCGACCAGCTGGAATGGCTGCGGCGGCACCCGGAGCCGATCGCCTTCGCGGGCATCGACCTGCCGGGCTCGAACGCGTCGCTGCTGCCGGGCCTGGACGCGGTGCGGGACTATCTCGACCGGGCCGACCCCGGCTCCCCGGTGGACCCGGCGCTGCGGGAGACCGCCGCGACCTTCGCGGCCGCGTCGGCGTTCTCCGCGCCGGCGACCATCGCGGCGTACCTGGGGCTGCCGGCGGAGCGCCGCGACGCGCTGACCGCCGGGCTGGCCGACCTCGCCGCCCGGCTGGCGGCGGGCCGTCTGTCCTACGCGCGCCGCACCGGAGCCGAGGCGTACGACCGCGCGCTGCGGTCGATGCGGCTCACGGTCACCCTGGACGCGGTGGCCCGCGCGCTGGCCCGCGGCGACCAGCCCGCGATGATGACCCTGCGGGACGCCGCGATGGCGGACACGGTGGAGTGGCTCCTCGCCCGGCATGAGCGGGTCATCCTCGCCGCGCACAACGGCCACATCCAGCGCGTGCCGGGCACGATGCCCGGCCTGCCGCCGTTCCCGACGATGGGCACGCACCTGGCCGACCGGCTCGGGGACGGCTACCTGGCGATCGGCATGACGACGGGGACCGGCCAGACCCTCAACACGGGTCCGGACTTCTACACCGGCACACTGTTCACCGAGCTGGGGGCGCCGGAGGCCGGCAGTCTCGACGCGCTCATGGAGGCGAGCTGCGACCAGCCGTTCGCGACGGATCTGCGGCGGCTGTCCGAGACGGACGCGGAGGCGGTCCGCGGCGCGGGCCGGCAGCGGTTCGGCAGCTACTACAGCGACCTGGACCCGGCGGAGGCCTACGACCTGATCGTGCACCTGCCCCACGTCACGGCCGCCGAGCCCGACCTGGACGCGATCGCGGCCGCACCCGCCGAGGTGCAGGCGGCCTTCCGCAGCCGCCCGAGCTGACCGGCCGCCCCGAGCTGACCGGCTCGGGCGCTCAGGGGATGCGCTGTGCCGGGTCGGGCGGCGCGAAGTAGTCCCGGAGCTGGGCGATCAGCCCGTCGCGGAGCCGGTAGATCTGCACCAGCGACATCGTCACCGGCGGCCCGCCCGCTCCGGCCAGGACTGTGTCGATCTCGACCACGAAGACATCCGGGTCCGCGGTGTCGTGCCGGACGTACGCGGACCGCGCCGCGTCCACAGTGACCTGGAAGGCCGGGTGCCGGTGGTAAGCGCCGATGCCGGCGCGGATCGCCTCGCGGCCCTCGAGGCGGCGCGGCAGCGGGTGACCGGGCGGGACCAGTGGCGCCTCGAAGACCCCGTCCTCGGTGAACAGGGCGGCGACCCCGTCCGCGTCCCGCATGATCGCGCCGGCGTACAGGTAGCGTTCGAAGGTTTTCTGGTGTGTCGTGTCCACTCTCCAGCCTATCCCGCGGCCGGGTCCGGGGGCAGCGCGCGATACGCCGGACGCAGGATCTCGATGAGCGGCACGCCGCCCGGCCGCAGCGGCGGCGGGTCGAGCTGGTCCAGCAGCAGGTCCGGCCGGCCCGCGTCCGCGACCGGGAGCGAAACCGCCGCCGCGCCGCCGCCCCAGAAGTCCGCGAGCTCGCCCAGCCCGGCCTCCCGGGCCGCGGGTTCCGCCGGCGCCGGGGGCGTCGTCGTGCCGCGCAGCTGGCTCAGCCGGGTCAGCAACTCGTCGCGGCCGCGGCCTCGCCAGGTGAACACGCCGAACGGGTCCATGTCGAACGACTCGGCCAGCGCGTAGAAGGTCGCCGCCAGGTGCACGCACGGCAACGGCCAGCGTTCGCACGAGCAGTCCATCGCCACCTCGTCCAGCGACAGCGGCAGCGGGGTCAGGCCGGCCCGGGCGAACACCTCGTTGATGTCCGGCGGCATCCGGCCGGCCAGCAGGTCGGCCACGTACCGGGCCTGGGCCGCCAGGTCGTCCTCGATCCGGGACCATTCCGCGGCGCCGAACGCCCGGACCGCGATCCGGCAGCGGTGCACCGCCGGGTCGTCCGGGCCGCGCACCTGGGCCATCACCAGGCTGCCGGAGATCGCCAGGTGCCGGACGTGCCCGGCGCGGGCGTCCCGGCGGCCGCGGGCGAACGTCGGCGCCATCCGCAGCGACTCGATCATCGCCAGGAACGGGGCCGAGAAGCGGTCACTCACCGACGGCCTCCGGGGACAGCTCCAGCAGCGACCGCAGGTCGTCGGTGCTCAGGCCGGTGAGCCAGCCCTCGCCGTTGCCGACCACCCGCGCGGCCAGCACGCCCTTGTCGGTGATCAGCCGGTCGATGCGTTCCTCCAGGGTGCCCAGGCAGACCAGGGTGTGCACCCGCACGTCGCGGCGCTGGCCGATCCGGAACGCCCGGTCGGTCGCCTGGGTCTCCGTCGCCGGGTTCCACCAGCGGTCGACGTGCACGACATGGTTGGCCGCGGTCAGGTTCAGCCCGGTGCCGCCGGCCTTGAGCGACAGCACGAAGACGCCCGGCCGCTGGTCGGCCTGGAAGGCCGCGACCATCGCGTCCCGCTCCCGGCGGGCGGTCCCGCCGTGCAGATACCGCACCGGTACGCCGAACCGCGCGGCCAGGTGCGGCACCAGCATCGCGCCGAAGCGGGCGAACTGGGTGAAGCACAGCACGCTCTCGCCCTCGGCCAGCGCGGCGTCCAGGATCTCCTCGAGGCGTTCGAGCTTGCCGGAGCGCCCGGGCAGCGGCGAGCCGTCGCCGAGCAGCTGCGCCGGATGGTTGCAGACCTGCTTGAGCTTGGTCATCGCGGACAGCACGATGCCCTTGGTGCGGATCTCGGTCTCCTCCTTGAGCCGCTCGGTCATCTCGTTGAGCACGGCCTGGTAGAGGGTGGCCTGCTCGGCGGTCAGCCCGCACAGGTGCCGGGTGTGCCGCTTGTCGGGCAGGTCGGTGATGACCGAGGGGTCCGCCTTGACCCGGCGCAGCATGAACGGCCGGGTGGCGTGCCGCAGCCGGGCGGCGGCGTCCTCATCGGCGTACCGCTCGATCGGCACCGCATAGCGGGCGCGGAACCGGTGCGCGCTGCCCAGCAGGCCGGGGTTGAGGAAGTCCAGGATGGACCAGAGCTCGGCGAGCCGGTTCTCGACCGGGGTGCCGGTGAGCGCGACCCGGTGCCGTGCCGGGAAGCGACGCACGGCGCGGGCCACGCCGGCGGCGCTGTTCTTGATGTGCTGGGCCTCGTCGAGCACGACCCGGTCCCAGGCCACGGCGGCCAGGGCGTCGGCATCGCGGGTGGCGATCGCGTACGTGGTCAGCACCACGTCCGCGCCGTCGAGCAGCTCGGCCGGCTCGGGCCGGTCGGCGCCGTGCAGCACCCGGACCCGCAGGCCCGGCGCGAACCGGGCGGCCTCCCGCTGCCAGTTGCCCAGCACCGACAGCGGACAGATCAGCAGCGTCGGCCCGCTCCGGCGGTGCAGCAGCAGGGCGAGCAACTGCACGGTCTTGCCCAGGCCCATGTCGTCGGCCAGGCAGGCGCCGACCCCCAGGCCGTCGAGAAAGGCCAGCCAGGAGAAACCCCGCAGCTGGTACGGCCGGAGCTGCCCGGCCAGCCCCGCGGGCGGATCGAGCAGCTCCAGCCGCTCGCCGAGCCGGCCGGCCAGCAGGTCGGCGAGCCACCCGGTGCCACCGAAAGCGGTCACCGGCAGCGGCAACTCCTCGGGCGGCAGCAGCCGGACCAGCCGCAACGCGTCCCCGGCGCGCATCGTGCCCCCGCCGCGCCGCAGGAACTCCAGCCCGGCCCGCAGCCGTTCCGGGTCCAGATAGACCCAGCGCCCGCGCAGCTTGACCAGCGGCACCTTGACCCGGGCCAGGTCGGCGAGCTCGTCCTCGGTGAGCGTGCGCCCGCCCAGCGCCAGCCCCCAGTTGTAGCTGACCATGGTGGCCAGATCGGCGGCGTCGTCCCGCAGCACGGCGGCGATGCCCTCCCGCGGCCGCACGTCGAGCGCCAGCCCGAGACTCTGCGGCTCCCGCCACCAGGCGGGCAGCAGGACGCCGTAGCCGGCCTGCTCCAGCAGCGCGGCATGGCTCAGGAACCGGTGCGCGCCCTCGGTGTCGAGCACAAGCTCGGCCGGCCGCGCGACCCGTAACGCGGCATCAAGATCACTGAACAGCCGGGCGGCCCGACCGAGCCCGGCGAGCAGCCGCTCATGCGGATGGTGGGTCCAGCGGCGCAGCGGGGCGGTGCGGTCCCGCCACACGTCGGCGGCGGTGACCAGCAGGCTGGGCTCGTCGAGCGGCTGCAGCAGGAACTCGAGCAGCCAGGCATCCTCGGCCCCAGCCGAGCCGGCGACATCAGACCCAGCCGGGCCGGCGGCATCGGCCCCTGCCGAGCCGGCGGCATCAGACCCGGTGGGCTGCGTCGCGTCGGGCTCGTCGGGCCGCGTCGCGTCGGGCTCGTCGGGCCGCGTCGCGTCCGACCCGGTGGGCTGCGTCGCGTCCGACCCGGTGGGCTGCGTCGCGTCGGGCTCGTCGGGCTCGAGGTCGTCCAGGTGGGTGAGCCGGAAGCAGACCCGCACGGCGGCCCCGCCGGTGGCCTCGGCGTGCCAGGCGTCGAGGGCGTCGGCGAGCGGATCGAGCTCACCCGGCCCGGCGTCGAACTCCGGCGCGGCGGTGAGCGCGCTCAGCCAGGCAGCGCCGCCGAGCGACACACCGGCCTCGGCGAGCCGGGCCCGCACCAGCCCGTCGACCAGCCGATGCAGCGCGGCGTGCAGGGTGTCGGCCGCGGGCAGCCCGTCGACGTCACCGGGCCGGGCCCGTTCGGCCCGGCAGGCGGCCGGCATCCGCCGCACCAACTCGGCGTGCCGAACCGCATCAACACCGGTCAGCACCGGCCGCCACCCGGCCCGCGCCCGTGGCCCGCCGGTGGTCACGCCCGGCAGCACCCGCCCCCGCTCGACCAGCGAAGCGGCGAAGGCACAGACCTCGGCGAGATAGCTCAACGACGGCGCGGCGCGGCCACCGAACTCATCGGCAAGCTCCTCGGTCACGAACGGCACGGCGACGGCGGGCACGGACCAGGCCCGCAACCGCGGCTCCCCCCGCCGCGGCGGCAACCCGAGCAGCGGCGACGGCAGGGGGCCGGCGCTCGTGGAAGGCAGCACCACCGTCACGGCCCGGGCAGGCGATTGCGCCGGCGTCGCGGCCAAACCCGACCCGACAGCGCGCGGCAGCGCCGCGGCCCGGGCAGCCCCGACCGACGGTTGCGCCCGCGTCGCGGCCGGACCCGAACCGACAGGCAACGCCGCAGCCCGAGCCGAACCGACAGGCAACGCCGCCGGCCGAGCCGGCTCGTCCGGCGGCACCGCGAAGCTGTGCTCGGGGACGGACCCCCGAGGCCGGGAACGCCGAGGCACGGCGGGCGGGTCGGAGGCGCCGCCGGGAGAGGCCGCCGAGGGATCCCGGCCGGCCGCGCCGGCCGGCTCTCCGATGGCGAGATCGGTGGTGGGCGGGCAGGCGCGGTCGGTTTCGGCCCAGAGGTTGAGGGTGCCGTCGCGGGCGATCAGGCCGTGCAGCACCGTCACCGCGGCATCGGCTGCCGTCACGCGAGCTGCCAGGTGATGTCCGGTGGACGGACCCGGGCGCAGCGCGGGCCGCCGTCGGCGTCGGTGAGGCCGAGGCGGGCGACCAGCACGCCGCCGGTGTCGTGCGCCGCGCGCAGCAGGTCGGTGGGGATGTCGCCGAACAGCAGCTTGGCGCGCCGGAACATCGCGAACGCGTCGCCGTCGAGCGCGCCCCAGCTCAGGTAGAGGAAGCGCGCGCCGGGCCGGCCGTGCACGTAGGGCCCGCCGACGTCGAGCAGCCCGTCGACCTCCCTGCTGGTGACCTCGAACTGCCAGACCGCGGCGGGCGCGGCGGCGCTGACCCGGTCGACGACCTCGCTCTTGCGCTGCACGCCGACGTGCACGTGGCCCAGCCGCAGCGCGTCGGCCTGCGCGCGGCCTGGCTGCCCGGGCAGCTCGCTGCCCTCGATCCGGATGTGCACGCCCTGAACTCTAGGCCGACCCCCCGACAACTTCCGGCGCGCCCGCCGGGGCGACCTCCGCCGCCCGGCCGATCCCGGCCCGCTCCCCGTGCCACGATGGCCCCGTGAATCCGCCGCCGCCCGACGCCGCCGCCCCACCCCCGCCACCCCGGGACGCGCCCCCGGCCACCAAGCCGGCCGCGGTGCCCGTGGTGGGGGCCGCGGTGCTGCTGCTGGCGTATCTCGCGTTCATCAGCCTCGGCCTGCCCGACGGCCTGCTCGGTGTCGGCTGGCCGTCGATCGCCGGTGAGTTCCGGGTCGGCACGGACGCCGTCGGGCTTCTGCTGTTCGCCGGTACGGCCGGCTACCTGGTCTCCAGTGTCGCCGCCGGGTTCAGCATCGCCCGGCTCGGGGTGGGCCGGCTGCTCGCCGGCAGCACCGCGCTGGCCGGTCTCGCGCTGGCCGGTTACGCGATCTCGCCCGGCTTCGCGTTCCTGGTGCCCTGCGCCCTGATCGCCGGCTTCGGCGGTGGCGCGATCGACGCCGGCCTGAACGCCTACGCGGCCGGTGCGTTCGGGCCGAAGCACATGAACTGGATGCACGCCTTCTTCGGTCTCGGCGTCGCCATCGGACCGTTGATCATGACGGCGGTGCTCAGCGGCGGGCTGTCCTGGCACTGGGGGTACGGCATCGTCGCCTCCGGGCAGGCGCTGCTGGCCTTGGCGTTCATCGTCACGGCTCGTTCCTGGGCCCGGCACGGCGCCCGGCAGCCGGCGACCGGCCCGGGCGAGCCGGCACCCGCGGCGACCCGGATCGCGGCGACTCTGGTGATCCCGGCGGTGTGGCTCAGCGCCGCCGCCTTCGCCGTCTACGTGGCGCTGGAGATCACCGCCGGGCTGTGGGCGTTCCTCTATCTGACCAACGGGCGCGGGGTGAGCGCGGCGGTCGCCGGGGTGTGCGTGTCGGCGTACTGGGCGAGCCTGTTCGCCGGGCGGGTGGTGCAGGGCTTTGTCGTCGAGCGGGTCGGCACCACCCGGATCCTGGTCGGCAGCCTGCTCGGACTCGTGACCGGCTCGGTCCTGGTGGCGGTGCCGGGACCGGGCTGGCCGGCGGTGGCCGGCCTGATGGTCATCGGCTTCGCGGCGGCGCCGGTGTTCCCGCTGCTCACCCTGACGACCAAGGACCGGGTCGGCGCGGCACACGCCGACCGGACGATCGGTGTCCAGATCGGCGCGTCCGGGCTCGGCGGGGCGCTGATTCCGGCCGGCGTCGGCGTGCTCATCGACCGCCTGGGCGAACAGGTGCTCGGCCCGTGCCTGATCGTGCTGTCGCTCGTGCTCCTGGGCCTGTACGCGGCGACCCGCCGCCGCCCGCCCGCGCCGGCTCAGTCCCCGCCGTCGGCGGCGCCGGAATCGGCGTAGTCACCGACCCCGTCGGCCGACGGTCCGGAACCCCGGGACCAGCCGTGCGCCGGTCTCCTGTGCGGGTGGCGCAGACGCCGTTCACCCAGCCGGTCGTGCAGGTGGACGCGGTACAGCACGACGCCGCCGAAGCCGGCCAGGCAGACGGCGAGCAGTGCCGCGAACAACACCGGCAGCGGCAGGGCTTTCACCCGGTCCGGCCAGGCGTTGACCGCCACCACGACCATGATGTGGGCGACCAGGATGCCGCCGGCGTAGCCGAAGAAGCCGAGTTCCGCGGCGGCTTGCCGGTAGCCGACCCGGTGTCGCGGGCGGCGGGGCTCGGGATGCGGCGCCCGGGACCGCTTGCGCTGTCGTCCGTCCGGGCCGCGACGCGCCAGGAAGATCTTCCGCACTGCGTACCCGGAGAGGAGCAGCAGCCCGACGGTGATCGGGATGCCCGGCGCCACGCCGAGCAGCGCGGACGGCAGCACCAGGACCACCGCCAGCAGGTCGCCGGCCAGCACGCACCCGACGACCAGCGGCAGGCCGCGGAGCAGACCCCGCAGCGCCCCGGTCAGCACCGCCGCTCCCGCGCCGGCCCGCAGGCTCACCATATCGACCAGCATAGGCGGGCCGGCCGGTCTCAGCGCTGCGCGGACAGCGCCCGGGCGCCCGAGCGCACCGGCAGGCGGATCGGCCCGCGCACGATGCTGGAGCTGCGCCGGCGCAACGGACCGGCTCGGCGCAGGTGCGGCATCCGCTCGGCCAGCCGCCGCAGCGCCACCTCCGCCTCCAGCCGGGCCAGCGGCTGCCCCACGCAGTAGTGGATGCCGCTGGAGAACGCCAGGTGGTCCGCCGTCTGCACCCGGGAGATGTCGAACGTGTCCGGGTCGGTGAACACCGCCGGGTCACGGTTTGCCGCGCCGATCAGCGTCACCACGAACTGGCCGCGGCGCACCAGGTGGCCGTCGAGCGCCACGTCCTCCAGCGCGCAGCGGGCCGTCCGCTGCACCGGCGGGTCGTACCGCAGCGTCTCCTCGACCGCCGCGGCGGCCAGGCCGGCCGGGTCCGCGCAGAGCGCCGCCCACTGCTCCGGGTGGTCGAGCAGTGCGTTGACCGCGTTGCCCACCAGGTTGACCGTGGTCTCGAAGCCCGCGACCAGCAGCAGGTTGCACATCGGGACCATCTCGCGGGACTGGATCCGGTCGCCCTCGGCCGCCACGATCCGGCTCACCAGGTCGTCCGCCGGCTCGCGGCGGCGCAGCTCGAACAGGCGCTGAAAGAGCGCGCGCAGGTCCCGGTCGGCGGCCTGCAGGCGGGCCGCGTGGGACAGCGAGTGGATGCCGTCCAGCGCGCTGCCGATGACGGTGCCGTACCGGGCGAAGCGGTCCGCGTCGGCGTCCGGGACGCCCAGCAGATCGGTGATCACCGTGATCGGCAGCGGCGCCGCGTACGCGGAGACCAGGTCGAACTCCCCCGCCGCCGCGGCCCGGTCGAGCAGCTGGTCGACCGTGCGCTCGATCCGGGGCCGGTAGCCGGTCATCTGCTTCGGGCTGAACGCGGGCTGGGCCAGCCGCCGCAGCCGGGTGTGGTCCGGCGGGTCCATGTCCAGGAAGGACATGTCGAACTCGTCGGCGGTGTTCGGCGCGGCCGTCAGCTCGGCGGCGCGCACGCCGAAGCGCCGGTCCCGCAGCACGGTGTTGCAGAGCTGGTGGCTGGTGGTCACCCAGTTGCCGATCCGGGTCGGCCCGAAGCGGGGCATGCCGCGGTAGATCGCGTACGGGTCGTCGCGGCCCGGCCGCAGGTGCAGCAGCGACATCGGGTCGCGCCGCAGGTAACCGTGGTACGCGTAACCGAGCCGGCTGCTGTACAGCGACGTGGCGAACGAGACGGCGCGCCCGAGATCAGCCATGGTCGCGCAGCCAGGCGTCGATGAGCCCGGTGAAGTGGCCCAGGAACCGTTCGTGCTCGTGCGGCGGGTACATCGAGCGGACCGTCTCGCGCAGCAGCGAGCGGAACTCCTCCGAGCCCACCCAGTCGGCGACCATCTTGTCGACGTGGCTGAGGTGCTGGGCGCAGAACTCCTCGTACCGGTCGATCTCGAAGTAGTCGTCGGCGAGCCGGCGGTAGCGGGCGAGCTTCTGCTCGTAGCCCAGGCCGGGGTCGTCGGCGATGACGAAGTACTCGGCGGTGTCGGTGTCCAGCCGGGGCTTGCGGCCGGTCACGACGCAGTAGACGGTCCAGCGCAGCAGCGCCGACATCGCCCACGGGAAGTAGTAGTGCAGCGAGGTCACCGCGACGTCCGGGCAGGCGTTCGCGTAGTCGATCGGGTGCACCTCGGTGCCCTTGATCAGCGACTCGCAGCTGTTGAACTCCCACCGGAAGAACGCGTTGACCAGCCGGGAGATCGTCACCACCTCGTCGCCGACCGCGGCGCTGAGGAAGCTGTGGTCGACCGCGTACCGCTCGTGCATTCCCAGCTCGGGGCGGAACTTCATCACCATGGTCTCGGGGCCGATGGTCAGCGAGCGGGCGAAGACGTCGTAGTCCTCGACGGCCGCCTGCAGGTGCATGAGCCGCTCCCCCGAGGCGTCGTACGCCGCGTGCAGCTCGGCCACGTTACGGATCTTGGAGACGCCGACCCAGGCGCCGCCGTCGTACGGCTTCATGTACATCGGATAGCCCACGGACTCGGCCAGCGCCTCCAGGTCGAACGGCTGGTTGTACCGCGCCGAGGTGTACGCCCACCGGGAGTTGTCCAGCGGGTTCTTGAACGGCACCAGCACGGTCTCCGGCACCTTGAGCCCGAGCCGCAGCATCGCGCAGTAGGCCGCGTGCTTCTCCATCGACTGGAAGGTGAACGGGCTGTTCAGCAGGTACACGTCGTCCATCAGCGCGATCTTCTTGAGCCACTCGCGGGGGTGGTAGTACCAGTAGGCCAGCCGGTCGATGACCAGGTCGTGCTGCGGCGAGTCACGCAGGTTGAACGGCTCGATGGTGACCCGCACGCTGCGGGTGCGGTGGGTGCGGCCCTGCGCGTCGGTGACCACGCCGACGCGGCGCAGCAACGCCTCGTACGCCCGCGGCCAGTCGTCCTCGGTGCCCAGCAGCAGTCCGATGGTGTGCTCGACGTCGGCCATTGGCGCCTCCCGTTAAAGGAACACTGTCCGCAGCAGCGTGGTCAGGTGCGGGTCGAGGGCGTCGCGCCAGCCGGTCCAGTTGTGCGCGTCGGGGACCTCGGTGAAGCTGACGGGGTAGCCGTGCCGGCCCAGGGCCTCCGCCATGTCCCGATTGTTCGCCAGGTTCTCCTCCACCGCACCACAGGTGATCACGGTGGGCACCGGCCCGGGCAGGGCGGGCGCGCGCAGCACCCGGCCGGTGAACCGGACGATCCGCAGGTACCGCCGGAAGCCGGACTCCTGCCGGTCGTGGCGCGGCTGGAAGAAGCTGCCGGACAGCAGGAACAGGCCGGCGAACTGCTCCGGGTGGCGGCGCTGGGCGTGCAGCATGGCCAGCGCGCCGAGGCTGGCGCCGGCGCCGAGCACCGGGCGGTCGGTGCCCAGCTCGGCGGCGAGTTTGGGCAGCACGTCGCGCGACAGCGCCCGGGCGTACGCGGGACTGGCCGAATACCACTCGAAGCGCTCGCCGGGCGGCAGCAGCACCAGGTGGTACGGCGGCACCCGGCCCGCACCGATCATCGCCGCGGTGTACCGGCCCAGTTCGCCGTACCGGTGGAAGTCGGGCCCGTCGTGGGCGACCAGCACCCGGTCGGTGGCGGTGTCCGGTGACCAGACCCGGGCCACCATCTCGCCGCGCACGCTGGGCAGCGGCAGGTAGACGTCGCGCCATCCGCCCGCGGCCACCGGCAGGTGCAGCCAGTCGGGCTCGCGGTAGTCGGGGCACCACAGCACCGAGACGTCGCCGCTGCGGCGCGGGTTGTCCGGGTCGGCGACGGTCTCGGTGCTGCCGTCGCGGTGGCCGAGCTCCAGCTGGTACTCGATGCGGTGCACGGGTGGCCGGGGCAGCCGCAGCTGCCAGGTGCGGGTCTCGTCGTCGTAGCCGAAGTCGCCGCGCGCGACGCCGCTGCGCAGCCGGACCGAGACCAGCCGACGTTCATGATCTTGGAGGCGGAAGCAGATCTCGGCGGTGCCGCACCACGCCCCGACCGCCGGTTCCATGACGGCACCATAACCGGCGGACGGCCCGCCCGGCAGGACTCTCAGGGGGTGTATGTCTGCGGGCCCGGCGTCGCCGACGGCAGCCCGAACATCTCCGCCAGGCCGGTGATCCGCAGCTGGCGGTGCACGAACTCGCTGGGGTTGCGCAACATGAAGCGGGTGCCCGTCTCGCGGGCCGCGTTGTGCCCGGAGACCAGCGCGCCGACGCCCATCGAGTCCATGAACGTCACGAAGGTCAGATCGACGATCATCGTCAGCGGACGCTCGGCGTGCAGCGTGCTCACCAGCGCATGGCGCAGGGCGTCGACGGTGGCCGCGTCCAGCGACCCGCGCACGTCGACCACGATCGCGCCGTCCGCCTGACGCCGTGTGGTCATCACGGCCTCGCCCATGCTTGCGACCTCCGCACCCGGTTGCCCGTGGGCCCACGCTACAACGCCCGCGGTTCACCCCGCAGGCTGCCGGACGTTTCCGTGACCTGGGCGGACACCGAGTGCGCCCGGCAGGTCACCCACCGCGAGCCGCTTTCAGCAAGTGCAGCGGGCAAACTCGTCACATCATGCAGATCATCTTGCGGTTTCCGCAGGTGAACGGCCACGGTGACAGCGGTGGCCGGCGCTGCTGGCGGGCGTCGCGGCCACGGCAGGGGCGCGGCCGGGCGGGGTCCACGCAGGCGGAACTCCCCGCGGCCGCCGAGGCATGTGGAGGGTGGGCCCAGCATGGTCACAGGCGCGAACCGAAGGCCGGGAATCTTCGCGATCCGCGACGTCCGATCGCTCGTCTCCGAGACCGCCGAGGAAGGCCACGGGCTCAAGAAGGCCGTCGGCGCCACCCAGCTGACCGCCATGGGCGTCGGCGCCATCATCGGCACCGGCATCTTCGTGGTGATCGGCGAGGGCGCCGGGGTGGCCGGCCCGGCGGTCATCCTGTCCTTCGTGCTCGCCGCGGTGGCCTGCGCGTTCTCCGCGCTGTCCTACGCCGAGCTGGCCTCGTCCATCCCGGTCTCCGGCAGCGCCTACACCTACACCTACGCCACGCTGGGCGAGATCGTCGCGTGGATCATCGGCTGGGACCTGATCCTGGAGTACGGGGTGTCGGTCGCCGCGATCGCGGTCGGCTGGGGCGGCAACCTCAACGCGTTCCTGGACTCGGCGTTCGGGGTGGCCCTGCCGGACGCGATCTCGAAGTCACCGGAGGACGGCGGCGTCTTCAACCTGCCGGCCGTGTTCATCGTGCTGGCGATCACCGCGCTGCTGGTGCGCGGGGTGACCGAGAGCGCCCGGGTCAACCTGGTGATGGTCGGCGTCAAGCTCACCGTGCTGCTGTTCTTCATCGTGGTGGCGCTGGTCAACTTCGGCACCGGCAACTTCCAGCCGTTCGCCCCGGACGGCGTCGACGGGGTGACCGCGGCCGCGGCGATCATCTTCTTCGCGTACATCGGCTTCGACGCGGTCTCCACCGGCAGCGAGGAGGCCCGCAACCCGGCCAAGGACCTGCCCCTGGCGATCATCGGGTCGTTGATCATCTGCACGATCTTCTACGTGCTGACCGCGGTCGGCGCGATCGGCATCGCCAGCCCGGCACAGCTCGAGGCCAGCGACGCCCCGCTGGCGGCGGCCCTGGACGAGGGCGCCGGGATCAGCTGGGCGGCGTCCATCCTGGCGCTGGGCGCGGTCGTGGCGATCACCAGCGTGGTGCTGGTCATCCTGTACGGCCAGACCCGGATCTTCTTCGCCATGTGCCGCGACGGCCTGCTGCCGCAGCGCTTCGCGAGGGTCAACGAGCGGTACGGCACCCCGGCCCGGCTCACCGTCGGCCTCGGCGTGCTGATCTCGATCCTGGCCGCGCTGGTGCCGCTCTCCGAGATCGTCAAGCTGGTCAACATCGGCACGCTGTTCGCGTTCGTGCTGGTCAACATCGGTGTGATCATCCTGCGCCGGACCCGGCCGGAGATGCCCCGGCCGTACCGGGTGCCGTGGTCGCCGGTGCTGCCGATCCTCGGTGTGCTCTTCGCCGTCTACCTGATGTCGGACCTGCCGCTGAGCACCTGGATCCGGTTCGTGGTCTGGCTGGCGCTCGGCCTGGCCATCTATTTCCTGTACGGCTACCGCCATTCCCGGCTGCGCGCCCCGGACACCGGCGGCACGGGCACCCCGAGCTGGGCCCGGGACAGCACGCCGGAGACCCCGCCCGAGGAGCAGCGGTGACCGCCCCGGCGAACCCCCCGGTGATCATCGGGGTGGACGGCGGGCCCTCCGCCGCGGACGCGCTGGCGCTCGGCCGGTGGGCGGCCCGGACGCTGGGCACCCCGCTGGTGGTGGCCGTGGTGCACCCGGCGCCCTCCGCGATCGGCTCCGGCCGGGTGGACGCCGAGTGGGTGGCCGACCGGCACCGGGCCGCCGAGGCGGTGCTGGACCAGGCCCGCGCCGCGCTCGCCGGCGACCCCGCGGAGGTCACCTACCGGGTGGTCGCCTCGTCCTCGGCGGCGCACGGGCTGCACGACCTCGCCGAGGAGCTGGCGGCGGAGGCGATCGTGGTCGGCTCCGGCTGGGCCGGACCGCAGCGCCGGCTCTTCGCCGGCAGCACCGCGGAACGGTTGCTGGCCGGCAGCGTGTGCCCGGTCGCGGTGGCCCCGGCCGGGATGGAGACCCCGCCGGGCACGGTGGGCCGGATCGGCGTCGCGTACGTGGACACCCCGGACGGCCGCGCCGCGCTCACGATGGCGGCCCGGATGGCCGAACGCACCGGCGGCCCGTTGCGGCTCTACACGGTCGTCTCGGAGGCCGACGCCCCGCTGCCGTTCCTGGTCGGCCGGGACGCCGAGCACGCGTTCCTGGAGACCGCCAGGGAGACCTACGAGCTGTCGCTGCGGCGGGCGGCGGAATCCGTCGGCGCCTGCGACGCGGACTGGGTGATCCTCACCGGCGACGTGGTCGAGGCACTGGCCGAGGTGACCGAGGTCGACCTGCTGTTCTGCGGCTCGCGCGGCTACGGGCCGGCCCGGCGGGTGCTGCTCGGCGGGGTCTCGTCGCGGCTGGTGCGGCGGGCCCGCCGGCCGGTCGTGGTGGTCCCGCGCAGCGGCTGACCGGGCTCCGGGGCCGACCGCGACCGGGTTCCGCTGGGCGGCGCGGCCCCGCACCTGGCATGCTGCGGCGGTGCGCGCCCTTCCGGACGACCAGCCCTGGGTCTTCGACCTGGTCTCGCCCGTCGCTGCCCGGCGCGCGGCGGCCCTGGCCCGGCACACCGCGCTGCTGGCCGAGGCGACGGTGTCGCGCGAGCGCGCCAACGACATCTGGGCCCGCGAGGGCTGGAGCCGGGCCGCCGAGAACACCGTCCAGCGCCGGCTGGACCGGACCCTGCGCGGCCTGGTGAGTGCCTTCGTCCAGGCCGAGGACCCGGCGGTACGGGCGCACTACGCCCCGTACGCGGTGCTGTTCCTGCGCTGGGAGGACCGGTACCTGCCGGAGCTAAGGGCGTCCTGGACCCACTCGCCGTGGACCACCAAGGAGCTCGTGCTGCGCGACCTGACCCGGGGCGGGGTGCCCGAGGAGCAGGAGGCCGCGCTCGCCGAGTTGATCGTGGGGGCGCTGGAACGGCCGTACCGGTGCAAGGACTGGGCGTACGCCGGGCTGCTGCGGCACGTCGGTCACGTACCGGCGATCGAGCGGATCGCGGAGCTGGACGACGACCGGGCCCGCTTCGCCCGGCACGTGCTGGCGCACCCCGGGCTCACCATCACCCGGTTCAGCTATCAGCGCTGGCTGGCGGCTCAGCCGGCGCGGTGACGCCCGGGCCGCTCGGCCAGGTAGCTGGTGTCGGCCTCGTCGGCCGGCAGGGCCATGCTCGTCGGCGCCTCGGCCGCGCGCTCGTCCCAGGCCGAGACCGGCGACTGCCGCGGCATGACCGCGCCGACGTCCATCAGCGGCACGTACACCCGGGCGTCCACGGCCTCGGCCAGCAGCAGCGCCGCGACCAGCGCGGTGGGCCGTTCCGCCGGGTCCCGGTGCAGGCAGCGCGAGCAGAGGTCGAGCACCTCCGGCGCCATCCCCTCGATCGGCGGCAGCGGGTCCGGGTCGCGCCGGCGCTGGGCCTGGACCAGCTCGGTGTGACTGCTCGCCTGCCAGGGCAGCCGGCCGGAGAGGCAGTGGTAGAGCAGCACGCCCAGGGAGTACATGTCGGACGCCGGGGTGGCCGGCAGGCCCTCGAAGCGTTCCGGGGCCACGTACGCCGGGGTGCCCATGACCGGGCCGTCGGGGTCGGGGTCGTGGCTGCCCACGGCGGCCGCGATGCCGAAGTCGAGGACCTTGGCGCCGGCCGGGGTGAGCATGATGTTCGCCGGCTTGATGTCGCGGTGCACGACCTGCTCGGCGTGCGCGGCGGCCAGCGCGGCGGCCACCTCGGCGCAGATCCGGACGGCGATGCGCCAGTCGAACAGCCCGGCGCCCAGATGCTCGCTGAGCGTCTGCCCGTCGACGAGCTCCATGACGATGTACGGCACCTCGCGCCCCGGCGAGGAGGACGTGCCGAAGTCGTGCACGCCGGCGACGTTCGGGTGGGCGAGCCGGGCGGCCGAGCGGGCCTCGGTGCGGACCAGGTCGACGCCGTTGCTCCCGCCCAGCGTGCCCTCGACCGCGGGGGCCATGATCTTCACCGCGACCGGCCGATCCAGCACCTGGTCGTGCCCACGCCATACTTCGGACATTCCGCCAATACCGATCCGCTGCTGGAGCTGATACCGCCCGCCCAGCGTCCGCATTGCCGCCCCCTGTTCCGTCACCGCGAGATCAATGCTCTCGTGGCTGCAGGCCAGGTACCCGAGCCCGCACCGGGGCAAACGCGCCGCACCGGCGTCAGCCGATCGGGTCGAGCCGGAACACGCCCTGCTCACCGGGCACCACGACGATGTGGTCGTCGACGTCGGCGCCCGTACCGATGCGGTGCGACACCCCGGCCGCGACCCGGCGGGTCAGCAGCTTGCGCAGCCCGCCGCGGCGCAGGGTGGCCAGGCCGGGCCGCGCCGCCCGGCGCATCCGCGCGGCCTGCTCGCGCACGGCCTGCTCGATCGCCGGGAAGTCCATGTGGACGGCGCGGTTCTCCGCCGAACCCAGGTATTCGAACGGCCCGGAGCCGGCCAGCGTGCGCATCGGCACCCCGATCAGCCCGAGGTTGCGGTAGGCGCCCCGGTCGAGCATCGACACCGCGTGCCGGACGCCGTGCCGCCGGCCCAGGACCAGGAAGGTGCGGTAGATCATCGTGCTGACCAGCAGCGCGGATCGGCCGCCGCGGTACTCCGGCAGCACCGCGAGGGTGGCGCAGTCCCAGACCTTGCCGCCGGTCATGCCGTGCGCGGCCAGGATGGTGGCGACGTCGGCGCCGATGTGCTGCGGGGCGTCGTCGACGGTCTTGGTGCCGGGGCCGCGGCTCTCGATCATCCGGGCCACGCCGGCCGGCATCCCGCGCCGGCGGTCGATCACCACGAAGAACAGGCTGGTCGCCTCGTACGGGCCGTACTCGGCGGCCATCACCGTGGCGTCGTTGCCGAACGACTCGGTGAAGACCTGCTTCTCCAGGGCCCGGCCCACCGCGGCCAGCTCGCTGTCCGGCCCGACGACCGCCGTCACGAACCGGCCGTCCGTGGGGTGCGCGGCCAGGAACTCCGCGGTGATCCGCCGGACCTCGGCGGGGGCGAGGTCGTAGCGTGCGGTCGCCGGCGACGTCATGCTCAGAACTCCTTCGCGACGATCTCGGTGGTCCGGAAGTACTCCTCGGTGAACGCGAGGACGGTCTTCGGGTCGAACGCCTTGCAGGTGTAGATGTCGACGCTGAAGAACGAGATCGGCCGCTCCCACGAGTAGAAGTGCGCGCCGGAGGTCTCCCAGTGGATCCAGCCGGCCCAGCCGTACAGGTCGCTGACGTGGGTGACCGGGTCGATGATCGTGATCATGTCGGTCACGTCCGAGAGCTTCTTCAGATAGTCCTTGATGTGCTCATCGGTGATCACGAACGTCGGGTACCCCTCGACGACCATGCGCTGGCGGGTGATGGTCGGGGCGAGGTCCTTGAAGTCCAGCATGTCGGCGGTGCCTTCCGGGTGCGGGGAAACGGGAGCGGGCGGGGTGCTCACCACGAGGGCGCGGTGCACGGCCGGAGCCGTACGGGCTGCTGCGGTTCGCGGCCCTTCACTGAGGGTGACCGCGAATCATCACGCTTCGTGGTGACCGGGGGCGCGGTGAGCGGCATGTCGGATCCTTCGTCGTGGTAGATGCGGAGCGTATGCGGCTTTTGGGGGAGAAGCCTGACTCGCTCGCTTCTGTCACTAAATCTAGCTCAACGCTACGCAGGGTCAACTGACCGCGGAGCCAGCGTGCCGTTGACCGATCAGCCACCCCGACCCGGCCGGACGGGCGAGGGCGTGCCACACCCACCACTACAGGCATATCCCGTCGCATCAATATCGCCCAGCGAGGCAGATCACGGCGCGATCGGGAAGAAGGGGCCGAGGAGTACCCCGGACGGCCCTGGCCAGCGGTGACCAGCACGGAGCTCCGATGTCCGACTAGTCGCAGTGGTACGGATCACCCGCAATGCGGCTACGCTGCGTAATCCCCAGGGTGCAGGACGGTTATATCGCCGGCGTTCGGCGGGCGTCAGCACTCACCGTAGTCAGAAATGCACAGATGATGACGCAGCGAAGGGGCGTCCGGAAACAGAAACGGCGGAGCCCGTCCTCGTGGGACGGGCTCCGCCATGAACGGTCTCCCGGTCGTGATCCGCCGGTGATGGTGGCAGGCCCCGGAGACCGGGCGTTATGAAGATCGACGCTAGGGCAGGTCGATCACGATAGGTGAGCCGGGCCCGGCGTTGGTGACCCGGCTCTCACGCCGTCAGGAGGCGAGCTCGGTGCGCAGGTCGTGGGCCCCGTCGGCGCGGGTGGCCTCGTAGTAGATGCGCTGCCGGCCGTCCGGCATGGTCACCAGGCTCAGGTAGCGCAACCCGTTCGGGGCGTGCGGGCTGCCGACGGGCTCACCGTCCTCTGCGGTCAGTTCACCGAAGCTGCCGTCGGGTAGGCGGACGCCCCGGGCCGTGCCGGTGCGCTCCTCCCAGTTCTCCGCCGCGGTCGCCCGGCCGTCGTACGCCACGACGATGGTGTCACCGTCGACGGCCACCGAAGAGACCCGCACGCCGCGCGCGTCCCACCGGCCCGGGCGGCCGGTCAGCGCCGTGCCACGCCAGGTCCAGTGCACGCCGTCGGGGCTGGTCGCGTACTCGGTGGTCATCCGGTCGGCGTCGGCCCAGGACTCCAGCGGGTGCACCGAGGCCCAGAGGTGCCAGCCGTGCTCGTCGTGGTGCAGCACCGGATCCTTGACCCCGACGGTCTCGTCGCCGGCGAGCACCGTGCGGGGCATGGCGGTGGCCAGGCCCTCCGGCGACTCGGCGCCGAGGCCCTCCTTGCCGATCTCGGCCACCACGGTGAAGTGCAGACCGTCGGCCGAGCGCGCGACGACATTGGCGATCCCGCGCCCGGCACCGAGCGGCAGGCGCAACCGGTACGCGAGATAGACCTCACCGTCCGCAACGATCGAGGACGGCGCGCCCGCCCATGCCCCCGGCTCGGCACCGGGCGGCTCGACCACCACCGTGGCGTCTTCCCAGCGAGGCAGGGGGAGAGATCCTGCAGCAGCGCGATGTCGTCGACGAACAACGGCAGCAGCGCGGCACGCTCCTCCGGTGTGGTCACCGGCCGGGCGCCCCGCTTGCGGTGCAGCAAGGTCAGGATCGGGCCGCGAGCGGCCAACCGCAGCGGTACGGGGAACCGGTGCCCGACCTGCCCGCCGGCCCGGAGCAGCCCGCGCAGCACCCGGTTGACGCCGTTGTCCTCGACGACGTGCCGGTTCACGTTCTCCTTGGGGATCTGCCGCAGCACGCCGGTCGGCACGCCGAGGAAGTCACAGACCCGGTCCAGGGTGGCGGCGGGCGCGTCCTTGAGCTCGCGGTAGCGCAGCAGCAGCACCTGCTCACGGGGGAAGACCTTGTAGAGGTGCTGCACCTGGCGGCCGTACAGGCCGAGGCCGACGTAGTGCCAGAAGCCGGCCCAGCCGTCCGCCCGCCGCTGCTCCTCGGCGCGGCAGGCGGTGCGAAAGTCGGCCTCCGGCTCCAGGCCCGCGTTCCACAGGTGTGTCCAGTTGGAATGGGCCCGGTCCACCGGGTCACGGAGCAGAAGAATGAGCTTGGCGTCCGGCACCAGCGCCTGGATGCGGTCGTGCGCGTCGAGGTCGTACAGGTAAAAAGGGGTGGCCTCGCCCCGCAGGGTGCCGGGCGACGCGGGGGCGAAGAGCGCCTCGTAGTCGGCGCGGCGCCAGACGTGCTCCTGGTAGGTCTGCACGTCGCCGGGGCCGCCGGTCGCGGGTGGCGGGCCGTCGGAGAGGAAGAACTTCGGCTCCTTCACCCGGGAGAGGTAGAGCTGCGGATGCCGGACCAGGGCGGCGTGCAGGGCGGTGGTACCGCTGCCGCCGAGCGGGCCGGCGTCCGGTCGCCCCGATGGTCAGGTGTGCGACGAGTCGGTGAACAGGTTGAGCAGATCGCCGATGCTGTGGTCGGCCTCGGCCGGGTGCCGGAACCGGCCGGCCGGGTTGACCGTGTACTGGTTGCGGCGCCCGACGCGTTCGCGCTGCAGGTAGCCGGCCGCTTCGAGGTCGGCGACGATGGCCTGGGCGGCGCGCTCGGTGATGCCCACGGCCTCGGCGACGTCCCGCAGCCGGACGGTCGGCTCCCGGGCGATGGCCAGCAGCACGTGGGCATGGTTGGTCAGGAACGTCCATTCCTTGGCCCCGTGAGCCGATCTGGCCTGAGCTGCCTGAGACACGTGATCACCATCTCCGCGGACGACCGGGCGTATACCGCCCCACAATCTACGCACACCAAGACACGAAAACAGCATCGTCTTTTCGCGCCGGACCCTCTTGACATACGAAGCGCACTTCGTGAATCATTGTACGTAGTTCGAGGGGGAGTACCCGACGCACCACGCGCCGCCGTCAGTACGGACCCGGCAGATCCGGGTCTCGGCGGCGCAGCCACCTTCGCCGGTGGCCCGGGGAGACCTTCGTCCAGCAGCGCCGGCCCGCCGCCACGGGCTCGGCTGGGCGAAAGGTCTCCCCGTTGTCTGTTTCCTGGTGGGTCTGGGCCGTGCTGATGCTGGCCATCGCGGCGATGCTCGCGGTCGACCTGTTCCTGCACCGTGACAACCACGTCATCGGCTTCCGCGAAGCCGCGCTCTGGTCCGGGATCTGGATCGCCGCCGGTCTGCTGTTCGGCGTGATCCTGTGGGCGCGGCAGGGCGGCGACATCGCCGGCACCTACTACGCCGGCTACCTCATCGAGAAGGCCCTGTCGATCGACAACGTCTTCGTGTTCGCGCTGATCTTCACCTACTTCGCCGTGCCGGCGTCCGTGCAGCACAAGGTTCTGTTCTGGGGCGTCATCGGCGCGTTGCTGTTCCGGCTGGTGTTCATCTTCGTCGGCGCGGAACTGCTGGAGACGTTCTTCTGGACCGCGTACCTGTTCGGCGCGTTCCTGATCTACACCGGCTACAAGATGGCGTTCCGCCACGACGAGCAGACCCCACCGGACCGCAACCCGGTCGTCCGCCTGGTCCGCAAGATCATCCCCACCGACGCCGGCTACCACGGTGACAGGTTCTTCACCCGCATCGACGGCAAACGCGTCGCGACCCTGCTGTTCGTGGTCCTGATCGCGGTGGAGGCCACCGATCTGATCTTCGCCATCGACAGTGTCGCGGCGATCCTGGCCATCACCACCAGCACCTTCATCGTCTGGACCGCCAACGCGTTCGCCATCCTCGGCCTGCGCAGCCTGTACTTCTGCCTGGCCGGGCTGCTGCGCCGCTTTGTGCACCTGCACTACGGCCTCGCCGTGCTGCTGGCCTTCGCCGGCGTCAAGCTCATCCTCTCCGAAACCCCGGTCGGCAAACTCCCGATCCCGGTCACCCTCGGGGTGATCGTGGTGACGATCGCGGTGTCGATCGTGTGGAGCCTGCGCAGCACCCGCGGCACCACCCCCGACGACGCCGGACCTGCGGCCCTGTCCGACACCACGGCATCCCGGAGCTGAGCGTCACCTCACCGTCACCAACCGGCCGCTCCCCCGATGCCGTACCGGAAGGAAGCGATCAGCTCATGACCAGCATTGTGGTTCGCCCGCACACCTATGACGTCGTCGGCCGCACCCGCGGATCCGGACCCGTGCTCGCCGTGCTCACCGACGCCCCTACCGACCTGATCGTGGCCGCGCACGCCGCTGACCTCGCTGCCCGCACCGGCACCCTGCTGATCGCCGCCGCGACCGTCCACACCACCGGGTGCAGCGTCAACGCGCTGCTGCACCACGCCCGCGACCGTCGCATCCGGACCAGAGGCATCGCCATCGTCGCCCGCGTCACGCCGATCCTGCACGCGGCCGCGGTCGCCTACTTCCGCTCCACCCTGCTCGTCCCGACCGGCACCGACACCGGGCGGCCCCTGCCGACCACCGCCGTCCACCGGCTCGTCGACAGATTCGGCGCCGTCACTGTCATCACCGCCCTGCCCCTGCACGACCCCACCGGCATCCTCAGGGCCGGCCCGCACCACGACTGAGTCCCAGCCACCGCCGAGCCGACAACGTGGAGGAACCCGCGATGCCCACCGCCACCGCATCAACTCCAGCCGCCGGGCAGATCACCGCCCTGCAACAGGTCCGCGAGTATCCGGCGATCAGCATCCTGCTGGCCACCACCCCCGCAGCGCAGCTCAGCCGCGCCGACGCGCTGCGCCTGGACGCGCTCAGCGCCCAGGCCGTCGACCGGGTTCGCGCCGAGCTGCAACCCGCCGCCGCGGCACCGGCCGTACGCCGGCTGCACGCACTCGTCGAGCAGGCCCGGCACGGGCCCGCCAGCCAATCGCTCGCCCTCTACGCATCCGCCGGCACCGACGCCCTCATCCGGCTGCCCATCGTGGTCCGCGACCGCGCCGTCGTGGACCCCACCTTCGCCACCCGCGACCTCGTACGATCCCTGCACCGCACCCCCCGGCACCTGGTCCTGGCCATCAACTCCGGCCACGCCCGGCTGTTCGACGCCGCCGGCGACACCTTGCTGCCCACCCCGTCCACGGCGTTTCCCCTGACTGCCGCACGACCGGACACCCGCAGCCGGGGACGCGCCGACCGGCCCACCCGCCCTGCCGGCGACGACATCGACTTCTACCGCCGTGTCGATGCCGCTCTCGGCACCTACCTCCGGCTGCACCCGGCTCCCCTGGTCCTGGTCGGCAGCGAACGCGTCACCGCTGCGTTCCGCCGCATCTCCACCAACTGCACCCGCCTCGCCGGCACCGTGCCCGGCAACCTCACCCATGCCGACCTCAGCCAGCTGACCACCCGCATCCGCACGGTCCTCGACGCCTACCTGCACCGCCGCCAGCAAGAAGCCCTCGCCCTCATCGACCAGCGCGCCATCGCCGGTCGCGTCGCCTCGGGCATGCCCGCCGCGTGGCTCGCCGCCCGCACCGGCCGCCCGGAGGTGCTCGCCGTCGACGAATCGCTGTTCTTCCCGGCCCGGCTGTCCGACGACGGCGACACCCTCATCCCCGCCGATGACGTCGACCACCCCGACGTCATCGACGACGCCGTGGACGAACTCATCGAACTCGTCCTCAGCCGCGGCGGCTGGATCGCCTTCACCGACCCGGGCGCCCTCGACCACCACCACGGCGTCGCCCTCGCCACCCGCCGCTGATCTCGCCACGGTCGCGGTCGCAGGTCAACGCGGCGAACAGCTTTCCGCTGCGTCATCCGGGGTGCCACGCGACGCCGCACTCGGCTCCAGCGGGCTCTGACGAGCCTGCGGGCGTTCACCGTCGCGCGCCCGAGATCACGCAGCAACGCCCGTGACGGCTCATGCACCGCTGCTGGGAAACGCAGCCGCGGTGCATGAGCCGACCTTGAAGCGGCGCGGTCGGCGCCACCGCGACACACGATCGGTCATGGCCACGCCGTGGATGGCCGGCGCTGGTGAGGCACTCCGGGACACCATCCACCCGGCGCCCCGGCGCCCCGGCGCCCCGGCGGCGCCCCGGCGCCCCGGCGGCGCGGCGGCGCGGCGCCCCGGCGGTGCGGAGGCGAGCGACCCGCATTCGCCGATTCCCGCGACGACAGCCGGGCTTGCCGAAGGCGACAGCGCCGAGATACGGCCGAGCCGGCGGAGCTCAGCCGGACGGCAGCCAGGGGAAGCGAACTCACCCGTCCGGACCGCGGGCTGCGGGAGAGCCGACCGAGCCCGAGCCGGCAAGCCCGGGTCAGGCCTGGCGGTGCCACCAGCGGCGGCGGCGGTAGCGGGGGCAGACCTCCGGGCCGCAGAACGCGCAGTCCGTCCCGGTCCTGTGGTGTTCGTGGGCCGTCCGCTGATGGCCGCAGACACACACCGCTGTCTGCGGCTTCACCGGTTCACCCACGGTGTCGATGACCGTTCGGTCCGGCGCCGGGCCGGCGAGTTGCTCACGGTCACAACCTATCCATCGACCGCTTCCCCCGGCGCTCCGCCACGATTTCAACCGTCCTGCAACCAACAACTCACGCTCAGTGACACTACTCCAAGTGATTAGGATCACTCGGTGTTATCCGACATATAGATTTATACACCCTTTGCTGCGCGAGTGGTGCTCGCTCGGCGGGGAACGGCGTCGGCGTGCCTCTCTGGCGGCGAGTGTGCAGGGGTGTCCGTTACTGAGCGTGACTGCTGGGGCCTGTGGGTGATCTTGTTGCCCAAGTGAATAACCCCTGCTCATTCGATTGGTTGGGGTTCACCGCACGGGCATCGTCACCCTGGCCCTTTGGTTAGTTGACGCTACGTAGCGTGGCGCTAGATTTAGCGACAGAAGCGAGCGACTTGGGTTTCTGCCCCCGGAAACTGCCGAATACGTCGCAACTGCCGCCCCCAGAAGGGACCGACATGCAGCTTTCCAGCAGCTCGGGCAACACGCCGAGTAATGGGCAGTCGTCACCGACCGTAAGCGTTGTGATTCCCACCCTCAACGAGGAGCGGAACCTCCCGCACGTTTTCGCCAAACTGCCCGACGGCATCGACGAGGTGATCGTGGTCGACGGCGGCTCTGTCGACCGGACCGTCGCCGTGGCCCGTGAGCTGCGCCCGGACGTGGTGATCGTGCAGCAGACCCGTACCGGTAAGGGCAACGCCCTGGCCTGCGGCTTCGCCGCCTGCACCGGCGACATCATCGTGATGATCGACGCCGACGGGTCGACCGACCCGGCGGAGATCCCCAGCTTCGTGGCCGAGCTCGTCGCCGGCGCCGACTTCGTCAAGGGCTCGCGGTTCGACAAGGGCGGGCACAGCCACGACATCACCCCGCTGCGCAAGCTCGGCAACGACGGCCTCAACCTGGTGGTGAACGTCCTGTTCGGGACCCGGTTCACCGACCTCTGCTACGGCTACAACGCCTTCTGGCGCCGGGTCGTGCCGACCCTGGCCCTGCCGGACCCGGCGCTGCCGCGGCGCACCGACGGCGCCAAGCTCTGGGGCGACGGGTTCGAGATCGAGACCATGATCAACATCCGGGCCGCGGCCGACGGGATGAAGGTCGGCGAGGTCGGCAGCATCGAGCACGCCCGGATCCACGGGCAGAGCAACTTGAACACCTTCCGGGACGGCTTCCGGGTGCTGCGCACCATCTTCAGCGAGTACGGCCGGATGCGCCGTCAGCGCCGCACCGGCAGCCTGGGCAACGGCGTCATCGTGCACCAGCACCCGACCGCCACGCCGCCGAACACCCCGCCGATGCACGCGCTGAACAAGGTCGTCAACCGGGCGCCCGCCGCCGGCATCACCGCGGCCGGCGACCCCCGCCAGCACGTCGCGCACCTCAACCGCGGCCTGCGCCGCGACGACGTCCGGGCCATGCAGTCCCGCTCCACCCGCGAGGACTGAGCCCCTCCCCCGGCAGTCCCCGCCCCCGCCACCCGCCCGAGGAGCACCAGCGTGGAATCCACCCCCCGTCCCGCCGTCAGCATCGTCATCCCGACCCACAGCGAGCAGCGCTGGCCCGCCCTGGTGCGCACCATCGCCTCGGCCCGGTCGCAGTCGTACGCCCCCGCCGAGATCGTCGTCGTGGTCGACCACAACCCGGCGCTGTTCCGCCGGGCCCGGCGCGACCTGGCCGGCGTCACCGTGCTGGAGAACCTCTACACCCAGGGTGTCTCCGGCAACCGCAACACCGGCGCGTTCCACACCAGCACCTCGCTGATCGCGTTCCTGGACGACGACACGGTGGCCTGCCCCGAATGGCTGGAGCAGCTGGTCAAGCCGCTCGCCGCGGACCCGGCCGTGGTCGGCGCCGGCGGCGGCATCAACCCGGCCTGGGAAGGTGCCCGGCCGACCTGGCTGCCGGAGGAGTTCCTCTGGGCGGTGGGCGGCTCGTACGCCGGGATGCCGACGACAACCGCACCGATCCGCAACGTGTGGTCGGCCAGCATGGTGGTGCGCCGCGACACGTTCCTGTCCGTCGGCGGGTTCCGCACCGGCTTCGGCAAGCTGGGCGCCCGGAACCGGCCCGAGGACACCGAGCTCTGCCTGCGGATGAGCGCGCTGGCCGGCGGCCACTGGATGTACGTGCCCGACGCGGTGATCCGCCACGAGGTGCCGGCGAGCCGGTCCACCTTCGGCTTCTTCCTGCGCCGCTGCTACGCCGAGGGGCGCGGCAAGGTCGCGATGGCCGGGCTGCTCGACGGTTCGCGGAGCCTCGGCTCGGAACGTGACTACCTGCGCTCGCTGCCCCGGGCCGTGCTGCGCAACCTCGTCGCCGCCACCCGCGGCCGGGGCGCCCACCACGCGCTCAAGGCCGGTGGCGTGCTGGCCGGCGTCGCCGCTGCCGGGGTCGGCGGGGTCGTCGAGACCGTCGCCGCCCGCCGCGCCGTCCCGGCCGGGGCCCTGCGATGACCGCCGGGGTGAACGGGGCCGGCGTCAACGGCAAGGTGTGGATCCCCGCGCAGCGCACCGACGAGATGATCACCGCGCCGCCGTTCGCGGCCGGTGGCGAGGCGCTGCCCGCGACCGTGCTCGACCTGGACCTGTCGGACCCGCTGCCCGCGGTCGCCGGGGTGGGACCGGACGGTCGCCGGGTGCTCCAGGCCTGGGTGCTGGTCCGGCTGTTCACCGAGCCGCTCGGGACCGTGCTCACCGACGTACCGGAGCAGGGGTTGCGGCCCGCCGAGCTGGCGGCCGCGATCGGTGCCGAGCTCGGCACCGTGCTGGCGCCCCGGCTCGCCGGGCTGGGGCTGTCCGCGCTGCCGATCGACGGCATCACCCCGGCCGCCGAGCCGGAGTTCCTGGCCCGCCGCCGGGCGGTGCTGGCCGACGCGCCGCCGATCACCGTCGTGGTCTGCACCCGGGAACGGCCCGGCGCGCTGGCCCGGTGCCTGGACAGCCTGCTCGCCCAGGCCTACCCGGACTTCCGCATCCTGGTCGTGGACAACGCGCCGGTGACCGACGCGACCGCCGAGGTGGTCCGCTCCGCGGCCCGCCGCGGGCCGGTGGAGTACCTGCGGGAGGCGCGCGCCGGGCTGTCCTTCGCCCGCAACGCCGCGGTCGCGGCGGCGCCGGGCGAGATCCTCGCCTGGATCGACGACGACGAGTACGCCGACGTCAACTGGCTGGCCGAGGTCGCCCGCGCGCTGGCCGAGCACCCGGAGGCCGACGTGGTCTCCGGCGTGATCGTGCCGGCCGAGCTGGAGACCCGGGCCCAGCTGTGGTTCGAGCAGTTCGGCGGGCACAGCAAGGGCCGCGGGTTCCGGCCGGACGTGTTCAGCCCGGCGACCGCGCACCGGCAGAGCCCGCTGTACCCGCTGCCGCCGTTCGGCACCGGGGCGAACATGACCTTCCGGCCGGGTGTCATCGAGCGCATCGGCGGCTGGGACACCGCGCTGGGCGCCGGCACCCCGGCGATGGGCTCCGAGGACACCCTGGCGTTCACCCAGGTGCTGGTCGGCGGCGGCACCATCGTCTACCAGCCGACCGCGGTGACCCACCACTACCACCGGCGCGACCTCGAGGGCCTGCACAAGCAGATGGTCGGCTACGGCGCCGGGCTGACCGCCGCCTACACCAGCCTGCTGCTCAAGCGGCCCGGCCTGCTCTGGCCGCTGCTCAAGCTGGCGCCGGGCGCGCTGCGCGACCTGACCAGCAAGGACAGCCTGCGGGTGTCGACGCTGCGCGAGGACTTCCCCCGCGAGCTGCTGACCGCGAACCGCCGGGGCATGCTGGCCGGCCCGCGCGCCTACCTGAAGGGCCGGCGGGCGGCCCGGGCGAAGGCGCGGAGCGGCCGCTGATCGTGGCGACTCAGCCGTTCCCCGGAAAGTTCCCCCCGCACCGGGCATTCTCGGTCAGGAGGGAGCACATGGGGCGATCGGTCGGACCAGCGTGCACCGCCCCGGCTCAACCGGCCGGGGCGGTCGCCGCATGCTGACCTCGCACCCCTCCCCCGAACCCGGCGAACCGGACGGCGGCCCGGTGCTGCGTCCCGCCACGCCGATGACGTCCATCCAGCAGTTCGAGTCCCCCGACGCGGAGGCCCAGCACATGGCGGACCAGCGCGCGGACGCACCCCACCAGCCCGGCGCCGACGCGCCGGCGCGGGGAACGGCCCGGGTCCGCCCGTCGACGCCGGCGGGGGCTGACGGGTCGGGGCGCGCGGCGGCGGACATCCAGACGACGTCGGGCGTGCCCAAGGTCGTGATCCCGGCAGCGACGGCGGCACCCGCCGATCCCGCGGCACCCGCCGATCCCGACGGGGACGGTGCTGACGCGGCCACAACGGTGATCGCGGGCGAGCCCGAGGCGGATCCCGCGCCCGAGGCCGCGCCCGAGCCCGCGCCCGAGGTCGAAACCGAGACCATGCCCGCTCCTGAAGCCGGGGCCGGGCCTGAAGCCGCGACCCAGGTGGTTTCGGCCGAGCCCGAGGCAGAGGGCGATGCGACCGGCGGTGAAACGGACATTGCGCAGGTGGGAGGCGGAAAGGCTACCGCCGACCCTCAAGCTCAGGTTGAGATTGATGCCCGGCCCGAGCGCGAACCTGAAGCTGAACCTGAGCCTGAGACCGGCGCCCGAACGGACCCGGAGACCGCCCAGGAGGCCGTGCCCGACGCGGAACCCGGGACCCCCGGCGAGCCGCCGCAGGCCACCGACCCCGACGCCACCGCGATCCTGACGCTCCCGACCGAAACCGAGGCCGAAACCGAGGGCGAGGCCGAAACCGGGGCCGAGACCGAGGACGGCGCCGACGACCGAGCCGGGGACGAAGCCGGGGCTGAGACCGAGGACGGGGCCGGCCACGGCCGTCCGGGTGTCGAGGACACGGTCGTGCTGGAACTGCCCGCCGCTTCCGTCGACGACACCGTCGTCATCTTCACCCGGTCGCCCGACGACACCGTGGTGATCCCCGCGGTCCCGGCCGCCACTGTCGCCCCGCCGACCGGTGTGGTCACCGCTGTCATCCCCGTGGTGCCCGGCCGGCGGGACGGCCGGCGTACCGAGGTCGCTGCCCCGCCCGATCCCGGCCGCACCCCCCGGCCGGCCCGGGCCCGGCGGGAGCCGCTTGATCTCGGTCACGCCCCCGCCGTGCTGACCATCTCCGCCCTGGGCGTGCTGATGGTCGCGCTGGCCTACGCCGGCGGGCGGGTGAGCACCGGCAACGCCCCGTTCGCGTACTGGGTGGGGCAGGTTGTGGTCTTCACGCCCGTGGTCGTCCGGCTGCTCAGCCGCCGGATGGCCGGGGTCGCCGAGTCGTTCCTGCTGGTCATGGGGCTGGCGCTGCACCAGTATCTGCTCAAGTGGATGTACAGCCCGGACCAGTTCCGGTTCCCCGACGAGCTGCAGCACTGGCTGGCCACGACGATCATCGTGGAGTCCGGCGAGCTGTTCCGGGCCAATCCGGCGCTGCCGCCGGCCGAGCACTTCCCCGGGCTGGCCGAGCTGGGCGCCGCGGTCGCTCAGCTGACCGGGCTGCCGGTGACCGCGGCCGGGGTCGTCGTCGCCGGGATCGCGCACCTGGTCTTCGTCGGCGTGCTGTTCGCGGTGGTGCTGCGGGCCAGCAACTCCCCGGCCGTCGCCGGGGTCGCCTGCGCCACCTACGCCACCGCGCTGCACTACCTGTTCTTCAACTCGATGTTCCTGTACCAGACCGCCGCGCTGCCGTTCTTCATGCTGGCCATCTGGGCGGTACGCCGGTGGCGGGCCGAGGGCGGCCGGATGTTCGCCGCGCTGGCCCTGGTGTCGATGGCGCTGACCACCGTCAGCCACCACGTGACCGCGCTGGCGCTGGTGGCGACGCTGCTCCTGCTCGGGGTCGCCGAGCTGGCCGTGGACCGGCCGCGCCGGTGGTCGGCGCTGGCCATGCCGGGCGCCGCCGCCGCGGTCGTGGCCGGGTGGATCGGGCTGGTCGCGACCGACGTGCTCGGGTACCTGGAGGCGCCGGTGGACCAGGTCGCGCGTACCGTCTCGCAGCTCTTGTCCGGGGAGAGCGACCCGGCCTCGGCGAGCGCGCCGGTCTCCCTCGGCCAGCTGGGGGTGCAGGGCGCCGGGCTGCTCGGGCTGCTGGTGCTCTATCTCGCGGTCACCCGGGACATGCTGCACCGCCGCGACCGGGACTGGTGGCGGTGGGCCGCGGTGGCCGGCGGCCTGGTGTTCTTCGCCGGCAACGGGGTGCGGTTCCTGGGCCAGAACGGCCCGGAGATCGCCGGGCGGCTGTCCACCTTCACCTACATCCCGATCTCCATCCTGGCCGCGATCGGCCTGGTCCGCGGGGTGCAGCTGATCCCGGCCCGGGACGCCGACGGGCACCGGTGGCGGGCCGCGGCCCCGGCCATCGACGTGGTGCTGCCGGGCAGCTGGAACCTGTACAGCCGGGTCGCGGCGGGCGCGGCGATGATCACCCTGCTGATGATCGGGGCGCGGGCCGGCGGGTGGCCGCCGATCGCCTCGCTGCTGCCCGGGCCGTACCTGGCCGGCGGGTACGAGCGCTCGGTCGACGCGTACGGGGTGGCGTCCGCCGACTGGCAGCGCACCGCGCTCGGCCCGGGCAACCGGGTCGGCGGCGACGCGACCTCGGTCTCGCTGGCCTCCACGTACGGCCGTCAGGACCCGGTGCGCGAGGTCGGCCCGCTGTACTACGCCGACGCCTGGGGGCTGGAGCAGGACGATCTCGTGCAGCGGGTGCACGTGCAGTACCTGGTGGTGGACCGGCGGCTGGGCACTCAGCTGCCGGAGAGCGGGGCGTACTTCGAGAGCGACCCGCGCTCCGGGCAGATCACCTCGCCGCTGACCGCCGGGCAGCTCGGCAAGTTCGACAGCCTGGCCGGCGTCGACCGGCTGTACGACAACGGCACCGTCCGCATCTACCGGACGGGGGTCCAATGAGCGCCCTGATGTCGCGTGTCCTCGCCGCGCTGGCGGTCGCCGCCGGAGCCGCCGTGCTCCTCGCGCCGCGGCCGTTCGCCATCGCGGGCGGCCTGCTGCTCGGGTTCGTGCTGCCCGGGATGGCGCTGCTGGGCGTGCTGTTCCGGCGCCGGACGCTGACCGCCGTGGAGCGCACCGTGCTCACCCCCGCGCTGAGCATGGGCGTGCTCATCGTCGCCGGGCTGGGCATCCACGCGGTGGGCCTGCGGATCGACCGGCTCGCCTGGACCGTGGCCACCGTCGGCGTGACGCTGGGTGGCGTCGTCGCGGCGCGGCTGCTGCGCCGCCGGACCCCGGTCGCCGCCGTGGCCGCGGCGCCGCGGCGACCGGTCGGCGAGCGGCCGGCCCGGATGGAGGTCGGCGAGAATCCGCCCGGGATGGCGGAGGCGCACACGGTGGTGATGTCGATCGTGCCGGTCGCGGCGCCGGCCGAGGACGAGCAGCGGGGCACCGCCGAGGAGCGGGCCCGCAGGCGCCGGCTGCTCCGGCAGTTCCTGCCGCTGGTGCTGGTCGCGGCGGTGCTCGGCGGGGCGAGTTGGCTGTCCTTCGACACCTCCCGGGCGACGCACGACACCGTGGTCACCGCGCTGTCGGCCACGCCGTCGGGCCCGGTGGGCTCCGACGGCAACCGCACCGTACGGGTGACGGCGACCGGGCTGCTGGCCGCCGACGGGCCGTACTCGGTCAGCGTGGCCGGCGCGGCCGGGACCACCACGGTCCGGCGCACCGTCGCGGTGACCGGCGACGGCAC
Source organism: Actinoplanes sp. NPDC049599 (assembly GCF_044465625.1). NCBI lineage: Bacteria > Bacillati > Actinomycetota > Actinomycetes > Micromonosporales > Micromonosporaceae > Actinoplanes > Actinoplanes sp. NPDC049599. The sequence continues at coordinate 287,946 of NZ_JBITLX010000007.1, forward strand.
CTGGAGCGAGGAGCTGAGCATGCCGGGCGCGCAGCGGATGACCGTCAACCTCTACCGGTCGGAGGACACCACCGCCTACCGGACGCTGTTCATCAGCGCCGTAGACTGAGCCGGACACGCGACTGGCGGCATCAAGGATGGGGACCACCATCGGGGAGCTCGCCGTGGGGGCCGTCCGCCTGGGTGCCCACGCCGGAGTGGAAGCTGTATGTCCGTAGAGCATGAAGCAAGGCTGCTGCCCGGCAAGCCGGTGGCCGACGAGGTCCTGGCCGACGTCGCGCAGCGTGTGGCGAAGCTGCGCGAGGGCGGGGTCCAGCCGTCGCTGGCCACCGTGCTGGTCGGCGACGACGACGCCAGCGCCGGCTACATCCGGATCAAGCAGAAGCAGGCCGCCGAGCTGGGCTTCGTCTCGCCGCACGTGCACCTGGGCGCGGACGCCACCCAGGACGACCTGCTGCGCGCGATCGACGGGCTGAACGCCGACCCGGCCGTGCACGCGCTGCTGATCCAGTATCCGCCGCCGGCACACATCGACTACGACGCGGCGCTGCTGACCGTCGACCCGGACAAGGACGTCGACGGCATGCACCCGCTGAACCTGGGCCGGCTCTCGGTGGGCCTGCCCGGGCCGCGGCCGTGCACGCCGGCGGGCATCGAGGCGCTGCTGGCGTTCCACAACGTGCCGGTCGCCGGCCGTGAGGTGGTCATCCTGGGCCGGGGCGCGACCATCGGCCGCCCGCTGGCGATGATGCTGTCGCAGAAGCGCCCGACCGCGAACGCCGCGGTGACGGTCGTGCACACCGGCGTGCCGGACTGGGAGCGCTACACCCGGCGCGCCGAGATCCTGATCGCCGCGGTGGGCGTGCCCGGCATCATCCAGCCGGAGCACGTGCGGCCGGGCGCGACGGTGATCGGCGCCGGGGTGCGGTACGAGGGCCGGCGGCTGCTGCCGGACGTGGCCGAGGAGGTCGCGCAGGTGGCCGGCGCGATCACGCCGCGGGTCGGCGGGGTCGGCCCGACCACGGTGGCGATGCTGTTCCGCAACGCGATCGAGGCCGCGGAGAAGGCCGCCCGCTGACGTCGGCGGCGCGCGCTGGCTAGCCGCTGAAGCGCGCGCTCGCCGCCATCGCCTTGTACGCGGCCAGCGCCTCCGCGTCCGTGTCGATGCGCCACTTCTCCGCGTACCCGGGGTGGGTGTCGGTGTCGAACCAGGTGACGCCGCCGATCCCCGGGTGCGCCTCGACCCACTCGGCGAACAGCGTGACCCAGTCGGCCTTGGTCCGCCCGCCCCGGTCCATCGAGCCGACCTCGGTGATCAGGATGGGCTTGCGGGCGGCGTACCCGCGGTAGATCGGGCCGAACAGCGTGTCGGGTGTCTCGCGGTGCAGGTTGTAGCCGGAGACGCCGACCCAGTCGACGTACTCGTCGCCGGGGTACAGGGCCGCGAACGTGTTCCACGGCTCGACCGGGGCGGAGTTCCAGTTCGGGCTCCACACCCACGAGACGTTGGTGGCCTTCTCCCGGGTGAAGATGTCGTGCAGGCGTTGCCAGGCTTTGATGTACGCCTTGTTGTCCCGGTCGTTGCGGGCGGCGCTCCACGCGTACCAGTCGCCGTTCATCTCCCAGCCCCAGCGCAGCAGCACCGGCCGGTCCTGGCGCTTGAGCCGGCGCGCGGCCCGCGCGATGAGCGCGTCGCTCGCGCCGGAGGTGATCTCGCTCAGCGGGCAGCCGCGCCACGACACCATCGGGGTCGCCTTGGCCGGCAGCCCCTCGATCACGCTCGGCAGGGTGTCCTTGAAGTCGTAGAAGACGTGCACGATGCGCTCGTCGCGGCCCAGCTGCCGCTTGCGCAGCGCCAGGCTCTCGGTCAGCGACCGGCCCTCGAGGCCGAGGTAGGCGCCGAGCATGGCGCGGCCCGGCCGGAACGGCACCGGTCCGCCGCCCTTGGTGACGGCCTTCGGCCCGGCGCTCGGGCCGGGCCGCGCCGAGGCGGACGCGGCGGCCCGGCCCGGCGAGCTGGTGGCCTCGGCGGCCGTCTGCTCCGCGGTGAGCGCGCGGACGGCCAGCACGGTGGCGGGCACGGCGGCGAGCGCGGCGAGGCCGCCGACGACGTGCCGGCGGCTCAGCCGGGTGGGGGCGCGGTGGGCTGCCGTCATGTGAGGTTCCGGCCGGCCGCGCGGGCCACCCGCCGCACCGCCCGCCAGCCGGGCTGGGCGAGCTGCTTGAGCCGCGGCACCAGCGGCGAGCCGCCGCCGGCGACCAGCGCCACCAGGTCGGCGCCGGTCATCGTGGGGGTGGGCTGCAACCGGGGTACGGCGAACCGCCGCTCCCCCGGGCGGTGCAGCCGCCGGCCGACCTCGGTGGCGTTGTCGTGCCCGGCGGCGAGCACCGCGGCGCGCACCCGGGCGCCGTTGTAGCCGTGCGGGTAGGCGAAGCTGCGCACCCGGCGCTGCAGCCGCTGCTCCAGCTCGTCCTTGCTGCGCAGGGTCTCCTCGCGCAGCCGGGCGGCGGGCAGCACGTCGAGCGGGTGGTGCAGCAGGCTGTGGTTGCCGATCTCGATGCCGGCGTCGGCGACCTCGCCGAGCTCGTCCCAGGTGAGCAGCCGGCCGAAGTCCGGCGCCCAGCGGCCCAGCCAGCCGGCGGGCGCGCCGAGGTGGCCGACGGAGGCGTACAGGGTGGCGCCGGCGCCGGCCTCGGTGAGCACGGGCACGCCGGCGGTGAGGAAGTCGCGGTAGCCGTCGTCGAAGGTGACCGCGAGCAGCTTGTCGGTGCTGCCGCGCTCCAGCAGGTCCAGCGCGGTGGAGAGGCCGACCAGGCGGTAACCGGCGGCGGTGAGCGCGCCCAGCTGCTCGGCGAGGCGGCTGCGAGGCACGGCGAGATCACTCAGCGGGCCGCCCACGGCCGACACCGAGTGGTACATCAGGGCCGGCATGGACTCCCACGCCGGCGGCGCCGCACCGGTCACCGCTCGTTCCTCCCACCGCCGACTGACATGACCATTATCGGTCGTCATCCCGGCAAGCTTCGTGGTTCGCGGCGGTCCGCACCAGGGCCGGGCGGCGGAACATCGCCGCCGCTCAGGCCACGTGCCCGGCATCGTTCGGAGGACCGCGGCGGGGATATCGGCGGCGGTCACTGCCCCGTGCGCGCCGCCCGCGTGGCCGGGCCCACGCCTCTGCCGAAAGTCATAGCCGTGCTCCGGCTGCGGAGGGAAGCGGGGCCGGCGCCCGGGCGGCCAGGGTGGTCACCATGAAACCGGACCGTGCGCGGCGACTCGCCGAGGCCACCCTGGAGGCCGGGCTCGTGCTCGGCGGTGCCGCGCTCCCCACCGCCTGGCGGGTGCTCGACGGCCCGTTGCTGGCCGTGCTGGCGGGCATGCTGGTGGCTCTCACCGCGGCGACGTACGCCTTGCACGCAGTGACATTCGACTGCTTCCGGCTGACCGGGCACCGCGCCCGCCGGCACTTTTCTTATACCCAGCGTAAGGAGTGAACCGCCGGACATCCTGTTGCGTACCCCCGGATGCACCGTCCTCACGACCCCGGGGAGTGAACAGGATGTTCCGGCTCATCCAACTCCGAGCACAGCACGGCGTACCCCGCATCGGGATCGACCCCGACGGCTACGGCAGCGAGCACGCCGCCCTGATCCGGTACCGGGAGTCACCGCTGGCCTACTTCGGCATCGGCCGCTTCGACGAGGCCGGCCGGCTCACCGAGATCATCATGGATACGGTGTGCAGCCCGGCGGCCGACTGCCCGCGTGCCGCCGTGGTGGTGCACGCCGAGACCTTCCAGCGGCTCTGCGACACCTGCTCCTTCGGGCTCGAGGTGCTCACCCTGCCGGAGCTGGCGCTGCACCTGGGCGTGGTGGTGCGGATGGCGCCGGTGCTGGCCCCGTCCGGTCGCCACGCCGCGCCGGACGAGACCTACTCGGCCAGCAACCGGATCGCCCGGGAGTTCGCGGCGAACGTCGACGACCCGGTCTGGCGGATGGAGCTGTGCGCGGAGCTGTCCCGGACGCCGTCGGCGGTCAACGGGCTGCTCATCGGGGTCGGCGCGCTCAGCCACCGGGACGTGCTGGACCACTATCCGGCGCTGTGCGCGCTCGGCACCCAGCTGCCCGGCGTGATCCACGGCGACCTGGTCCGGGCCACCGCGCGGCCGCTGTCCCCGGCGGGTGTCACGGCGCTGCGGCTCGGGCTGTAGGCGGGGCGGGGGCCGTACCGTACCGGTCATGACCCTCACCTTCGCAGCGCTGGCCGACCGGGCCCGGGCGCTGGTCCCGGCCGGCGGCCGGGCCATCCTGGGGATCGCCGGCGCGCCCGGGGCGGGCAAGACCACGCTCGCCGAGGAACTGGTCGCGGCCCTTGAGCGGCACGGCCCGCCGGGCTGGGTCGCGCACGTGCCGATGGACGGCTTCCACCTGGCCGACGTGGAGCTCGAACGGCTCGGTAACCGCGACCGCAAGGGCGCGCCGGACACCTTCGACGCGCTGGGCTACGCGGCGCTGCTGCGCCGGCTGCGCGAGGACACCGACGAGATGATCTACGCGCCCGGCTTCGAGCGGGTCATCGAGCAGCCGATCGCCGGCGCCATCGGGGTGCCCCGGGCGGCCCGCCTGATCGTCTCGGAGGGCAACTACCTGCTGCTGTCCACCGGCGGCTGGGAGCGGGTCCGGCCGCTGCTCGACGAGGTCTGGTACGCCGACCTGGACCAGCAGTCCCGGCTGCGCCGGCTGATCGACCGGCACATCCGCTTCGGCAAGCCGGAGCCCGCCGCCGTCGGCTGGGCCACCGGCACCGACGAGCGCAACGCCGCGCTGATCGCGGCCACCCGCGACCGGGCCGACCTGCTGGTGCCGACCGCGCTGATCGAGAGCATCGGCGCCGCACCGCCGCGCTGAGCCGGCCGTGGCAGACTTCGGCGTGTGTCCGTAGGAGAAACCGTCGAAGCCGAGCCGCGCCGCCGGCCCGGCCGCGCGCTGCGCTTCGGTTCGATGATCACCACCATCCTGCTGCTGCTGTTCGGGGTGCCCTGGTGGACGCTGGTCTGGTCGGGCAACCGGTGGCCGGGCGCCGTCTTCGCCGCCGGCACCGTGCTGTTCGCCGGCGCGGCGGCGTCCTTCCCGTTCCTGATGTTCCGCGGCCACAGCCGGCACCACAGCGACGCCGCCGCCCGCATCGCGGACACCATGCTCGGCGTGGTCTGGGTGCTGTTCGTCTGGTCGGTGCTCGGCGGTGTGCTGCGCGGTGCGCTCGCCCTCGCGGGCGTCGCCGACCCGCTCCGCTCGCGGACCGTGACCGCGGTGGTGACGGTGATCGCGATCGTCCTGCTCCTCTGGGGGTACGCCGAAGCGATGCGCGTCTCCCGGGTCCGCCGCGTGGACGTGTCCATCCCCCGGCTGGGCGCGGGACTCGACGGCCTCAAGGTCGTGCTGCTGACCGACACCCACTACGGCCCGATCAACCGGGCGCGCTGGTCCCGGGGCGTGGTCGAGGTGGTCAACAGGCTGGAGCCCGACCTGGTCGCGCACACCGGCGACATCGCGGACGGCGAGGTGGCCCAGCGCCGCGAGCAGGCGGCCCCGCTCGGCGACGTCCGGGCCCGGCTCGGCCGGGTCTACGTGACCGGCAACCACGAGTACTTCAGCGGGGCCCAGCGCTGGGTCGAGCACATGGCGGCGCTGGGCTGGGAGGCCCTGCACAACCGCCACCTGGTGGTCACCCGCGACGGCAGCAGCCTGGTGGTGGCCGGCGTCGACGACCGTACGGCGGAGGGCTCGGGCGTGCCGGGCCACCACATGGACCACGGGGCGGCCCTGGCCGGCGCCGACCCGGAGCTGCCGGTGCTGCTGCTGGCCCACCAGCCGCAGCAGGTGACCGGCGCGGTCGCGCACGGCGTGGACCTGCAGATCTCCGGGCACACCCACGGCGGCCAGATGTGGCCGTTCCACTACCTGGTGCGCCTGGACCAGCCCGTGCTCCAGGGCCTGAGCCGGCACGGCGACCGCACCCAGCTGTACACGTCGCGGGGCACGGGCTTCTGGGGGCCGCCGTTCCGCATCTTCGCCCCCAGCGAGATCACCCTGCTCACCCTGCGTGCCGGCGCGTAATTGCGTTGAGCCGCCGGTGCCTCGCACCGCAGGATGGGGTCACCGCCTTTCCCTATCCCTGAGGACTATCGATGCGCCTGCTTCGTGACTTATGGGCTACTTCGCCCCGGCGCACGGGCCTCGTGGCCGTCCTCATCGTGCTCGGCGCCGCCGGCCAGGCCGGCGCTCTCGGTCTCGCCGGCGCGGTGCTGGTCGACCGTTCCGTGTCGTTGTTCGTGTTGCTCGCCGCCGCGCTGGTGGCGTCCGTGCTCAGCGACGTCATCGTCGGGCTGGTGGTCGCCGGGCTGACCGCCGACTGGGCCGCCTCGGTGCGCCGCGGGCTGTGCCGGGTCGCGTTCGGCCAGCAGCTGCCCGCGCTGGAGAACACCCCGGTCGGTGAGCTGCTCGACCGGATCGACAGCGACGTCTACCAGGTCGGCTCCGAGCTGCGCGGCAGCGGCGTGCGGCTGGCCCAGTCGCTGGCCGTGGCGGTGCTCTCCATCGTCACCGCGTTCTTCGCCTGGTGGCCGGCCGGTGTCGGGATGCTGCTCGTCTCGTTCCTGCTGGTGGGCGTGCTGACCAAGCCGATCCAGCGGATCTCGCCGTTGCGGGTGCGCGAGGAGGAGGCCTGGTCCGATCTGGCCGCGGTGATGGAGGAGTCGATCCACGGCCAGGACGACGTGCGCACCAGCCTGGCCGCGCCGTACGTGCGCCGGCTCTACGCCCAGCGCGCCCGCGAGGTGCTGGTCCGCGGCCGCAGGGTCTGGACCACCTCGTCGCGGGTGACCCTGGGCGCCGGCGCCATCACCCGGGTGCTGATCGCGGCGCTCGTCATCGTCGGCGCCTGGGCGCTGACCGCCGGGCACATCGACGGCGCGCGGCTGACCGCCGTGTGGCTGCTGGCGCTCGGCTTCGGCGGCACCCTGGAGCACGTCACCCGGATGGTGCCGGAGCTGCAGAACGCGCTCGGCGCCTGGAGCCGGGTGCAGTCGCTGCGCGCGCTGCCCCAGGAGCCGACCGAGGGGCTGCCCCCGGTCGACGGCGACCTGCTGGTCCGCGGCCTGACCTTCCGGTACGGCACGGCCGACTCCGGGCGCCCGCCGGCGCTGCGCGACATCAACCTGTCGTTCGCACGCGGGCGTTCGTACGCGCTGATCGGGCGCACCGGCTCGGGCAAGTCGACGCTGGCCAAGGTGCTCACCCGGGCCGTGGACGTGCCGCGCGGCACGGTCTTCCTGGGCGGCACCGACCTGGTCGACCTGGACGTCGAGGGCCTGCGCCGGTGGACCGCGATCGTCCCGCAGCGCACCGAGATCCTGGCCGGCACGCTGGCCGAGAACATCGCGCTGTTCGACCCCGAGCTGCTGCCGCAGGCCGCCGACGCGCTGGCGGAGCTGGGCCTGAGCAGCTGGGCCGACGGCCTGCCGGACGGCGTCGACACCCGGCTCGGCGAGGGCGGCTACGTGCTCTCGGCGGGGCAGGAGCAGCTGGTCGCGTTCGCCCGGATCCTGGTCCGCGACCCGCACGTGGTGATCCTCGACGAGGCCACCGCGCGGATGGACCCGGTCACCGAGGCCTGGGTGCAGCGCGCCACCGACCGGCTGCTGAAGGGCCGGATCGGCGTCATCGTCGCGCACCGGCTCTCCTCGGTGCGCCGCTGCGACGAGGTGGTCGTGCTGGCCGACGGCGAGGTGCTGGAGGCCGGCCCGCTGCGGGAGTCGCGGCGCTTCGCCGAGCTGCTCGCCAGCTCCAGCGTCGCGGCGCCGGCCCGCCCGGCCGGCGGGGTCGCCCTGCTGGAACGCGAGCCGGAGGAACCGGTCCGCACCGAGCTGGGCAACCCGCTGCCGATGGCCGACCCGCCGCCGCTGCCGCCGGCGCCGCCCGCGCACACCATGCGGGAGATCGCCCGGCTGGCCACCAACGACGCCCGGTACGGCCTCGCCGCGATCGCCTTCTTCGTGGTCCTGGTGCTGCTCGGCCTGGACGGGGCGATCCTGCCGCTGCTGTGGTCGCAGGTGGTCGACGGGATCGGCGACCCGATGTGGCCGGCGATCGGCATCACCGCGGGGCTCATCGTGGCGATCCCGGCGCTGTACTACACCGGCGCCTGGTTCCCCGAGTGGTGGGTCCGGCAGATGCTGCGGATCAGCATGCGGCTGGTGCACGGCCAGATCGGCCCGCGCCGGGTCAGCAAGTACACCCCGGCGGAGGTGGTGGCGCACGGCGGCGACACCGAACGGGTCGTCATGCTCGCCGACAACCTGATCGACACCACCATCAGCCTGGTGATGATCGTGGCGATGACGGCGGCCTCGCGGTCGCTGGTGCCGGCCGCGTTCTTCACCGGCACGATGGTGATCTCCGGGCTGGCCGCGACGCTGTTCGGCCCGCGGCTGGAACGCGCGGCGCGGCACACGGTCGCGGCCCGGGCGGCGTTCGCGACCGCGCTGGTGTCGTCGCTGTCGGCGGCCCGTACGGTCAAGCTGGCCGGCGCCACCCGGCCGGTGCTGGAGCACCTGGCGGGGCTGGACGCGGCCCGCAGCGACCGGCAGCGCCGGGAGATCGCCATCCAGGTGTGGGCCCGGTCCACCCCGTCGATCGTCAGCGGGCTGCTGCCGATCGCGGCCTGGGCGATGTACCTGGCCGGCGACCTGTCGGCGGCGGCGACGCTGATCGCGGTGGCCACGCTGGGCGCGGCCCGATGGTTCGCCTGGACCACGGCCTCGCTGGTGTCGCACTTCCCGTCGGCGCGGGTGTGGACGCGGCGCACGGTCGCGATGGCCGGGGTGTCGGCGTACTCGTCGGCGGTGCCGGGCGTGGACATCGCGGCGGGCACCGCGGACGCGCCGCCGGTGGCGCCCCGCAACCCGCTGCGCACGCTGGAGCTGTCCGGCTTCAGCGCGGTGCACGAGAACGGCACGGTCGGCGCCCAGGACGTCGACCTGGTGGTCGAGCGCGGCGAGCTGGTGCTGGTCGTCGGCCCGGTCGGCTCGGGCAAGTCGTCGCTGCTGCGGGCGCTGGCCGGGATCGTGCACCACACCGGGACGCTGGCCTGGAACGGCCGGCCGGTGGACGAGCCGGAGGTGTTCCTGCGGCCCAACCAGGTCGGCTACGTGGCCCAGCTGCCCCGGGTGCTGTCCGGCACGGTCGCGGACAACATCCAGCTCGGCCACGAGGTGGACGCCGCCGACGCGGTGTCCACGGCCCAGCTCGACCACGACCTGAAGGCCGCGGGCGGCGGGCTGCAGCTGCTGATCGGCCACAAGGGCACCCGGCTCTCCGGCGGCCAGCTGCAACGGCTGGCGCTGGCCCGGGCGCTGGCGCCGCGCACCGAGCTGCTGATCGCCGACGACGTGTCGTCCGCACTGGACGTCACGACGGAGCTGGAGCTGTGGCGGGCGCTGCGCGAGCACGGCGTCACGGTGGTCGGCTCGACCTCCAAACGGGCCGCGCTGGCCCGCGCCGACCGGGTGGTCGTGCTGGTCGGCGGCCGGGTGGTGGCGCAGGGCACCTGGCTCGACCTGGAGGACCGGTACGGTCACCTGGCCGGCTGAGCGCGTCCGGTGGCGGCGGGGTTCCGCCGCCACCGGACGGCGCGCGTCCTCCAGCGGGCGCCGTGACGCCTGCCGAGCTGGAGACCCGCTGCCGCGCCTACCTGGCCGCCCTCAACAACCGGCGGTTTCCATCGCCGCCCGGCTGCGCTCCTGAGACCGGCCGCCGGCTCCGGGTCAAGCCGCGGCCCGGGCCTGGAGCTGCTGGACCACCGTGGTGACCGTGCCGGCCGGGATGGCGAAGCCGACGCCGACGTTGCCGGTGCTCTGGTCGCTGGCCGTGGCGATCGCGACGTTGATGCCGATGACGTTGCCGGAGGTGTCGACCAGCGCGCCGCCGGAGTTGCCCTCGTTGATCGCCGCGTCGGTCTGCAGCAGGCCGGTCAGCTGCTCGCTGCCGGTGCCGACCTCGCGGTCCAGCGCGGAGACGATGCCGGAGGTCACCGTGCCCTCCAGCCCCAGCGGCGCGCCGAAGGCCAGCACGGTGTCGCCGACCGCGACGCTGTCGTCGGTGCCGAAGGTCGCCGGGGTCAGCCCCGACACCCCGGTCGCCTGCACCAGTGCGAGGTCGTGGGTGCTGTCGGCGGCGACCACCCGGGCCGGCACGGTGCGGCCGTCGGAGAGCCGCACGCTGACCGTGCCCCCGGACGAGATGACGTGGTTGTTGGTCAGGATCAGCCCGTCGGCACCGAGCACCACGCCGGAACCCAGCGCCGAGGAGTTGGCGCTGTCGATCAGCACGGTGACGATGCTCGGCGCCACCTTCGCGGCGACCGGGGCGAGACTGTTGCTGTCGGTCACGGCAACGGCGGTCGCGGTGGTGGCCGTGGTGACGGCGGTGGCCGGGGCTCGGTCGGCGTACTGCTCGGCGACGAACCCGCCGGCCGTACCCCCGGCGGCGATGAGCGCGAGCACGGCGGCACCGCCGGCGACCCGCCGCGGCCAGCGCCGCGCTCCCCCACCCCGGTGGCTGATCACGTGCGGCGGCAACGGCGGCAGCGCCGGCGGCGTGCTGCCGGTGTCGGTGGACGGGGGCCGCGTCAGCAGGTCGGTCATGGCAACTCGCCTCACATCAGTAAGCGTTGATGACACTCACTGTTGCCCGGCAGCTTGTCAGCGACCGGTGAGCGGTCTGTGGGTTCGCTGTACGCCCGCTCACCCGTCCCGGCGGGACCGGCCGGTGCGTTCCAGGTGCCGCCGCGACACCGCCGCCAGGCGTTCCGGCGGCACCGACAGCACGCCAGGACGAGCCCGACGCCCACCCGCAGCGCGATCAGGCGCGGTGGTAACAACGCCCCGCCCGCCCGCCGGGGCTGCCTGCTCTGGCACCATCGGGTGCCATGAGCGACTGGGCGCGGTTCCTGTCCGAGGTCTCCTGGTTCGTCCAGCCCGGCGACCGGGTGTCCGTGGGCGAGCCGCAGCCCTGGGACCGCGGACCGGTCGACGGCCTGCCCGAGCTGTCCACGTTGCTCGCCGCCGCCACCCGCACCCCCCTGTCGGTCGGCGGCGCGGACTACGAGCTGCTGGCCTGGGGTCCCGCCGACGCGCGGCGCGGCTGGCTCTGCCGCCCGCCCGGCGACGGCGGCGACCGGGTGCCGGAACTGCACCGTCGCTTCTGGACGGTGTGCGGCGGCGTCGTGGAACGGTTCCGGGATCCCGGCGGCTGGTGGATGAACCAGAACGAGGTGCTCACGGCCGCCGCGACGCGGGAGAATTTCGGGGAGATGCTCGCCGCCTACTCGTGGATCTGGGAGGACGAGAACCTGCGGGTGCCCATCGATCCCGCGGACTACTACGCCGCCGCGGTGGAGGCCAACGGGAACCTGACGCTGGCGCACCGCGAGGACGGCCGGCTGCTGCTGTTCGCGCCGGACCACGGCTTCGACCGGGTCACGCCGCTGGCCGGGTGCCCGCCGTTCTCGCTGCTGACCTTCGACGACCTGCCGGACCTGGCGGCCTGGATCGAGGTGTGCGCGCGGGCCTGGGCCACCCCTGACGCGCCGGCTCCACCAACCTGACGACGTGGTCCCGCTCGGGGACTGATCATCCCCGGCGACGGATACCCGACACCTCGCCGCCGCGGCCGGCTCGGGCGCGCAGCGCTCGGGGGCCGGGGCAAACCCTGAGACCGACTCGGGGTCATCACCCGCCGATTGCTCCGCCGGGGCGGGCCCCGGCCCCGGGTCGCGCCCGGAACTACCGATTCGCCGGTTTCCCGCTGCGCGTGCCACCCCGGGCCGCGCCCCGCCCCGGGTCCGCGTCCGGCGCGGGTCGGACCCGGATGTTCCCAGGCCCCGCCCTGCCTAGGTTCAGCTTCGACACAGGAATCTGAGCAGGGGGACAGCAGCGATGACAAGACGACCGGTGACGGTGCGGGTGGCCCGGTGGAGTGCCGAGCATCCCTGGCGGGCGGTGGCGCTGTGGGTGGTGTTCGTCGCCGTCTGCTTCGTCGGGGGCAACGCGGCCGGGCTGCAGGAGGCCACGGCGGAGGATCAGGCGGTGGGCGAGTCCGGGCGGGCCGGCGTCATCGTCGAGCAGGGGAAGTTCGCCGACGAGCCGGCCGTCGACAACGTGCTGATCACTTCCCGCTCCGGGCCGCTGGACCGGGCCGCCGCCGGCGCCGCGGCCACCGCCGCGACCACGCAGCTGCGCGGCGTGCCAGGGGTCGCCGAGGTCGGCAAGCCGATCACCGCCACCGACGGGTCGGCGCTGCTGCTGCCGATCACCATGAGCGGCGATCCCGAGACCGCCGCCGACCGGGTGGAGCCGCTGCGGGCGGCGACCGCCGAGGTCCAACAGCAACATCCCGGGGTACGCGTCGAGCAGGTCGGCGGGCCGTCGATCAACAAGGCCCTGGACGACACGCTCGGCGCCGACTTCAAGCGGGCCGAGATCCTCAGCCTGCCGGTGACGCTGGCCATCCTGATCGTCGCGTTCGGCGCGCTGATCGCCGCCGGCATCCCGGTGCTGCTGGCGCTCTCCTCGGTGGCCGCCGCGATCGGCTTGTCCACCCTGGCCTCGCATCTGGTGCCGTCCAACGAGTCCACCTCGAGTGTCATCCTGCTCATCGGCATGGCCGTGGGCATCGACTACTCGCTGTTCTACGTCCGCCGGGAGCGGGAGGAACGCGCCAAGGGCCGGGGCCACGTCGACGCGGTGGAGATCGCCGCGGAGACCTCCGGGCACGCGGTGGTGGTCTCCGGCACCGCGGTCGTGATCGCCATGTCCGGGCTGTTCCTGGCCCAGGACGCCATCTTCTCGTCGCTGGCCGTGGGCTCCATCCTGGTCGTCGCGGTCGCGGTGATCGGCTCGCTGACCGTGCTGCCCGCGCTGCTGGCCAAGCTCGGCCGCTGGGTCGACCGGCCGCGGGTGCCGCTGCTGTGGCGCCTCACCGCCCGCCGCACCGGCCCGGACGGCGTCGCGCGGCCGAGCCGCTTCTGGTCGGCTGTGCTGCGCCCGGCGCTGCGCCGGCCGCTGCCGACCCTGCTGGTCAGCGCCGGCCTGCTGGTCGCGCTGGCGGCGCCCGCGCTGGGCATGCAGCTGAAGTTCCCCGGTACGGAGGACCTGCCGCGCACCACCCCGGCGATGCAGGCGTACGACCGGCTGGCCGCGGCGTACCCGAGCAACGGCACCACCCACATCGTGGCCGTACGGTCCGCCGCCGACCAGGCGCCCGCGGTCAAGGCCGCGCTGACCCGGCTGGCCGCGAGCACCCAGGGCGACCGGTTGTTCGCCGCGCCGGAGCAGACCGGCCCGGACATCAAGGTCTCCCCCGACTCCCGGGTGACGGTGCTGTCGATCGCCACGCCGTTCACCACCCGCAGCGACGAGGCCGTGCAGTCGCTGCACCGGCTGCGCGAGGACCTGGTGCCGGCCGCGCTGGGCGGGCTCGCCGGCGCGTCGTACGCGGTCGGCGGCGGTGTCGCCGAGAGCGAGGACTACGCCGCGCACGTGTGGAAGAAGCTGCCCGTGGTCGTCGGCTTCGTGCTGCTGCTGACGTTCCTGGTGATGGCGTGGACGTTCCGCTCGGTGGTGGTGGCGCTGACCTCGATCGTGCTCAACCTGCTCTCCGCCGGCGCCGCGTACGGGCTGCTGGTGCTGGTCTTCCAGCGGACCTGGGCCGAGGGGCTGCTGGGCTTCACCTCGATGGGCGCGATCGTCACCTGGCTGCCGCTGTTCCTGTTCGTGGTGCTGTTCGGGCTCTCGATGGACTACCACGTCTTCGTGGTGAGCCGGATCCGCGAGGCGGTGCTGCGCGGGGTGCCGAACCGCGAGGCGGTCGCCGAGGGCATCACCGGCTCGGCGGGCGTGGTGACCAGCGCCGCCATCGTGATGGTCGCGGTCTTCTCGATCTTCGCGACGCTGTCCACGATCGACATGAAGCAGCTCGGCGTGGGCCTGGCCGCGGCGATCCTGCTGGACGCGACGGTGATCCGGGCGGTCGTGCTGCCGTCGCTGATGACGCTGCTGGGCCCGGCGAACTGGTGGGCGCCGCGGCTGCTGCGGGGACGCGGGCGGCACGCGGGCGGCTCCCGTACCGGGGAACGGGAGCCGGAGGAGCAGCTGCCGGAGCTGGTCAGCGCGGGCTGACCGGGCACCGCCGGGGGGGGGGGGGGGCGCCCGGGGGGGGGGGGGCGGGCCCCCCCCCCCCCCCCCGCGGGGGGGGGGGGGGGGGGGGGGGGGGGGGGGGGGGGGGGGGGGGCCGGGGCCGCGGGGGGGCCCCGCCCGCCCCGGGGGGGCCCGCCCCCCCCCCCCGGCCGCGCTCAGGCGGTGACGGGTTCGCGGCGGCGGCCGACGGTGAGCACGTCCAGCACCAGGGCGGCGAGCGCCACCACCGCGAGCAGGACCAGGCCGATCGCGTACGAGTGGTAACTGCCGTACACGGCGCCCATGACCAGCGGCGGGACGAAGCCGCCGAGGCCGCCGGCCGCGCCGACCACGCCGGTGACCGAGCCCACCTGGTGCGCCGGGGCCTGCTGGGCGACCAGGGCGAACGTGGCCCCGCTGCCGGCGCCGAGGGCGGCGGCCATGGCGAGGAACGCGACCGTGCCGACCGGGGCGAGCCCCGGGGTCAGGGACTGCACGAGGGCGCCGGCGACGACCACGCCGAGGGCGGCGGCGAGCACCCGGACCGGCGCGACCCGGTCGGAGAGCCAGCCGCCGACCGGGCGCATGAGCACGGCCAGCAGCACGAAGCCGGCCATCCGGTTCGCGGCGTCCGCCTGGGTCAGCCCGTACGCGTTCTTCAGGTAGGCGGGCAGGTACACCGAGAAGGCGACGTAGCCGCCGAAGGCGACCGCGTAGAGGGCGGCGGCCTGCCAGGTGATGCGCAGCCGCGCGGCGGCGCCGAGCCGGGCGGGCAGCGGCGTGGCCGGCACCACCCGGTCCGGCGCGTCGCGCAGCACCAGCCAGGCGACGCCCGCGTAGAGCGCCAGCACGGCCGCGGTGATCAGGAACGGGGTCCGCATGCTGTTCGCGTCGACCAGCTTGACCGTGGTCAGGGCGCTGATCGCGGTGCCGCCCATGCCCATGCCGAAGATCCCGACCGCGAAGCCGCGCCGCTCCGGCGGGAACCAGGCGCTGACGAACGGCACGCCGACGGCGAACGCGGTGCCGCCGATGCCGAGGAAGAAGCCGCCGATCAGCAGGGCCGGCAGCGAGCTGTGGCCGAGCAGGCCCAGGTAGAGCACCGGGACGACGGTGGCCAGCGACACCAGCGGGAACATGACGCGCCCGCCGAACCGGTCGGTCAGCGCGCCGATCGGGATGCGCCCGAGCGAGCCCACCACGACCGGCACGGCCACCAGCAGCGACTGCTGGAACGAGCTCAGGTGCAGCACGGTGGTGAACTTGGTGGCGAGCGGGCTGAGCAGCGCCCAGGCCCAGAAGTTCACGGCGAAGCCGATCGTCGCCAGGGCGAGCATCACGCCGGGTCCCGAGCGGGTCCTGCCGCCGGGCGTGGCCGCCCGGTCCTGGGTTGTGCTCATGTCGTCTCCACCGTTCGAGGTCCGGTCCCGCCGCTTCGCAGGCTCCCGACCAGGGTCGCCCGGTGGATCCGCCGCCAGTAGGGACCTTGGTCCCGGTTTCGCGGGACCGCGCGGCCCGCCCCGCGTGCGGTGTGAGCAGGGGTTCTATCGCCCGGGCGACCCCGCACGGCGGCGACCGGCGTCGCGGACCGCCGCGGGCGCCGGGCCGGGTGCCGCCACCGCGCGGCGGCGGGTGCGGTAGATCACGTACGGCCGCCACAGGTACGCCAGCGGCGCGGACCACACGTGCACCAGCCGGGTGAACGGCCACAGCGCCAGGAACAGGAACCCGCCGATCGCGTGCAGCTGGTAGACCAGCGGGGCGCCGGTCATCAGCTCGGTGTGCGGCTGGAGCCAGAAGATGCCGCGGAACCAGACGGCGATCGTCTCCCGGTAGTCGTACCCGCCGCCGAGCATGTTGCGGCCGACCGTGGCGGCCATGCCCAGCACGACCATGGCGGCCAGGAACGCGTAGAGCACCTTGTCCATGGTCGTGGTGACCCGGCGGACGCGGGCGTTGACGAAGCGGCGGGCGATCAGCAGCGCGAGGCCGGCCACCAGCATGACGCCGGTGACCGTGCCGGCCGAGAGCGACACCACGTGGTAGGCGTGTTCGGAGACGCCCACCCGCTCGGTCAGCGCGGCGGGCACCAGCAGCCCGAGGGCGTGCCCGCCGATCACGCCGAAGGCGCCGAGGTGGAACAGCGGCGAGCCGAGCCGCAGCAGCCGGCTCTCCAGCAGCTGGCTGGTGTGGGTGGTCCAGCCGAACTGGTCGTGCCGCCAGCGCCAGACGTGGCCCGCGGCGAAGACGGCGAGGCAGGCGTAGGGCAGGGCGACCCAGAGCAGGGTGGTCATCGTGAGGCCTCCGCGGCGGAGCAGACGGGGTACGGGGCGAGGTGGGCGCCGTGCAGGTCCGGCCCGGCGCCGATGCTGTCCAGGCCGACGGTCTCCACCGGCGGTCCGTCGGCGGCGAGCGCCGCGATGGTGGCGCGGTCGGCGTCGGTCAGGTCCGGCAGCACCGTGCAGACCGCGTCGAGCAGCAGCCGGTACGGCGAGCCCGCCTCGGCCAGCGCGGCGCGCAGCAGCTCGAGGCCCTGCCGGTGCTGGCGCAGGGGCGCCTCGCCGGCGCCGGGGCCGGCCGTGGCGGCGAACTCCAGGACCACCGGCAGCAGGTCGGGCAGTTCCCCGTCCGCGAGCCGCAGGCCGTGCGCCCGGTACCGCTGCTTGAGCACGAGCAGCGCCATGCCGCGCTTGCGGGTGTCGCCGTGCAGGTAGTAGGTGAGGTAGAGGCCGGACTTGCGGCGCAGGTCGAAGGTGCGCACGTAGTCGCGCTGGGCGGCGATCGGCGCGGCGGCCAGCAGCCGGTCCAGGAACTCGGTGAGCTGCCCGCGTGCCGCCGGGTGCGCGACGCCGGCGGCGGCCGCGCCCAGCTGCTCCCCCGCGTCCAGCAGTTCCGCGTCGGGATAGGTGAGCAGCAGCGAGGCGAGCTGGAAGATCCGGGCCCGGTCGGCGGGCGGCGCGGTGCTCATCAGCGGCCGCGCAGCGGGTTGAGGGTGAGCCCGCGCCGGCCGTCGGTGCGCCGGAACAGGCCCTGGCGCGCGCCGGCGCCCTCGGTGAGGTGGAACTCCTCGGTCATGCCGGGGCCGCCCTCGCAGTCCAGCGAGCAGTCGTCGTGCCCGGCGGCCTGGGCCTCCAGGGCGGCGGCGTCCTTGGCGTGCGCGGCCGGGATGACGTACCGCTCGTCGTACTTGGCGATCGCGAGCAGCCGGTACATCGCCTCCACCTGCTCGGCGGTCATGCCGATGCCCTCCAGCAGCTCCTGGGCCACGGTGCCGTCCAGGGTGCGGACCCGCATGTACGAGCGCATCGCGGCCAGCTTCATCAGCACCCCGGCGGCCGCGTCGGCGTCGCCGGCGGTGAACAGCTCGGCCAGGTACTCCACCGGGATGCGCAGGTCGCGGATCGTGTGGAAGACGTCGTCGGCGTCGGTGTCGTCGCGGCCGGCCAGGCCGACGGCGTCCAGCACCGGCGACAGCGGCGGCACGTACCAGACCATCGGCAGGGTGCGGTACTCCGGGTGCAGCGGCAGCGCGATCCGGTACTCGGCGATCAGCTTCCAGATCGGCGAGCGCCGGGCCGCGTCGATCCACTCCTCGGGCATGCCGGCCGCGCGGGCGGCGTGCTGCACCGCCGGGTCCTGCGGGTCGAGGAAGACGGCACGCTGGGCGTCCAGCAGCGCGTGCTCGTCCTCGACCGACGCGGCGGCGAGCACGGCGTCCTCGTCGTACAGCACGATGCCCAGGTAGCGCAGGCGGCCCACGCAGGTCTCCGAGCAGATGGTCGGCTGCCCGGCCTCGATGCGCGGGAAGCAGAAGGTGCACTTCTCGGCCTTGCCGGTGGCGTGGTTGACGTAGACCTTCTTGTACGGGCACGCCGACACGCACATCCGCCAGCCCCGGCAGCGGTCCTGGTCGACCAGCACGATGCCGTCCTCGGCCCGCTTGTACATCGCCCCGGACGGGCAGGCCGAGACGCAGGCGGGGTTGAGGCAGTGCTCGCAGATGCGCGGCAGGTGGAACATGAAGGTCTTCTCGAACTCGAACTTGACCTTCGCGGCGGCCTCGGCCGGCATCTTCGCCAGGTTCGGGTCGCCGTCGGCGCGTTCGTGCGCCCCGCCCAGCGAGTCCTCCCAGTTGGCGCCCCAGGTGACCGCCATCGGCTCGCCGGTCAGCGCCGAGTGCGGCCGCTTGACCGGGGTGTCGGTGAGCCCGCCGGGCGCGTTGACCAGGATGTCCTTGTCGAACGTGGCGGGCTCGTAGTAGTCGTCGAGACTCGGCAGGTCCGGGTTGGCGAAGATCCGGCTGAGCCGCTTGGCCCGGCCGCCGGAGCGCAGCGTGAGCCGGCCCTTGGCGTCCAGCTTCCAGCCGCCCTTCCAGCGGTCCTGGTCCTCGTAGTGCTTCGGGTAGCCGATGCCCGGCTTGGTCTCGACGTTGTTGAACCACACGTACTCGGTGCCCTCACGGTTGGTCCACGTCTGCTTGCACGTCACCGAGCACGTGTGGCAGCCGATGCACTTGTCGAGGTTCATCACCATGGCGACCTGCGCGCGGATGCGCATCAGTACTCCACTTCCTGGGTGCGGCGGCGGATCACGGTGATCTCGTCGCGCTGGCTGCCGATCGGGCCGTAGTAGTTGAAGGCGTAGGTGAGCTGGGCGTGCCCGCCGGCCAGGTGGGTCGGCTTGATCAGCAGGCGGGTCATCGAGTTGTGGTAGCCGCCGCGGCGGCCGGACTTCTCGGCCTTGGGCACGTTCACCGTGCGTTCGGGCGAGTGGTACTGGAAGACGGTGCCCTCGGGCATCCGGTGGCTGACCACGGCGCGGGCGACGATGACGCCGTTGCGGTTGTGGGCCTCGATCCAGTCGTTGTCCCGTACGCCGATCTTGGCGGCGTCCTGGCGGCTCATCCAGATCACCGGGCCGCCCCGGGACAGCGCCAGCATCAGCTCGTTGTCGTGGTACATCGAGTGGATCGACCACTTCGCGTGCGGGGTCAGGAACCGTACGGTCACCCCGCCGTCGACCGCGTCGCCGGGTCTGCCGAAGTGCCGGGCCATGTTCAGCGGCGGCCGGAAGGCGGGTAGCTGTTCGCCCAGCTCGCTCACCCAGTCGTGCTCGACGAAGAAGTGCTGCCGGCCGGTGACGGTGTGCCACGGCTTGAGCCGTTCCACGTTGAGCGTGAACGGCGAGTAGCGGCGCCCGCCCTTCTCCGAGCCCGACCACTCCGGGCTGGTGAACACCGGCTGCGGCGCGTCCTGGGTGTCCGCGTACGTGATCCGGTCGTGCTCGTGCCCGGCGACCAGATCCGCGAACGGCTGCCCGGTCCGCTTCTCCAGCTCGGCGAAGCCGGCCGCGGCGATCCGGCCGTTGGTGGTGCCGGAGAACGTCAGGATGGCCTCGCACATGCGGTCGGCCGTCGCCAGCGACGGCCTGCCGTCGATGACACCGTTCTGGTGGCGCAGGTATTCGATCTCGGGGGTGACGTCCACGGTGATCGCCTTGGTGGTGGTGCCCAGCGTGTCCAGCAGCGGGCCGACCGTGCGCATCTTGCGGCCGATCAGCGTGTAGTCCCGTTCGATCTCGACCAGCTTCGGCATGGTCCGCCCCGGCACCGGCTCGCACTCGCCGAACTTCCAGTCCCGCACCCGGCCGCCCGGCGTGGCCAGCTCGTCCGGGGTGTCGTGCTGCAACGGCACGGCCAGCACGTCGCGGCGTACCCCGAGGTGGTCCACGGCGAGCTCGCTGACCTTGTCGGCCAGCGCGAGGAAGGCGTCGTAGTCGGTGTGCGCGTCGCCGGGCGGCTCCACGGCCGGGCTGAACGCGTGCACGAACGGGTGCATGTCGGTGGTGGAGATGTCGGTCTTCTCGTACCAGGTGGCCGCGGGCAGCACCACGTCGGAGTGCAGGCCGGTGTTCGTCATTCTGAAGTCGATCGTGGTGAGCAGGTCGAGCTTGCCGGCCGGCGCTTCATCGCGCCACGCCACGTCGCGGGGCCGCTGCCCGGGCTCGCACTCGGCGGCGGTGGCCGACGAGTCCACGCCGAGCAGGTGCCGCATGAAGTACTCGTTGCCCTTGCCGGACGAGCCGAGCAGGTTGCACCGCCACAGGGTCAGGCAGCGCGGGAAGTTCGCCGGGTCGTCCGGGTCGTCAGCGACGGCCATGAGCGTCCCGTCCCGCAGCCCGGCGACGACGTGCTCGGCGACCGGCACGCCGGCCGCCGCGGCCTCGTCGCACAGGTCGAGCGGGTTGCGGTTGAAGAACGGGTGGCCCGGGGTCCAGCCCATCCGCTGCGCGGCGGCGACGGTGTCGGCGAACGCCATCCCGGCGAACCGGCCGGTGCCCAGCGGCGACGACAGCTCGTCGGCCTGGACCCGCTCGTAGCGCCACTGGTCGGTGTGCAGGTACCAGAACGGGGTGCTGGCCTGGTGCCGCATCGGCCGCTGCCAGTCGAACGCGAACGACATGTGCTGCTGGCCGGTGAGCGGGCGGGCCTTCTCCTGGCCGACGTAGTGCGCCCAGCCGCCGCCGTTGACACCCTGGCAGCCGGTGAGCGTGACCAGCGAGATGAAAGCGCGGTAGGTCATGTCGGAGTGGAACCACTGGTTGGCGCCGGCCCCCAGGACGATCATCGACCGGCCCCTGCTGCGCTCGGCGTTGCGGGCGAACTCGCGGCCGATGCGGGCGGCCAGGGTGGCCGGGACGCCGGTGATCTTCTCCTGCCAGGCCGGGGTGTTCGGGGAGTCGGCGTCGTCGTAGCCGGTCGGCCACTCGCCGGGCAGGTCGCCGCGGCGCACCCCGTACTGGGCCATCAGCAGGTCGAACACGGTGGTCACCAGGTGCGCGCCGAGCCGCCGGACGCGGACGCCGCGGCGCACGGTGGAGCCGCCCTCGGTGTCGCCGACGTCGAACCGGGCCAGGTCCACCTCCGCGGTCTCGTCCGAGTTGATGCCCAGGGCGGGCACCACGTCGCCGAGGTCGAGGTTCCAGCGGCCCGGCTCGCCGTACCGGAAGCCGAGCGAGCCGTTGGGCACCACCGGCTCGCCGGTCCGCTCGTCGATCAGCACGGTCCTGTGCTCGCCGCCGTCCTCGCCGAGGTCGGCGGCGGTCAGGAACCGCCCGGCCTTGCCGTCCTCGACGGTCACCAGGAACGGCAGGTCGGTGAAGCGGCGCACGTAGTCGGTGAAGTACGGCACCTGCCGGTCCCGGAAGAACTCGGTGAGCACCACGTGGCCCATCGCCATCGCCAGCGCGCCGTCGGTGCCCGGATGCGGCGCCAGCCAGTCGTCGGCGAACTTGACGTTGTCGGCGTAGTCCGGGCTGACCGCCACCACCTTGGTGCCCTTGTAACGGGCCTCCGCCAGGAAGTGCGCGTCCGGGGTCCGGGTCACCGGGATGTTGGAACCCCACATCATCAGGTACGTGGCGTTCCACCAGTCGCCGGCCTCGGGCACGTCGGTCTGGTCGCCCCAGATCTGCGGTGACGCGATCGGCAGGTCGGCGTACCAGTCGTAGAAGCTGAGCAGGGTGCCGCCGAGCAGCGCGTGGTAGCGGGTGCCCGCGGCGAACGAGGCCATCGACATCGCCGGGATGGGCGAGAAGCCGACCACGCGGTCCGGGCCGTACGTCTTGGTGGTGTAGACGTGCGCCGCGGCCATCATCTCGATCGCCTCGTCCCAGCCCGCCCGCACGAACCCGCCGCGGCCGCGCTGGGACTTGTAGGCGGCCGCCTTCAGCGGCGTCTCGACGATCTCGGCCCACGCCAGCACCGGGTCGCCCAGGCGCTGCCGCGCCTCGCGGTACATCTCGACCAGCACCCCGCGCACGTACGGGTGCCGCACCCGCGACGGCGAGTACTCGTACCAGGAGAACGAGGCGCCGCGCGGGCAGCCCCGCGGCTCGTAGTCCGGCGAGTCCGGCCCGGTCGTCGGATAGTCGGTGGCCTGGTGCTCCCAGGTGATCAGGCCGTCCTTGACGAAGACGTTCCACGAACAGGACCCGGTGCAGTTGACGCCGTGGGTGGAGCGGACCACCTTGTCGTAGCGCCAGCGGTCCCGGTAGAACCCGTCCCAGTCGCTGTCGTCCACCTGGTGCAGGGTGCGCCCGTGGTCGCCGACGGTCTCCCGGGTCAGGAAGCGGCGGGCCGCGAGCAGCGGCGCGGTGCCGGGTACGGCATCCGTCTCGGGGGCTGGTGACACGCGGCCACTCCTTCTGCGACAACCGGCGACGGCGCGAACCGTCGGCACCCGCGGATGCGAGCCCCACCAGCCTCGCTGAGCACATCCGGAAGATCAGGAGCACCGCGACCCGTCCTTCACGGGACCAAAGTCCCGACACCGCGGGCCGGACGGGCCGGTGCGCCGAGCAGATAGCCGACGACGTCGGCGGCGCCGTAGTCGTGGCCGTCCCCGGTGAGGTGGGCCAGGAAGGTGAGGTCCTGTCCGAGGGTCACCAGCGGCGGCTCGACGTAGCCGTCGGGTCGGCGCTGGCCGAGGCCCACCGTCGCGACCAGGCCGTTGCACAGGCAGCGGGCGCCCACCGTGTCCTCGACCGCGCCGCCCTTGCGCACGTACTCGGCGACCGGCTCGGCCGGGCAGCGGTAGCCGACCGCGCCGTTGTCCCGGCGGTACGGGGTGCGCAGGTAGCCGAGGTCGCACAGCCGGGGACGATCGGCGTAGACCTGCTCGTCTGCCGCCGTCCCCGGCAGGGCGACCAGCTTGAACGGGAAGCCGGTCGGGGAGGCCCGGACGTCGTTGTGCACGACCAGCGTCTCGTCGGCGGCCCCGGAGAGCAGCTGCTGCTTCAAGGTGTCGGCGAGCCCGGACTCCCGGCACAGCGCGAACGCCGTGCCGACCTGGATGCCGGTCGCGCCCGCGGCCCGGGCGGCGGCCAGCCGTTCCGGTGCGGCCTGCCCGCCGGCCAGCCAGAAGGGCAGGCCGAGCGCCGCGACCTTCGGCAGGTCGAGACGATCGCGGGGCCCGTACACCGGCTCGCCCTCGTCGTCGAGGGTCAGCCGCCCGCGGGGCCGGGCGCTGTGCCCGCCGGCCACCGCGGCCTCCAGGATGAAGCCGTCCGGGCGGGTGGCCTCGTCGCGAGCCAGGTAGAGCGCGAGGGTGGCGGAGGAGACGATGGCCAGCAGCCGGGGCCGCCGCAGCCGGCCGGTGACCTCGCCGAGCACCTCCTGCGGGTCGAAGGTGAGGTGGTGGTCCTCGCCGGGCCGGGCGCCGTGCACGTCCACGGAGAGGCGCCCGGGACGGTGGCCGGCCAGCGCGTCCAGCAGGCCCGGGATCTGCGTGGGCAGGCCCGCACCCATCAGGACATAGTCGACACCGGCGAGCATCGCGCCGTACACCGCGGCGGGCGTGGCCGTCTGGATCTTCTCCAGGTAGTTCACCCCTACCGGCCCGTCGTGGCCGCGCTTGGCCAGGAACACCTCGACGAAGTTGGCCACGACGGCCAGCTGCTGTCCGTGCAGGCGGGGCCGCAGCCCGAGCCGGGGCACCGGCCGCATCGGCTGGCCGCCGGGCACCGCGCCCGCGACGAAGTAGCGGTCCAGCACCGCCCGCGCCACCGCGGGGACCGGGAAGTGCGCCAGCGCGTCGCGGACCTGCCCGCCCTCGTCGCCCTGTTGCAGGCGCCGGGCGAGCAGGGCGTCGAGGGCGACCCCGGACACCACGCCGAGCTGCCCCGTCCGGGCCACGGCCCGGGCCAGCCGCCAGTCGGAGACCCCGACACCCATGCCACCCTGGATGACCGTGGGGTACGAGCCCTCCACCACCGCCGATGCCGCTTCCACCATGCGTTCGTCCTCCTGCCTCGCGATGCCGCCCGGCGCGGTCCTCAGCGCGGCGGGCTGTGCGGATCGTGCGCAGACGCCGGGCGGTGCGACAGAGGCGAAGGACCCGTGCGGTGCCGTCCGCCGGACGGGTCGGGACCTTGGACCCTGAGAACGGCGATTGTGCGGCCGTACGGTCGGTGCCATGAGTGAACCGAGCACCGACCGCCTGCTGGCGGGTCGCCGGTTCGCTGTGCCGATGACCGGCCGGCACGTCCGCCGCGTGTTCGACGAGTGGTGTCGTCTGCCCTGACGGCGTCGCACCCCGGGTGCCGCGCTGCCGCAGCCGACCCGCTCATCCGCGCCCTCTGTGGCGCTCTCGCCGAGGATGCGACGTGTTCGAAGACCTCCGCGCGGCCTGCCGCCGCGATCCTGCCCTGTCCGGCGTCGCCGTCCTCGAGGTGCTCCTCTATCCCGGGATCTGGGCGGTGTGGCTGCACCGGCTCGCCCACCGGCTGCACCGGTACGGCATACCCGTGCTGCCCCGGGCCCTCTCCCAGGCGACGCGGCTGCTCACCGGCATCGAGATCCATCCCGGGGCCACCATCGGCCGGCGGCTGTTCATCGACCACGGCGCCGGGGTGGTCATCGGGCAGACCGCGCGCATCGGCGACGACGTCACGATGTATCACCGGGTCACCCTCGGCGCCCGCGGCTGGTGGGCCGACGGCGGGACCGGCCGGCGGCACCCCACCGTCGGTGACCGGGTCGTGCTCGGCGTCGGCGCCACCGTCCTCGGCCCGGTGCACATCGGCGACGACGCCCGGGTGGGCGCGCACTGCCTGGTCGTGACCGACGTTCCCGCCGGCAGCCGGCTGCGCGCCGCCGCCGCGACGATCGACGTTCCCCCGCCCGGCCCTTCCCATCGGGCACCCAGCCCTCTCAAAGCCGGCCCTCTCAAAGCCGGCCCTCTCAAGTCCGGCCCTCTCAAGTCCGGCCCTCTCAAGTCCGGCCCTCTCAAGGAGCGAACATGATCTACCAGGACGTGACCGAGCTGGTCGGCAGGACCCCGATGGTGCGGCTGACCCGCTTCGCGCCGGGCCTGACCGCCCGGCTGCTGGCCAAGCTGGAGTCGGCCAACCCCGGCGGCAGCGTCAAGGACCGCATCGCCCTCGCCATGGTCGAGGCGGCCGAGGCGAGCGGGGAACTCCACCCGGGATCGTCCATCGTGGAGGCGACCAGCGGCAACACCGGCATCGGGCTGGCCATGGTCGCGGCCGCCCGCGGCTACCACCTCACGTTGACCATGCCGGAGACCATGAGCGTCGAGCGGCGGGCGCTGCTCGCCGCGTACGGCGCCCGGCTGGTGCTGACCCCCGCCGCCGAGGGCATGACCGGAGCGGTCCGCCGCGCCTGGGAGCTCGCCGACGAGCAGCGCGCCTTCCTGCCGCGGCAGTTCGACAACCCGGCCAATCCCGAGATCCACCGCCGCAGCACGGCCCAGGAGATCTGGGACGACACCGGCGGTGACCTCGACGTGCTGGTCGCCGGCGTGGGCACCGGCGGCACCATCACCGGTGTGGGTCAGATCCTCAAGGAGAAGAACCCGCACCTGCGGGTCGTCGCGGTCGAGCCGGCCGAATCACCGGTGCTCTCCGGCGGCGCCGCCGGGCCGCACGGCATCCAGGGGATCGGCGCGGGATTCGTGCCCGAGGTGCTCGATCCCACCGTGTACGACGAGGTGCTGCGCGTGGATGTCACCCAGGCCCGCCTCGCCGCCCGCCGGCTGGCCCGCCGCGAGGGCATCCTGGCCGGCGTCTCCGGTGGGGCCGCCCTGCACGCCGCCGCGACGGTGGCCGGCCGGCCCGAGCACGCCGGCGGCTGCGTGGTGGTGGTCCTGCCCGACACCGGCGAGCGCTACCTCAGCACCCCGCTGTTCGCCGACGGCGACTGACCCGGTCCGTCAGCGCAGGGCCAGCGCCACGAACGCGACACCGGTCGCCGCGCACAGCGCGCCCAGGCCCATGACCAGCACCGTGATCTGCCAGGCCTGGTAGGCGCCCAGCAGCGTGCCCCGCAGGCTCTGGCCCATG
Organism: Actinoplanes sp. NPDC049599; assembly: GCF_044465625.1. Classification (NCBI taxonomy): domain Bacteria; kingdom Bacillati; phylum Actinomycetota; class Actinomycetes; order Micromonosporales; family Micromonosporaceae; genus Actinoplanes; species Actinoplanes sp. NPDC049599. The sequence continues at coordinate 314,039 of NZ_JBITLX010000007.1, forward strand.
AACGCCGTCTCGCGGAGCCCGCGCAGCCGCTCGTCGGTGCGGGCGCCCGCCTGCCACTCGTCGGCGATCTCCGCATAGGTGCGCCCGCCGGTCGCCGCGGCGACGTGCCCGGCGATCAGATCCGAGTACGCCCGCGCCTCGGTGCCGGTGCGGACCGTTCTGCCCGCGTAACGGGAGAGCGCGGCGGGCAGCCCGGCTCCGGCGGGGAAGGTGATGTGCTGCTGCGTCAGCTCCCGCATGACCGTCCGGCGGCCGACCACGCCCTGGAAGATCATGATCGGGGCGGCGACGATCAGGGCGGCCCCCGCGACGAGGACGATGAACTGGATCATGCGCTCCAGCCTGAACCCGCACTGATCGTTCCGGTAGGGGCCTCCGACCCGCCGGCGGTGCCCCGCTCGGCCTCTTGTCGCACCGCCGGTGGCGCACCCAGGGTGGACGGGTGACCGAGCAGCAGAAACCGGGCCGCGCCGTGCGCGACCTGCGCCGGCCTCGGCGGGCGACCGCCGACCGGCCGTTCATCGTCATCTGGGAGGCGACGCAGGCCTGTCCCCTGGCCTGCCTGCACTGCCGCGCCTCGGCCCGCCCGGACCGTGACCCGCAGGAGCTGACCAGCGCCGAGGCGGTCGACCTCATGGGCCAGGTCGCCGAGTTCGGCCGCCCCGCGCCGCTGTTCGTCATCACCGGCGGCGACCCGTTCCAGCGGCCCGACCTGACCACCCTGGTCCGGCGGGGCACCGAGCTGGGGCTCGCGGTGTCGGTCTCGCCGTCCGGCACCCCGACGCTCACCCGGCAGGCGCTGCGGGACCTGCGGGACGCCGGCGCCCGCGCGATCTCGCTGAGCCTGGACGCGGCGGACGCGGCGGCGCACGACGGATTCCGCGGCGTCCCCGGCGTGTACGAGCTGACCAGGCGCGCCTGGGACGACGCCGCGAGCCTGGGCCTGCGGGTCCAGATCAACACCACGGTCACCCGGGACACCGTCGACGAGCTCCCGCGGATCGCCGCGCGGGTCCGCGAGCACGGCGCGATGCTGTGGAGCGTCTTCTTCCTGGTGCCGACCGGGCGTGGCCGCGCGCTGTCCAGCCTGGACGCCGCCGAGACCGAGGACGTGCTGAACATCCTCTACGACCTCGGCGAGACGGTGCCGGTCAAGACCACCGAGGCGCACCACTTCCGCCGGGTCTGCCTGCAGCGTGCTGTCCTGGCCCGCCGGGGCGTGCCGGCCGCCGAGGCCCTCGGGCTGGGACCGCTGTACCGGCGGCTCCGGCGCCGGCTGGACGAGCTCGGCCTGACCGGCCTGCCGCGCCGGCCCCGGCGGCCACCGCTGCAGGTCAGCGCGGGCAACGGCTTCGTCTTCGTCTCCCACCGCGGGCAGGTGCATCCCAGCGGCTTCCTGCCGGTGCCGGCCGGCGACGTACGCCGCGAGCGGCTGGTGGACATCTACCGCGAGGCGCCGCTGTTCACCGCGCTGCGCGATCCCGGCCTGCTGCGCGGGCGGTGCGGCGCCTGCGAGTTCCGTACGGTGTGCGGCGGCTCCCGCGCCCGGGCGTACGCGGTCACCGGCGACGTGCACGCCGAGGAACCGGCCTGCGGCTACCAGCCGGGCTCGTTCCCCTACCCGGACGACCTCGCGGAGGTGCTGTCGCCGGCCGGCGCCTGACGGGCGGCCCAGCGACGGCGCGTCCCCGGACCCGGTGGACGTGCCGAGGCGTCGACGACCGCCCGCAACGCGGGACACTGCTGCCGCAGGTGGCGTTCCAGGCGCTGGTGCAGGGTGAGACGGGCGGCCGGGCAGCCGTCGCAGGCGCCGCTGAGCCGGACGGTCACGACGCCGTCCCGCACCCCGACCAGGCTGATGCCGCCGCCGTGCGAACGGGCGAACTCCCCGGCGGCACCGTCCAGGAGCTGCCGTACCAGGTCCTCCAGCAACGCGTCGCCGGCCCGGCCGGTGTCGTCGGCCGTCACCCGCCAGCCGGCCGGTTCGGCGAGCGCCGCGTGCAGCGCGGCCCGCACCCGCGGGCCGTCGGCACTCCAGGAGCGGCCGGGACCGAGGCCGGTGACCACGCCGGCCGGCTCCACCACGACCTCGGCGAGGGTGCCGTCGGTCAGCAGCGCCGCCAGCGCCGCCGGCGCGACGCGCACGGGGCCGGCGACCGTGAGCAGGCCGGCCGGGACGACCCAGCGCAGCCGGCCCGCGTCGCCCGGGTACGCCTGGGGGTGGATGGGCACCATGGCGCGCTACCCGACGACCAGCGACGTCACGGTCCTGGCCAGGTACGCCATCAGCCAGGCCGTCACGGTGAGATAGGTGAAGGCGATCGCCGGCCAGCGCCAGGTGCCGGTCTCGCGCCGGATCACGCCGACGGTGGCCATGCACTGCAGCGCGTAGGCGAAGTAGACCAGCAGCGCGGCGACCGTGGGCGGGGTGAACACCCGCTGCCCGGCCCGGGGACCGTCGGGGTAGGTCATGGCCCGCAGCGCCGCGGCCGGGTCCTGCGGGTCGCCGGCGGCGGCGACCTGCCCGAGGGTCGCCACGAAGACCTCCCGGGCCGACTGGGCCGACAGCACCCCGACGTTGACGCGCCAGTCGAAGCCCAACGGGTCGAACACCGGCGACACCAGCCGGCCCAGACCGGCCGCGTAACTGTGGTCGACGACGTAGGTGGACACCGCCGCGGGTGCGCCCGGGTCGACGCCGGCCGCGCGCAGCTGCGCCGCCGAGTGCAGCGGCAGGTTCAGCAGCAGCCACAGCGCGATCGTGGTGGCCACGATGATGGTGGAGCACTTGCGCAGGAACGACCCGGCGGAGGTCCACACGGCGATCAGCACCGACCGCGGCGAGGGCAGCCGGTAGGGCGGCATCTCGAGATAGAACGGCATGAGGGGCCCGCGCCGGTCGCCGAGCTTCTTGAAGCCCCAGGCGGCCACCATCGCCGAGACGGCGCCGAGCAGGTACAGGCCGAACATGACCAGGCCCTGGGCGCCGAACGGGCCGATCCGCGCCGACCGGTCCACCAGCAGGCTGATCAGCAGGACGTAGACCGGCAGGCGCGCGGAGCAGGTGATCAACGGAGCCGCCATCATGGTGGCGATCCGGTCCCGGGCCGACGGCAGGGTCCGGGTGGCCATGATGCCGGGAATCGCACAGGCGAACGACGACAGCAGCGCGACGAAGGCGCGGCCCTCCAGCCCGGCGCGGGCCATCACCCGGTCCATCAGGAACGCCGCCCGTGACAGGTAGCCGACGCCTTCCAGCAGCGACAGCAGCAGGAACAGCAGCATGATCTGCGGCAGGAAGGTCAGCACGCCGCCCACCCCGCCGATCAGCGCGTCACCCAGCAGCGAGGCCAGCCATCGGCTCTCGACGTGCGCCGCCACCAGGGCCGACAGCCAGCCGAACGCCGCGCCCACCGCGTCCTGCAGCGGGGCCGCAAGGGTGAACAGCGTCTGGAAGAACACCACCATCACGGCGAAGAACACCACCGTGCCCCAGAACGGGTGCAGCAGCACGGCGTCGACCCGCCGGGTGACCCGGTGGCGCTCGGCGGCCCGGTAGCCGGCGAAGGCCAGCACCGACTCCACCCAGGCGTCCCGCTCGGCCAGCTCGACCGGCGGCGCCAGCACGGGCACCGGCCAGGCCTCCCATCCGGCCAGCCGGTCGCGGAGCTCCGCGACGCCCCACCGGCGGTGGCCGACCACCGCCAGCGCCGGCACCCCCAGCGCCCGGGCCAGCGCGTCGACGTCCAGCGCACCCTGGCGGCGGGTCAGCTCGTCGGTGAACGTGACCACCACGCACGTCGGCAGCCCGCGGGCCAGGACCTGCCCGACGAACCCCAGGGACCGGCGCAGCGAGGTGGCGTCGACCACGACCAGCAGCGCATCCGGCCGCGGCACGCCGTCGAGGCAGCCGTCGAGGACGTCCACCACGATCTGCTCGTCCGGGCTGACCGCCGCCAGCCCGTAGGTGCCGGGCAGGTCCTCGATGACGTACCGGTGGGGGCCCACCCGGCAGGTGCCCACGAACCGGGACACCGTCACCCCGGGATAGTTGCCGGTCTTGCCCCGCAGCCCGGTCAGGGCGTTGAAGATGCTGGTCTTGCCCGCGTTGGGGGCGCCGACCAGCGCGATCTGCGGCACTCCCGCGGCGACGGCGCTCCCGCCGCCGCCGTGGCAGGGCACACTCATCGGTGCACCTCGACGACGTGGACGCACGCCGCCTGCTCGCGGCGCAGGCACAGCTCGTAGTCCTTCACCCGGTAGATCACCGGATCGCGCAGCGGCGCCCGGCGCAGCACCTGCACCACCGCGCCGGGGGTGAAACCGAGATCCGCCAGCCGGGTCGCCGTGGCCGGCGCGGACGCGCTGACGTACGCGACCGTCGCCGACGCGCCCGGCGCCAGGGCGGCCAGCGACCGGGTCCTGCCGTCCACCCGCCGTGCGACGGGTCTGCTCCTGGTCATCCACATCTCCCGCTGAGACCCTCCGTAAGGCGACGCTAACCTCGCATCGGCCGGGCGACCCGTGCCCTTGGTCCCGAGTCCTCCGGGACTCTGCGCGGGCCGGCGCCACCCCCGCTCAGACCCCGATCGGCGGCAGGTCGACCACCTCGGGCCGGGTGGCTTCCGCGCCACATCCGCAGCCGCCGCAGCCGCATCCGTCGGCCGCGGCCGGGGCGGGTTCGACGCCGATGATCTCGTGCATGCCGTCGAGCAGGGTGGCCAGGGAGACCCCCTCGGCGGCGACCAGCAGGGGGACGACCAGCTCGTTCTCCCGGGTCAGGTGACCGGAGAAGACGGCGTGCAGGGCGCGGGCGCTCGCGGCCACCCGGACCGGAGAGGTGCCCTCCGCCAGCTCGGCGACCAGCGCGGTGATGGTGCGGTGCTCCTCGAGCATGCCGTCGATGAGCAGTTTCCCGGCCGGCAACTCCGCGGCCACCGGGTACAGCGTCGCCTCCTCGGCGTGCGCGTGCGGCAGCAGTTCGTCGTGCAGCCAGGTCACCAGTTCGTCGCGGTGTGTCCACACCTGCCGTTGCACGCCCACGTCGGCGGCGGTGACGAGCCCGGTGACGTGCCCGGCCAGGGCGGCGGCGAGCTGGCGGTGGTGGCCGACCACGGCCTGCGCCGCCTGCTCGTCGGTGACCAGATCTTGATGTGACATGGAACCCTCCCGGAGTTTTGATGCCGTTCGACGTTATAACGTTAAGCACCATGGAAACCCCACGGATAGGGCCGACCGGGGAGACGATCGACACTCCCCGCCACCGGGCCCTCGGTTCCACCAGCCGGGTGTCGATCCTGCGGCTGGTGCAGGAGTCCCCCGGCGGGATCACCGCGGCCGAGGTCGCGGCACGCACCGGGCAGCACCTGTCCACCACCCGGGCGCACCTGGACCGGCTCACCGACTCCGGTTTGCTGGTCAAGGCCCGTGCCAGCGGCGGGCAGCCGGGCCGGCCCGCGTGGCGATACCGCGCCGCCGCCGGTGACCCGGCGCCGGCGCCCGCGCCCTACCGGGCCCTGGCCGCCGCCCTGCTCGATCACCTGACCGGCGCCGCCGGTGACGTCCGCGACGCGGCGGCCCGGGTCGGCCAGGAATGGGGCCGGCATTTGGCCGCGGCCGGCCCGCGGCGCGCCGACCCCGTCGGCTCGGTGGTCACCGTGCTGGACGGCCTCGGCTTCGGCCCGCGACGTCAGCCCGCCCCGGCCGGCGGCACGGAGGCGGAGGTGCACCTGCACACCTGCCCGTTCCTGGAGCTGGTGGGCCGCAGTCCCGACGCCATGTGCGGGCTGCACCTCGGCGTCGTGCGCGGGATCCTCGAGCACGACGGCGCGTCCCCCGACGCCGTGGTGCTGGAGCCGTTCGGCGCGCCGGACGCCTGCGTCGTGCGCCTGCTCACCCCGGCACCCCCGGCGCCCGGGGGCCGGCCGTGACCCGGCCCGCCGGGGTGCCGGTCCGGTGGCGCCTGCCCGTGCTGGCCACCGCGGCCGCCGCGCTGCTCGTCGGCCTGTACGCGGGCCTGCTGCTGCTCGACCTCCCGGTGCCGGTCCCCGCCGCGCCGGTGGAGGAGGTGCACGGGCCGCTGCTGGTGTTCGGCTTCGTCGGGACCCTGATCGCCCTGGAACGCGTGGTCGCGCTCGGCGCCCGCTGGGCCCTGCTGGCCCCGGCGTGTTCGGGTGCGGGCGCGCTGGTGCTCGTGGCGACCGGCCCGAGCCTGGCGGGAAAGTCGCTGCTCATGGCGGCCTCGGTGGTGCTGCTGGGCAGCTACCGGGCGCTGTGGCGCCGCCAGCCCGGTGTCGCGCTGCTCGCCCAGGCCTGCGGCGCGTTCGGCTGGTACGCCGCGACGCTGCTGTGGCTCGCCGGCCTCACCATCCCCGAGATCGTGCCGTGGCTGGCGGTGTTCGTGGTGGCGACGATCGCCGGCGAACGCCTCGAGCTGGCCCACGTCGCCCTGCCGCACCGGCACGCCGAACGGTGGTTCCTGGCCGCCCTGGCCGCCGTCCTGGCCGGCGCAACCGCAGCCACCCTGTGGCCGGCCGCCGGGACGCAGCTGTTCGGCGCCGCGTTGCTCGCCCTCACGACCTGGCTGGCCATGGCCGACGTCGCCCGGCGCACCGTGCGGGCGCGCGGCCTGCCCCGCTACATCGCCGTCGGCCTGCTGGCCGGCTACGGCTGGCTCGCCCTGGCCGGCCTGCTGTGGGCCGGGGCCGGTCCCGCCCTGGACGGCCCGCGGTACGACGCCGTCCTGCACGCCGTCTTCCTCGGCTTCACCATGTCCATGATCTTCGTGCACGCCCCGGTGATCCTGCCCGCCGTGCTGCGCCGCCCGTTGCCGTACCACCGGCTGCTCTACGCGCCGCTCGCCCTGCTGCACCTCTCCCTGCTGGTACGGGTCGTCCTCGGCGACGCGGCCGGGCTGGAGCAGGCGAAGCGGTGGGGCGGCGCCGCGAACGTGGCAGCGGTGCTCACCTTCGTCGCGTGCGCCGCCGCCCTGTCGCTGCGCCCGGCCCGGGCCAGGGTCGCGGCGGTGACCCCGTGACGACCACGGTGGACGGCCGCACCGGGCGGGCGAGCTGGCATCGCCGCGCCGGCCTGCTGCCGCTGGTCTACCTGTGTGCGCTCGTGGTCGTCGCCATGATTCACCCCGTCCTGCCGGCCTGGCGCTGGCTCGCCGTCCACCTGCTGCTGCTCGGCGCGGTGACCAACGCGATCATGGTGTGGAGCGCCCACTTCACCGTCGCCGTCCTGCGCTGCCCGGCGCCGGCCCGGCGCCGCGGCGAGGCGCTGCGGCTGGCCGTGCTCAATCTGGGCGTCGCCGGGGTGCTGACCGCCGGCGCGACCGACCGGCCGGAGCCGGGCATCGCCGGCGCCGCGCTGGTGTTCGCCGCGGTCGTCGCGCACCTCGCGTGGCTGGCCGGGCGGCTGCGGGCCGCGCTGCCCGCCCGGTTCACCGTGACCGTGCACTACTACGTCGCCGCCGCGACGGCGTTGCTGACCGGCATCCCGGTCGGCGCGTGGATGCTCGTCGCCGACGACACCGGCCGGCCCCGGCTGGTGCTGTTCCACGCCCACGTCAACCTGCTCGGCTGGGTGACGCTGACCGTGCTCGGCACCCTGCTCACGTTGTGGCCGACGGTGCTGCGTACCCGGATGGCCGACGGCGCCGTCGCCGCCGCGCGCCGCGCGCTCCCGCCGGCGGTGGCCGGGATCGTGCTGCTCGGCATCGCGGTGCTGGCCTGGTGGCCGCCGCCGGCGGTCGGCGGGCTGGCGCTGATCGCCGCGGCGGTGGTCGTCACCGCGGTACCCGCCGTGCGGGCCGCCCGGGGCAGGACGCCGGCGTCGTTCTCGGCCTGGTCCATCGCCGCGGCCGGCGGGTGGCTCCTGGTCGCCCTCGGTGTCGACGCGTGGTGCCTGCTGTCCGCCGCCGGCCCGGCCGCGGCCGCCGACCGCTTCGGCGCCGTGCTGATCCCGCTGCTGGCCGGCTTCGTCGCGCAGACCCTGCTGGGGGCGCTGGCCTACCTGCTGCCGATGGCGCTGGGCGGGGGCCCGGCGGCGGTCCGGGACCGCACCGAGCGGCTGGACCGGCACGGGGCCCAGCGGGTGGCCATGACCAACGCCGCGCTGGCGGTGTTCGTGCTGCCGGTGCCGCCGTACGTGCGGATCACCACCTCGGTGCTGATCCTCGCCGCCCTGCTGCAGTTCCTCGTGCCTGCCCTCCGCATCCTGCTCGCCGCCCGGAGCCGACCGTGACACCTCCCGTCCCGCCACAGCCACCCACCGCGCCGGTCCGCCCCCTGGGCGGCGTCGCGACCGGCCTCGCCCTCGTCCTGCTCGCCGTGCTGATCGGGGTTGCGGCCCAGCGCGTCACCGCCCCCGCGCCGACCGCCGCGTCGTCAACCGTCGCGTGGAACGGCCACACCACCACCGTGGCGGTCACCGCCGACGGGATGCGCTTCCACCCGGACCGGATCACCGTCCCGGCCGGCGACCGGCTGATCATCAACCTGACCAACCGGGACCGGCGCCGCCACGACCTGGTGCTGGCCACCGGCGTGAAATCCCCGCTGGTGGCGAGCGACGGCACCGCACGGGTGGACGCCGGCGTCATCGGCGGCGTCGTCGAGGGCTGGTGCTCCCTGCCCGGCCACCGCCAGGCGGGCATGCGCCTGACCGTCACCACCACCGGCGCCGCCGAGCCGGCCGTGGCCGCCGGGCACGATCACGCGTCCGCCGGGACCCCGCCGGCCGTCGATGCGATGGCCGAGCCCGCCGCCGGCTTCACCGCCCGCGACGCGGCCGCGCCGGCCCCGCCCGCCGGGCGCCTGCACCGCATCGAGCTCCGGGTCCAGGAAGTGCAACGGGAGGTCGCTCCGGGGGTACGGCAGCGCCTGTGGACCTTCAACGGCACCGCCCCCGGTCCGGTCCTGCGGGGACGCATCGGTGACACCTTCGAGGTCACGCTGATCAACGACGGCAGCGTCGACCACGGCATCGACTTCCACGCGGGCGCGCTCGCCCCGGACGAGCCGATGCGCCCCATCGAACCCGGTCAGCGGCTGACCTACCGGTTCACCGCCACCAAGGCCGGCATCTGGATGTACCACTGCTCGACCATGCCGATGCTGCTGCACATCGGCAACGGCATGTACGGCGCCGTCATCATCGACCCGCCGGACCTGCCCGCCGCCGACCGCGAGTACGTCCTCGTCCAGTCCGAGCTGTACCTCGGCCCCGACGGCGAGCCCGGTGACCTGGCCAAGATGCAGGCCGAGCGGCCCGACGCGGTCGTGTTCAACGGCTACGTCAGCCAGTACGCCCACCGGCCGCTGACCGCCGCCGCCGGTGACCGCGTCCGGATCTGGGTCCTCAACGCCGGACCCAACCGCGGCAGCGCCTTCCACGTCGTCGGCGCCCAGTTCGACACCCTGTACCGGGAGGGCCGGTGGCAGCTCCGCCCGGCGGACCCCGGCGCCGCCCAGGTCCTCGACCTGCCCCCGGCGGCCGGCGGGTTCGTCGAGACCGTCCTGGCCGAGCCCGGCCACTACCCGTTCCTCAGCCACCTGGTGGCCGACGCCGACCGCGGCGCCCGCGGCACCATCGAGGTCAGGTGAACCACCGATGACGACCAGCAGCACCCGTTCCCCGGCCGGCCGGCGCAGGAGCGCCCGGCAGTTCATCCCGCCGCAGCACGGCGCCTGGGCGATGCTGATCGTGCCCTGGCTCGCGGGCGTGCTGGCCGCGGGATTCCACTGGGCCCACCTGCCGCTGCTCGGCGCGTGGCTGGCCGGCTATCTGTTCTCCTACTACGCGCTGCAGGCCGTCAAGACCCGCCGCCTGGCCCGCGTGCGGCTCCAGCTGTGGTGCTACGGCCCGGTCGCCGCCGCCCTCGGCCTGCTGGTCGTCCTCGCCCGGCCGCAGGTCCTGGCGTACGCGCCCGCCTACGCGCTGCTGCTCGCGGTGAACGTCGGCTACGCGCGGCAACGCCGGGAGCGGGCCCTGCTCAACGACATCGCGTCGGTCGCCCAGAGCTGCCTCATGGTCTTCGTGGCAGCGACCGTCGCCGGCGCCGGCCCGCGCGAGACCGCACCGGCGTTCCTGGCGGTCCTGCTCTACTTCACCGGCACGGTCCTCTACGTCAAGACCATGATCAGGGAACGGGGGAACCCGGCCTACCACCGCGCGTCGATGATCTACCACGTCCTGGCGGTCGGCGCGGCGGCCTGGCTCGGCGTCCCCGCCGTGATCGTGTTCACGCTGCTGCTGGCGCGCGCCGCTGTCCTGCCCCGGTACCGGCTGGCGCCGAAGCAGGTGGGCATCATCGAGATCGTCGGCTCCGCGCTGGTGCTGGCCGTCGCCGTGACCGCCTGACAGCGGCCGTCAGCGCGGGGCCCAGCGGCGGGACCGGGCGGCGCGGGGCGCGGCCGAGGGCGCCCGGCCGTCGGACGGCAGCAACGCGTCCTCCAGCGGCCGGCGTGGCGTCGGGGGCACCGTCCGCCCGTGACCGACCCGCAGGACGATCTGCGGCGAGGCACCGGACATCGCGGCCGCCAGCCGATCCCGGGTGGCGGCGAGCTCCGCGGGCTGGCTGATCGGCGTGGCGGCGAGGCCGAGCGAGGTGGCGGTCAGCAGCACACGTTGCAGCGCCTGACCCGCGCGGATGTGGTCGAACACGGTGTCCCCGGTGGTGCCGAGCACCACGATCGTCGGGTGCGGCTCGAACCGCTCGGACGGCAGCGGGAAGGGCAACACCTCAGCGAAGTGCCGGACGGGCACCGTCCGGAGCCGGTCCCTCGGCCCCATCGCCGACACCGGCACGCCCTCGCCGCCGCCGGCTGCCGCCCAGCGCGCCAGTTCGCTGCGGTAACCGGGCCGGCCGCGCAGCACCTGATCCGCCGCCCTGGCCAGGTCGAGGATGGCCTCGGTGGCGTCCGACCGGGCGACGCTCAGGAACGCACCCTCGCGGTGGGCGGCGTCCCGCAGCTGATGCAGCGACTCCGCGGCCACCGACCGCCGCGCGAACGGCCACCGGTTGGTGTGCCGCCGGGGAATCGCGTCGGCGAGCACCTCCGCGGCGGCCGTGGGCGCGGCGAAGCGAACAGCCCCGATCCGAGCCACCAGGTCGGTCTCGTCGACGTCGGGGAACAACTCGAGCCGCGGCACGAAACCACTCCGCCGGAGCGCGACCCGCATGGTGAAGACCGCCGCGCCGACGCTCATCATCAGCTCCCGGCCCCCGGGATCCAGCACGGACAGCCGCCGGCCCCGATCGGCGTAGACGTCGACCCGCCCCCGGCCGACCCGGAACCGCCAGGGCTGGCTGTTGTGCAGGGACGGTGCCAGCACACCGGCGCGAATACATTCCATCAGCACCGCCCGGGACGGCGCGGCGACGGTCACGGCCATGATCTGATTCCCTCCGGCGAATGGGCTCAGGGTCATGCTCCCGGAGCAGCCGCGTCCGGCGCAGGGCCATACGTCCCGCAGTGCCGGGCACTCCTCCACACCCCGCGCCGGGTGGCCGTCGGGGTTCGGGTCAGCCGGCGGCGTACTCCCGGAAGCGGTCCGCCGCGCGGCCCGAGACCGCGCCGCCGTGGCCGAACACCGCGTGCTCGAAGTCGAGCGCCGCGAGCCGGGCGACGCTCTCGCGCTGCTGGTCGAGGTCCGCCGAGACCATCTTCGGCGCGCCGCCGATCCGCCCGCCGCGCCGGCCCGCCGCGGCGTCGCCCGCGAACAGCACCCCGCCCGCACGGTCGAGCAGGAACGAGAGATGCCCGGCGGTGTGGCCGGGCGTGTGCAGCGCGGTGAAGCCGGGCAGCGGCGAATACCCGTCGGTGGTCACGACGTCGTCGACCGGCGCCGGCTCGGGCGTGCCCAGGAAGAACGAGACGACCTTGACGACGGGATGGCGCAGCACGACCCGCTCGGCGCCGGTCACGAACGGGACGTCGGCCTGATGCGCGACGACCCGGGCGCCGGAGCGGCGGCGCACCTCGGCGAGCCCGCCGGTGTGGTCGGCGTGGTGGTGGGTGAGCAGCACGGTCCGCACGTCGCCGATCGTGCGCCGGATCCCGTGCAGCGCCTGCCCGATCTTGCCGGACCGCCCGGGCAGCCCGGTGTCGACGAGCACCACGCCGTCGTCGGTCACCACGAGGTGCACATGGACGTACCCGATAGCGACCTCGAACACCCCGTCGACCACTTCCCGCATCCGATGATCTTCGCACCCCGGACCGGCCGGGCCGCGCCGACACGTGTCGAAATCGGCCCCGGTGGTTCGACGTAGGTGCGGAGGTGACGAGGATGATCGACCCCACGATGGCCTGGCGGCTCGACCACCAGGACGACCGGCAACACCGCGCGGCGGAGCACGCCCGGGGCACCCTGATCGCCCGGGTGCGCCGGTCCCGCTGGTGGCGCCCGCTCCGGCGACGACGGGTCGCCCGGCCGCCCACAGCCCGACCGCCCAGCACCCAGCCGGCAGATATCCCGCCGGTCACCGACCCACCGGGCCGCCGGCCCACCGCCGGCAGTCCCGCACGCCGCTGACCCGGCGGCAGCAACCGGACCCGCCGCGCGCACGATCCCGGCATTTCACCCGTCCGGGTGTGGGCGGGTCAGCCTTCCGTGGGCGATCCGTCTCGCCGCCGATCCCGTGCCGCTAGGGTCTGCCCGGCACAAATCGGACGAGCGGGGTGGGTCATGGCGAGACGGTGGCTGGTCGTGGGGGTGCTGCTGCTCGCGCTGGGCGGGTGCGGGGACGGCAACCGGGCCGAGCCGGCGACCGTGCCGGTGCCGGTGACCGGCAGCGGGAACCCGCCGCCCTCCCGTACCGCGGTGGCGGCCGCCGTGCCGGAGCGGGCCGACGGGAACGACCCGGGCGGGTTTGTCGCCGTGGTGCAGCGCAAGCGGCCCGACCTGGCCGTGGACCACCGGGAGGACGAGCTGCTCGCGCTGGCCGAGCAGGCCTGCGCCGCGCTGGCGGCCGGCCGGTCCGCCGACGCCGTGGTGGCCGACGTTCGCACCTTCGGCACCGACCGGGCGGACGCCCGGGTGCTGGTCCGGCTCGCCATCACCACGGTGTGCCCGGAGCAGGAACGCCGGATCGACGACTTCTGAGCGGCGTGGCGGTCGCCGTCAGGGCTTGCGGGCCACTCCGCTGTACTGGTTGACGTCGATGTCCGGGTCGCCCGGGCCGGGCCGCCAGCGGGAGCACGACACCACGCCGGGCTCCAGCAGCTCCAGGCCGTCGAAGAACCGGGTGATCTCGGCCGAGCTGCGGTACACGATCTTGGGTGTGCCGTGCTCGTTCCAGAACGACACGATGTTGTCCGCGGCCTCGCGGTTGATGTCGTGGCAGCCGTGCGCGATCGCCAGGTAGCTGCCGGACGGCAGCTCGGCCATCAGCCGCCGCACCACGTCGCGCGCCTCGTCGTCGTCCAGGATGAAGTGCAGGATGCCGAGCAGGGTGACCGCCACCGGCTTGCTGAAGTCGAGCGTCTGGCGGGCCGCCTCGATGATCGCCTCGGGGTTGTTGAGGTCGGCCTCGATGTACTCGGTGACCCCCTCCGGCGTGCTGGTCAGCAGCGCGCGGGCGTGCACCAGCACCAGCGGGTCGTTGTCGACGTAGACCACCCGGGCGTCCGGGGCGATCGACTGGGCGACCTGGTGGGTGTTGTCCGCGGTGGGCAGGCCGGTGCCGATGTCCAGGATCTGCCGGATCCCCTGGTCGGCCACGAGGTGCCGGACCATCCGGCCGAGGAAGGCCCGGTCGGCGACCGCCAGGTCGATGATCGAGGGCAGCTGCCGGGCGATCTCGTCCCCGGCGGCCCGGTCGGACGCGAAGTTGTCCTTCCCGCCCAGCCAGTAGTTCCACAGGCGGGCCGAGTGCGGCACCTGCGTGTTGACCCGGGAATCCCCGAACGACTCCGACATCGATGTCTCTCCTGTCCACAGTGGCGCGGCGACACATCTTTGCACTAATTCTGCACCTTCCCCACCCCCGGTGGGGTCGGCCGAAAGTCGCAGCCGATGCACAGCAGGTCGATCCCCTGGTCAGAGGCAGCGCACAGGTGGAATCAGCATGCTGGGAGGTGCCCATCAGTCACCCAGGAGGTCACCATGTCGGCTCGCGGAATGCTCGAACTGGTCGGAACCGCCGTCGGCGGCCTGATCGGCTGGACCGGCGAACCGGCCCCGGCGGCGGACCCGGCGGCCCTGCGCGAACGCTTCGCGGACCTCGGCGTGACCGTCGGGACGGACGAGGCGGACCTGGCCGCCGCGGTCCGGGCCTTCCAGGCCCGGGTCGGCCTGGAACCGGACGCGGTGGCCGGCCCGCGCACGGTCCACCTGCTCGCCCGGTACGCGAAAGAGGCTCGCGACCTGCACGGCTTCGAACACCCGGCAGCCGCCTGACCCCGGGCGCCGGGCGCGCACCACCCGCAGCCCGGCGCGGCACCCGGCCGGGCCGGCGCCGCGCTCAGTCCGACCCGGCCAGCGCCCGCACCGTGGCCAGCCCCGGCAGCAGGAAATACTCCCCACCCCGGCAGGTCACCAGCGGCCTCGGCACCGCCACGTACGCCGGTGGCTCCCCCTCCAGCAGGATTCTCGCCCCCGGTCCGCCCGCCGTGGTGAAGATGTCCTCCTCGCGGCCGCGGCCGAAGACGTTGCCGTCCGCCAGCCATTCGGTCTGCACGAACTCGAACTGCCGGCCCGGGTCACCCACCACCGCCAGGAACAGCAGCCCGCGCTCCTGCCCGTCGTCCTCCGCGCCGGGCGGCAGGTACGGCCCGTACGGGATGCCGCGCCGCAGCATCAGGTGCCGGCGGGTGAGTTTGCTGCCGCCGGGCAGCGTGCCGCGGGGGTTGGCCCGCCGCACGTGGGCGGCCACCGGGCAGGGCGCCAGCAGTTCGCCGTCGCGGCGGCGGCCGACCAGCCCCGCGGCCACGTCGTCGGCTCCCCCGGCGAAGCTCGCGGCGGCCGCCGAGGTCATCTCCCGGAACGCGGGCACGTCCTGCTCCAGCTTGCGATAGACCAGGAAGCTGCCGTTGCGGCGCAGGTGGGGCGGCAGGCGCCGGCCGGCGACGTCGCCGTCCACGTCCGGCCGGCCCAGCACGAACTCGCCGGGCGGCAGCACCTCGCCGGGGGTGCCGCGGCCGTAGCCGGCCACCCGGGGCTGGGAGATGCCGTCGGCGAAGCCGAAGTGCTCGACGAACGTGGCGGCGTCGCCCTCCGGGTCGCTCAGCCGGGCGCCGCGCTGCTCCCCCACGACCGTCAGGCCGCCGCTGTCGGCCAGCTCCGCCCGCAGCCGGTCCAGCCAGGGGTCCAGCTCGTCGCTGCCGGTGGCCGAGAGCAGCAGCACGAGGTCGACCGTGCCGGGGGCGTCGAACGGTTCCTGCCAGGGTTTGGTGCCGCGGCCGGGCGAGAGCAGGTGCTCGCGGGCGTGCATGCCCTCCCGGAACTCCTCCGGGAAGTCCGCCAGCTCGGCGGCGGGCACTTCCAGGCGGGTCAGCCCGGCGTGGCTGATCCCCAGATGCAGGGCCCGGGCGGGCCGGTCACCCACGTCGGCGGCCGAGGTGATCGCGGGTGCGACGGTACGCAGCCAGCGCCGCGCCCGGGGGCCCGAGGTGATCTGGAGGAACAGGTGCGCCGCGACGCTGTGATCGCCGTAGCCGCGCAGCACGAGTCCCTGGATGTCCGGCAGGTCGAGCTCCGCCACCGGCCCGGCCGGGTCCGCGACGGTCTCTTCCAGGTCGACGGCGGTGCGGAAGCGGCTGCGCAGGGTGCCGTCGGCGACGTCCGGCGCGGTCGCGGCGAAGGCGGCCACCTTGCGCCGCAGCCGCAGCGCGTCGGTGATCTCGGCGACGGTGCCCTCGGGGCTGCCGGAGAACGTGTAGTCGGCCCGCACGCTGCGCTCGGTGAAGAACGCGACGAAGGCGTCCGTGCGGTGGTGGCCGGGATAGCCGGTGCAGTCGCCCCAGATCGCGTCGGCCTCCGGGCCGAGCTGCTGCAGCCGCCGGAAGAAGCCGGCCGGTTCGCCGTCGACGGTCGCGGTCATCATCAGGTACGGGTGCGGCAGGTCGTCCGGGCGCGGCGGCCGCCCGGCGTGCGCCAGCAGGTCGAGCAGCCGGGCCTTGAGCGTCCACTCGGTCGGCCGCTGCTGGCGCACCGCGTGCTCCAGCACGACGAGCCGGGCGAAGTGCACCCCGGGCAGGCCGGCGAAGGGACTCTGCTCCCGGTACGCGCGCAGCCGCTCCCGGATGTCGGCCGCCCGCCCGTCGGCGATCCGCGCGAACACGGTCACCGACCGGGTGCCGATGGTGGTGTCGCTCATGACTGGGCCTCCCAGCTGTACAGGTCGCCCGGGACCTCGTCGACGAACCGCTGCCAGGCGGCCCCGAACTCGGCCGGCTCGGCGCCGTCGAGGTGCCGCCGGTACGCCTCCCGCACGCGCAGCGCGGCGGCGATCTCGGTCACCCCGGCGTCCGGGTAGGCCGCGTAGTAGTGGTCCACGTCCAGGTCGTTCGCGGCGATGTAGCGGCGGAACGGCTCCGGGGGCAGCGCGCCGGGGAAGCCGAAGGACCAGCCCCAGATCAGCGCCATCCGGGCCGGGATCTCCAGCGAGAACGCGTCGATGTACTTGCCCCAGGCGCCGTTGAAGTCGCTGCGGAACAGCAGGTACGCGTACCGGGAGCGGCGCTGCTGGCCGGGGAGGCGCGGGATCACCGACCAGTGCGCGAAGTGGATGAACGACATCCGTTTGAGGTCCTGCGGCGCGCCCATCAGGTGGCGCAGGAACAGGAAGCCCTTCAGCAGCGGCACCCAGCGCCGGGGCATCGGGGTGAGCACGGTCAGCGGCGTGCCGCGACCGGCCAGCGAGGACAGATAGGAGCCGTCCCGCGACTCGCCACCGGGCTGATTCGATGTCTCGATCATGATGATGATCCTTCGCGAAAGATCAACCGAGCCGGCTCGCGCCGATCCGGTACGGGTATCCTCGCCGTCCCGGCGCGGGAATACACTCGGCCGATGATGCTCGGACGGACCGCCGAACGTGCATTGATCGACGGTCTTCTGACAGGCGCGCGCGGAGGTCACAGCGCCGCGCTGGTGCTCACCGGCGAGCCGGGCATCGGCAAGACCACCTTGGTCCGGTACGCGACCGAGCAGGCCACCGGCATGCGGGTGCTGGCCGCCCGCGGTTACGAGGACGAGTCGGAGATCCCGTTCGCCGGGCTGGCCGACCTGCTGCGCCCGGTGCTGTCGATCCTGGACGAGCTGCCCGCCCCGCAGGCCGCCGCGCTGCGCAGCGCGCTGGCCCTGGGCCCGCCGGTGGCCGGCGACAGGTTCACGGTGTGCGCCGCCACCGTCGGCATCCTGGCCGCCGCCGCCGAGTCCGCGCCGCTGCTGATCGTGGTCGACGATCTCCAGTGGCTGGACGCGTCCTCGCGCGAGGCGGTGCTGTTCGCCGGGCGGCGGCTGCACGCCGACGGCATCGCGCTGCTGCTGGCGACCCGCGACCCGGCCGACGCCGCCGGCCTGCGCTCGGCGCAGGTGGCGCTCTCCGGATTGAGCGTCGAGGAGGTCGACGAGCTGTGCCGGGCGACGCTCGAGGTGAGCCCGGCCGGCACCGGGGCGCGGGTGCACGCCGCGACCGCCGGCAACCCGCTCGGGGTCATCGAGCTGTGCCGGGAACGCCCGGAGCTGACCGACGTGGGGGTCACCGCGCCGTTCGTGGCGCCCGGCTCGCGGATCGAGCGGGCCCTGCGCGGCCGGCTGGAGCAGCTGGAGGAGGACACCCGCCGCGCGCTGGTGCTGGCCGCGGCGGCGGTCGGCGGCGACATCGGCACGCTGCTGACCGCGGCCAGGGCGACCGGGCTGCAGCTGCGCGACTTCGCCCCGGCGGAGAAGCAGGACCTGATCACCGTCGACGACCGGCGGATCGAGTTCCGGCACCCGCTGCTGCGCTCGGTGGTCTACCACGGCGCGTCCATGGACGACCGCTGCGCCGCGCACACCGCGCTGGCCGAGGCCCTGGCCGACGTGCCCGGTGACGCCGCGGCCGACGCCCGGGCCTGGCACCTGGCGGCGGCCACCCTGGCCCCCGACGCCCAGGTCGCCGCGGAGCTGGAGCAGGCCGCGCTGCGGGCCAGCCGGCGCGCCGGCTACGTGGCCGCGGCGCGGGCGTTCGGCCAGGCCGCCCGGCTCAGCCGCGGCCCGGTGCGGGCCCGGCTGCTGGTCCGCGCGGCCCGCTGCTGGCAGCTCGCCGGGCGCAACGACCAGGTGCTGACGCTGCTCGACGACGCTCTGCCGCTGACCACCGAGCCCAGCCGGCGGGCGCTGATCCAGCACATGGACGCGTACGTGCGGATGTGGCGGGAGCGCCCGGGCGGGGTGCTGCCGTTCCTGGTCGCGAGCGCGGAGGCGGTCGAGCGCAGCGATCCGGCGCGGGCCGCGCTGATGTATTCCGACGCCTGCATCCCGTACTTCATGGTCGGTGACATCGAGCAGCTGCAGGCGGTGGTCCGCCGCGGCTACGAGCTGGCCGGCCGGGTCGGCGGGGTGGCCCAGCTGGTCGCCGCCGTCGCGCTGGCCGGCGGGCACACCCTGGCCGGCGACCGGCCCGCGGCCCGGCAGCTGCTCCAGCAGCACCACGCCGAGCTGCTGGCGGCCGATCCGCTGGTGCGTGCCCAGGATCTCTGCCACGCGGCGCTGACCTGGATCTGGCTGGAGGGCTTCGACAAGGCCGGCGAGCTGGTCGGCCGGGTGGTCGCCGCGGCCCGCTCGGCCGGCGCGCTGGGCGTGCTCCCGCAGGCCCTGGGGATCTCCTCGGAGCTGCACTTCCGGGTCGGCCGCTGGCACGACGCGCGGGTCAGCGCGGCGGAGAGCCTGCGGCTGGCCAGCGAGACCCGGCAGGCCAACCTGTACGGGCTGTTCTTCGCCGGCCGGCTGGACGCGGTCCAGGGCCGCGGTGACGACTGCCGCAAGCAGGTCAGCCGGACCATGGAGGTGGCCGAACGGCTCGGCGTCGCGTGCATGGACCTCTACACCGGCCACGAGCTGGGCCTGCTGGCGCTGAGCCAGGGCGACGCGGGTGAGGCGATCACCCGCCTGGAGGCGGTGCGGGAGCTGCCCGTGGTCGCGCACATCCACGAGCCGGCCGTGGTGCCGTGGGTGTTCGACCTCGTCGAGGCGTACATCAGGGACAGCCGGCCGGACGCCGCGCGGGAGCTGCTCGCCGCGCACGAGTCGCGCTCGGGCGGGTTGTGGGCCGAGGCCGCCGCGGCCCGGTGCCGGGCGCTGCTGGCCGCCCCGGAGCAGATGGACGCGGCCTTCACGATCGCGCTGGAGGCGCCAGGGTGCGCCCTGATGCCCTTCGAGCGGGCCCGCACCCAGCTCGGTTACGGCGAGCGGCTGCGCCGGGCCCGCCGCCGCGCCGACGCCCGCGCGCACCTGCACGACGCCCTGGAGACGTTCAACCGGCTGGGCGCCCAGCCCTGGGCCGAACGGGCCCGCACCGAGCTGCGCGCCACCGGCTCCACCGTGGGCCGCTCCACCGACGCGCTCCCCCGGCTCACCCCGCAGGAGCTGCAGGTGGCGCTGGTGGTGGCCCGGGGCGCCACCAACCACGAGGCGGCGGCCACCCTGTTCCTGTCGCAGAAGACCATCGAGTACCACCTGAGCAACATCTACCGGAAGACCAACATCCGGTCCCGCGCCGACCTCGCCGGCATCGCGGGCGACGCCCAGGCCTGACCGCGGGCGCGGCGGGGCGTGGCGACCGGCACCGGCCGCCACGCCCCACCCGTCCCCTACTGCCATGCCTGTGCCCCCAGGCCGGCCCGTTCCAGCGACGTCCGCAGCTTGCGCAGCGAGCGCATCCGGGTCGGCCCGATGCTGCCGATCGGGATGCCCTTGCACCGGGCGAGCTCGGCGTAGCCCGGCGCGTCGTTGCTGCTCAGCGCGACCATCAGGTCGCGGGACGAGGCCGGCAGCGAGTTGACGTGCTGCCAGAGCAGGTCGTTCATCCGGGCGTCGACGGCGGTCTGCTCCGGGTGCGGGGCGCGCTCGTCGCGCGTCTCGGTCCGCAGCTCCAGGCCGGGCACCTCCCGCTTGCCGGCGCGCAGCAGCTTGAGGCACTCCCGGCGGGCGATGGTCACCAGCCAGGAGCTGACCCGCTCCGGGTCCCGCACGTCACCGAGGTGCTCGAACGCGCGCAGCCAGGTGTTCTGCACGACGTCCTCGGCGTCGGACTCGGGCAACCGGAAGGACCGCACCGTCCACCAGACGAGCCGTTCGAACTGGCGGACGAACCGTTCGGCGGCGCCGGCGGCACCGGCCTGGGCGTCGCTGAGCACGGCCCGGGTGTCGTGGCACTGGTCGATCGTCATGATCGTTCTCCCCGTGTTCGTGTCCCGCGGGTCCGGCGTCCGCTGCGGCGGCGCCGGTCGGAACCCGAATGACGCTAGATTTCCGCGGCCGGCCTGAGATCCGGGCGACACCCTGGGGTTGACCGGCGCCGACCCTGGGGTGCGCCCGGTGGCCGGCAGTCGGAGATCCGACCGCATCGGGGACCACGGCGGCACGCCCGGGCCTAAGCTCGCCGGACCACAGAGGACGGACGGGGACCACGCGTGCGCATCGGCGGCGAACCTGCCCCACTACGGCACGCTCACCGGCCCGGGCGCGGCGACCGCCTCGACGAGACCCTGGACCTGCTCGGCACGATCTGGGCGGACGAGGTGGTCACCCACACCGGCCGGCACTTCACGGTGCCGGCGAGCCGGATCGGCCCGAAGCCGGTGCAGCGGCCGCGGCCGCCGATCCTGCCGGCCGGCTTCGACCCGCGGGCGCTGCGCCGGGTGGCCCGGCGCGCGGACGGCTGGCTGGCGGTGGGCCTGCCGCTGCCGCACCTGGCGGGGATGTGGGCCACGATCCGCCGGCAGGCCGGGGAGTACGGGCGTGACCCCGGCGACCTGCGGATGGTCCAGCGGCTGAACCCCAGGCTGACGGACACGCCGGCGGATCCGGCCCGGGTGCCCGCGTACGGGACGCTGCACCAGATCGCCGACTACGCCCGGGCGGCGCGCGCCGACGAGGTGTTCATCGACCTCACCCTGACCGTCCGTACGGCGGACGAGATGCTCGACCTCGCGGGCGGCTTCCTGGCGGCGATACAGGCGGGCTGACCACCGGGGTTGCGGGCGACCGCCGTAACCACTATAACGGGTTACATGGCTCTGAGTTGGAAGTTGGTCATCGACAGCGCGAACGCACCCGTCCTCGCGGATTTCTGGGCCGCCGCCCTGGAATACGAGGTGGAGGACCCGGGTGCGCTCATCGGGCACCTGCTCGCCGCCGGCCAGATCGGCGAGGAGGCGGTCCACGAGCACCGCGGCCGGAAGATCTTCCGGGGCTTCGCCGCGATCCGCCACCCGGCGGACCCGTTCGACGAGACCAGCGGCATCGGCCGGGGCCGGCGGCTGCTGTTCCAGGACGTTCCGGAGGGCAAGTCGGGCAAGAACCGCCTGCACATCGACGTGCACAGCGAGCCCGGCGGCCTGGACAAGCTGGTGTCCCGCCTGGAGGGTCTGGGCGCGACCCGGATCGAGGAGTTCAACAAGGGCCCGGCCGGGCACTGGTGGGTCATGCGCGATCCGGAGGGCAACGAGTTCTGCGCCGCGTAGGCCCACGCACGCGGCGAGCCGCGCCAAGGGACGGCCCGGTCCGGGGCCCGGTCAGGGCCGGGCGGTCAGGGCCGGGCGGTCAGGGCCGGGTGGGCGACCTGGGCGGTCAGGGCCGGGCGGTCAGGGCCGGGTGGGCGACCTGGGCGGTCAGGGCCGGGCGGGCCCCGGACCGGGCCGGGCGGTCAGGCGGGTCAGGCTCGGGCGGTGACGCCCGGGGCGACGGTCAGGGTGCCGGCCGCGGTGTTGATCGTGGCGCGGGTGCCGAGCGGCACCGTCAGCTGCCCGTTGCCGTGGCCGATCCGCAGCCCGCCCAGCACCGGCACGCCCAGGTCGCCCACCCGGTCCTGGACCGCCTGCGCCGCCGTCCACTGCCCGGCGGTCACCGGCGCGTTGGTGAACTGGCCGATCGCGATGCCCGCGATCCGGTCCAGCGCCCCGGCCCGGCGCAGCTGCGTCAGCATCCGGTCGTAGCTGTAGGGCGCCTCGTCGGTGTCCTCGAACAGCAGGATCGCCCCGGCCAGGTCGGGGAAGTCGCGGGTGCCGTAGCCGGTCTGCAGGATCGTCAGGTTGCCGCCGAGCAGCGTCCCGGTCGCCGCGCCGGGCACCTCGACCGCGGCGCTCGGCTCGGCCGGGTCGCGGGTCAGCACCACCGGATCGGTCGACATGATCGCCGCGCGCAGCGACGCGATCTCCACCGGGCCGGTGCGGGAGTCGGTCCAGTTGACCATCGGGCCGTAGAAGCCGGCCAGCCGGGCGCCGCGCCACAGCCGGCCGAGCAGCGCGGTGAGGTCGCTGAAGCCGACGAAGACCCGCGGGTCCCGGCGGACCGCCGCCAGGTCGAGGCCGTCGATGACGCGCTGGGTGCCGTAGCCGCCCCGGGCCGCGAACACCCCGCGGACGCCCGGGTCGCGGAACGCCGCGTTCAGGTCGGCGAGCCGGGCCTCGTCGGTGCCGGCCAGGTAGCCGTACCGGTCGTGGACGTGCGCCCCCAGCTCGACCACCAGGCCGAAGCCGGTGAGGATCTCGACGCCCCGGGCCAGCCGGGCGTCCGGCGCCGAGCCGGGCGCGACCACCCGGACCCGGTCGCCGGGGCGCAGCATCGGCGGGCGGACCGCCCGGCGGGGCGCGGCCTGCGCGGCCGCGCCGGGGACCAGGGCGCCGCCGGTGGCCGCGGCGGCGCCGAGCAGGGTACGGCGAGTGATCGTCATCCTCCGCAGGGTGTCGTCCCGCCCGCCGTCGGTCAAGGACATCGACGAAAAGCGACGCGTGTCGCAGGGCTCACCGCGCACCGGCCGGGCGTCGCGTCCGGGCGGCGCCGCGGATGTGACACTGGCACCGATGCCAACCACCGATCGTGCCACCCCGTGGCGTGCCGCACGCCGGATCGCCGCGGAAGCCGCCGCCCCGCTGCCGGCCGAGGACGTACCGCTGGACCGGGCGGTGGGCCGGGTGCTGGCCGCCGCGGTCCGCGCCCGCGCCGACCTGCCCGGTTCCGACACCGCCGCGATGGACGGCTATGCCGTCGGCGCCGGCGGGCCGTGGCGGGTGCTCGGCCGGGTCATGGCCGGCGGCCCGGTGTGGCCGCGGGCGCTGGCCGCCGGGCAGGCCGTGGAGATCATGACCGGCGCGGTGGTGCCGGCCGGGGCGGTCGCGGTGCTGCCGTACGAGACCGCCGATCTGACCCGCGCGGCGGCGCCGGACCGGCCGCACATCCGGCGGGCCGGCGAGGACGCCCGGGCCGGCGCCGAGCTGGCCGGCGCCGGGTGGCTGGTCACGCCGGCGGTGGCCGGGCTGCTGGCCCAGGGCGGCGCCGACGAGGTGCCGGTGCGCCGGCGGCCCCGGGTCCGGCTGGTGGTCACCGGCGACGAGGTGATCGGCGCCGGGGTGCCGGCGCCCGGGCAGGTGCGCGACGTCTTCGGGCCGATGGTGTCGGCGCTGGTCCGGGGCGCGGGCGCGGTGGTGGCCGAGCGGCTGCTGCTGCGCGACGACCCGGGACTGCTGGCCGATCGGCTGGCCGCGCCGGACGCCGACGTGGTGGTGGTGACGGGCTCGTCGTCGGCGGGCGCCGCGGACCACCTGCACCGGGTGCTGGAGAAGGCGGGCGCGCGGCGGCTCGTCGACCGGGTGGCCTGCCGGCCGGGCGGCCCGCAGCTGCTGGCCGCGCTGCCGGACGGGCGCTGGGTGGCCGGGCTGCCGGGCAACCCGTTCGCCGGGCTGGTCGCGGCGCTCACCGTGCTGCAACCGCTGCTGTACGGCCTGACCGGCCGCGCCGTGCCGCCCGCCCCGCGCCTGCCGGTCCACGGCGACGTGGTCGTCACGGCGCCGCACACCCGGCTGGTCCCGGTACGGCTGGCCGGCGACCACGCCGTGGTGGTGCCGGGCAGCCGGCCCGCGAGCCTGGCCGGAGCCGCCGGCGCGGACGCCCTCGCCGTGCTGGAGGACGGCTGGGCCGACGGCTCGCCCGCCGAGCTGCTGCCGCTCACCTGAGGCTTGTTGCAGGTCAGGGGCTTTTGCAGCGTTGTCGCACGGGTAGCCGGTCGCCTACTCTGCGGGCATGACCGCCTGCACCGAGCAGCTCCCGGCCGGAGCCGACAACGGCCTCGCAGGCGAGGGCCAGAAGGGCATGCCCACGGAGGTTCAGCCATGACCGCCTGCACCGAGCAGCTCCCGGCCGGAGCCGACAACGGCCTCGCAGGCGAGGGCCAGAAGGGCATGCCCACGGAGGTTCAGCCGTGACCGGCCTGCGGCACGCCCTGACCCCGCACTCCCACGACTCCGCCGACAAGGTCGACACCGCGCTGGAGTCCTCCCGGGCCGGCCTGCGGGCGTTGTGGATCTCGCTGGTGGTGCTGGGGGTGACCGCGGCGGGGCAGGCGGTTGTGGTCGCGTACTCGGGCTCGGTGGCGCTGCTCGGCGACACCCTGCACAACGTCGCCGACGCGCTGACCGCGGTGCCGCTGGGGGTGGCGTTCCTGCTGGGGCGGCGGGCGGCGACCCGGCGGTACACCTACGGTTTCGGCCGGGCCGAGGACCTGGCCGGGATCGCGATCGTCGCCACCATCGCGGCCTCCGCGGTCTTCGCGGGCTACGAGGCCGTCCGGCGGCTGCTGCACCCGCAGGACCTGACCCACCTCGGGTACGTCGCGGCGGCCGGCCTGCTCGGCTTCGCGGGCAACGAGATCGTCGCGCGGTACCGGATCGGGGTGGGCCGGCGGATCGGCTCCGCGGCGCTGGTCGCGGACGGGCTGCACGCGCGCACCGACGGCTTCACCTCGCTCGCCGTGCTGCTCGGCGCGGGCGGGGCCGCGCTCGGCTGGCGCTGGGCGGACCCGGTGGTCGGCCTGCTGATCACCGGGGCCATCGTGCTGGTGCTCCGGGGCGCGGCCCGGGAGATCTACCGGCGGCTGATGGACGCCGTCGACCCGGCGCTGGTCGACCGGGCCGAGGCGTGCCTGCGGGCGACGCCCGGGGTGCTCGACGTCGGCTCGGTCCGGTTGCGCTGGATCGGCCACCGGCTGCACGCGGAGACCGAGATCACCGTGGGCGCCGAGCTGTCGCTGGCGGCGGCGCACGCCATCGCGGTCGACGCCGAGCACCGGCTCGGGCATGCCGTACCCCGGCTGACCAGCGCGTTGATCCATCCGGACCCCGAGCACGCGCACAGCCACGGCCCGGAACCGGCGGCGGGACACCCTCACTAGGCTGGCCGGATGACAGGACGGCGGTGGCGGGTGGGCAGCGCGATCACCGCCGCGGCCGCCGTCGCGCTGGCCGCCACGCTGCTGCTGCACCGGCTGGTGCCGGGCGCGCTCGGCACGGCCCTGGACAGCGGGCTGCCCTGGCT
Source organism: Actinoplanes sp. NPDC049599 (assembly GCF_044465625.1). Lineage (NCBI taxonomy): Bacteria > Bacillati > Actinomycetota > Actinomycetes > Micromonosporales > Micromonosporaceae > Actinoplanes > Actinoplanes sp. NPDC049599. Next base: position 339,563 of record NZ_JBITLX010000007.1, read on the forward strand.
GGGCCTGCTGGTGCCCGCCCCGCTGGCCGTGGCGGCGCTGCGCCGCTCGTCGCGGGCCTTCGTGATCTGCCTGCTGCCGGCCGGGTGCTGGGCGGCGATGTTCGGGCCGGTGCTGGTGCCCCGGTCGGCGGCCGACCATCACGACCTGCGGGTGGCGACGCTGAACCTGGGCGCGGCCAACCCGAGCCCGGCCGCGGCGCTGGGCGCGGTCGTCGACGCGGCGCCCGACGTGCTGGTGCTCCAGGAGCTGACCCGGGCGAACCTGGCGGCGGCGCAGGCGGCGCTCGACGCGGGTTACCCGTACCGCGCGGTGACCGGCACCGTCGGGCTGTGGAGCACGCTGCCGCTGACCGATCCGGCCCCGGTCGACATCGGGATCGGCTGGACCCGGGCGCTGCGGGTGTCGGTGCCCAGCGCCGACGGCCCGGTCCGGCTCTACGCCGCGCACCTCGCGTCGGCTCGCCCGGCCGCCACCGCCGAGCGCGACCAGACCATCGCCGCGCTGACTGCCGCGGTCGCCGCCGACGAGAGCCCCCGGGTGCTGGTGGCCGGCGACCTGAACACGGCCACCACCGACCGGCAGTTCGACGCGTTCGCCCCGCTGCGCGACACCCAGCAGGAGGCCGGCGCGGGCTTCGGTTTCACCTGGCCGGCCGAGCTGCCGGTGCTGCGGCCGGACCACATCCTGCAGCGCGGCATGTCCACCCAGCGGTCCTGGGTGCTGCGCGCGCCGGGCAGCGACCACCGCGCGGTGCTGGCGGAGCTCGACACCGCCTGACGGGTCAGGCCGGGACCACGAGGCGGAAGCCCACGCCGCGGCGGTTCTCGATCCAGCCGGCGTCGCCCAGCTTGCGGCGCAGGCTGGCCACGTGGAAGTCGAGGGTCTTGCCGGGGCCGAGGAAGTCCGGCTCCCACACCGTCTCGAGGATGTGCCGGCGGTCCACGATCGCGCCCGGGTCGGCGGCCAGCAGCACCAGCAGGTCGTACTCCTTGGGCGCGAGCGGGATCGGGACGCCGTGCAGGCGGATCTGCCGGGTGCGGGTGTCGATCGCCAGCGGCCCGTACCGGTGGACCGGGTTCTCGGCGGGCACGGTGCGGCCGGCGACCGTGCGCATCCGGGCCACCAGTTCCCCGACGCTGAACGGCCGGGCCAGGTGGTCGTCGGCGCCCGGGGCCGGGTCGTCGCCGGGGCCGGTCAGCATGATCATCGGGGCGGTCCCGGCGCGGCGCAGCTGGCGGCAGAGGTCGGTTCCATCGATGTCGGGCAGCCGGGGGCCGAGCAGCACCAGGTCGTGCGGCGCCGCGGCCAGCGCGGCGGCCCCGGTGGCCACGTGGTCGGCGGTGATGCCGTACCGGGCCAGGCCGTCGATGAGCGGTTCCGCGATCGACTCGTCGTGCTCCACCAGCAACACCCTCATGACCGGTGATACGGCTGCGGACCGCCCGCGGTTGAACTCAGACCCGGTAGGCCGAGACCGTGGTGCTGAGCTCGGCGGCCATCCGGGCCAGCTCGGCCGCGGTCTGCTGGGTCTCGGTGGCGCCGCTGGTGACCTGCTGGGCGGCCTCGGCGACCCCGGAGATGGTCTCGGCGATGCTGGCCGAGCCGGCTGCGGCGTGCCCGACGCTGCGGGCGATCTCGCCGGTGGTCGCCGTCTGCTCCTCGACCGCCGAGGCGATGGTGGTGGTGTAGTCGTTGATCGTGGTGATCACCTGGGCGATCTCCCGGATCGCCTCGACCGCGCCGTTGCTCTCCGCCTGGATCGAGGCCACCTGGGCGGAGATGTCCTCGGTGGCCTTGGCGGTCTCCTGGGCCAGGTCCTTGACCTCGCTGGCGACCACCGCGAAGCCCTTGCCCATCTCGCCGGCCCGGGCCGCCTCGATGGTGGCGTTGAGCGCCAGCAGGTTGGTCTGCTCGGCGATCGCCGTGATCAGCCGGATCACGTCGCCGATCTCGGTGGAGGCCGCGCCGAGGCGGGCCACGCTGGTGTTGGTGGCCTCCGCGGTGCGCGCCGCCCCGGCGGCCACGCCGGCCGCCTCGACGGCGTTGTCGGCGATCTCCCGGATCGACAGGCCCATCTCCTCGGCGCCGGCGGCGACCGCCCGCACGCTGGCCGACACCTGGTCGGCCGACTCCGACACGGTGGTGACCTGTGCCGAGGTCTCCTCGGCGGAGGCCGAGAGCTGCAGCGACACGGCGGAGAGCTGCTCGGACGCGGAGGCCAGCGTGTGCGAGCTGGCGGAGACCTTGCCGACCAGGCCGGCCATCGCGGCCGCGGTGGCGTTCAGGGTGTCGCCCAGCTGGGCGATCTCGTCGCAGCCGGCGACCCGGACCCGGGCGGTCAGGTCACCCTCGCCGATCGTCCGCAGGGTACGCACGCAGCGCGCCAACGGCCGCACGATCAGCTGCGCGATGCCCGCGGCGAAGGCCAGCCCGACCAGCGCGCTCACCGCCAGCACCAGGATCACCCACAGCCGGGTGGTCCGGTACAGCTCCTCCGCGCCGGCCTCCTGGTCGGCCGCCTCGCGCACCGTCGCCTCCGCCAGGGCGCTCATGTCGGCCCGCAGCGCGGTCAGCAGCTCCGCCTGCGGCCCGGTGCGCAGCTCCGCCACGGCGGCCCGGTCACCGGCGGCGACGGCCGGCTCCAACCGGCCGGAGGCGAAGGCGACGTACCGCTGCCAGTCGGCGGAGAAGGCGGTGATCGCGGTGCGGGACTCGGCGCCGATCGGGAACGCCAGGTACTCCCGCCTCTTGGCGGCGACGTCGTCCTCGGCGGCTCTCAGGGCGGTGCCGGCGGTGGCGCGTTCCGCGTCGGTGGTGGCCAGCATGTCGTCGTCGGCGGCCAGCCAGGTCCGGTTCACCGCACTGCGCAGTTCCCCTATGGTCTTCAGCTCCAGGCTGTGCGTGTACACGGTCTTGACCTGGTCGTTGATCCTGCTCAGGCTGGCCAGCGCGAAGAGACCGTCGCCGATGCTGATGACGGCGATGACGCCGACCGCGATCATGATCTTGGTGCCGACCCGCCGGTCCGTCAGTGCCCGCCATCGCCCCTTGTCCGCCACGTGATCAGCAAACCATCGGCGCGGTTCCGGCGCGGACGAATCCGGCAGAGACCCCGCCACCGGCCGGTTGCGCTTGTGAGGCGGTGGGGCGGCCCGGCACGCTGGGGCCATGGAGCCGACAGATCGCCGCCCGGAACCACCCGCCGAGGCGCCGCCGGTCCGGATCGGACTGGCCCTGGGCGGCGGTGCGGTCCGCGGCGCGGCGCACATCGGCGTGCTGAACGTGCTGGACAAGGCCGGCCTGGCCCCGGCGGTGATCACCGGGTGCAGCGCCGGCGCCCTGGTCGGGGCGCTCTACGCGGCGGGCATGAGCGCGCCGGACATCTCCGCGCTGGCCCGCACCCTGCACTGGAAGCGGCTGGTGCGCCCGAGCATCACCGGCCGGTCGCTGTTCGAGACCGCCCGGATGGCGGCGTTCCTGGACAAGACCCTGGAGGGCCGGACCTTCGCCGACCTGCCGCTGCCGTTCGCGACGGTGGCCTGCGAGCTCACCACCGCCCGCCGGGTGGTGCTGGACGAGGGGCCGGTAGCCACCGCGGTGGTGGCCAGCTCGGCCATCCCGGGCGTGTTCCCGCCGGTCGAGCGCGACGGCATGCTGCTGGTCGACGGCGGCCTGGTGGACATGGTCCCGGCCGCGCTCGCCCGCAGCATGGGCGCGGACATCGTGGTGGCGGTGGACGTCTCGGGTCCGCTGCCGCGCCGGCCGCCGAAGACCATGGTGCAGATCATGGTGGCGGTCAGCGCGCTCCAGCCCGGCGTGGAGGAGCAGCTGGCCCGGGACGCGGACCTGGTGCTGACGCCGGACGTGGACGCGTACGCGTTCTGGGAGCTGTCCCGGATGAGCGAGTTCGAACTGGCCGGCCAGGTGGCGGCCGAGGAGTCGCTGCCGCTGGTCCAGGCGCTGGTGCAGGTGGCCGAGGCGCGCACCGCGTGGCAGCACCGTACCGCCCGGTAGCGCCCTACGATATCGACATGCATAGATATGTTCGCGCCGCCCTCGTTGCGGCGCTGCTGGTCTCCCCGCTCGTCGCCGCCGCGCCGTCCGCCGCCGCGCCGTCCGCCGCCGCGCCGGCTCCCGTGGCGCCGGCTCCCGTGGCGCCGGCTCCCGTGGCGCCGGCTCCCGTGGCGCCGGCTCCCGTGGCGCCGGCTCCCGTGGCGCCGGCTCCCGTGGGGCCGGCTCCCGTAGGGCCGGCTTTCGTGGGGCCGTGGACCGGGGCCTGGGCGACCAGCCCGCAGCGCGAGGCCGGCCCGGCCTTCGCCGACCAGACCCTGCGGCTGCTGGTGCACCCGACGCTCGGCGGCTCGCCGGTGCGGATCCGGCTGAGCAACCGCTTCGGCGCCGAGGACGTCACCTTCGGCGCCGTCTCGGCGGCCCGGGCCGTCGCCGCCGGGGCGCCCGACCTGGTCGCCGGCACCGCACGCCGGGTGACCTTCCGCGGCCGGAGCACGGTCACGGTCCGCACCGGCACCGAGGTCGTCAGCGACCCGGTGGAGCTGGCCGTCGCACCCGGCCAGGACCTCGCGGTCGACCTGTACGTCACCGCCGGCGGCGACGCGGCGGCGATCACCGGCCACGACGCGGCCCAGGGCACCCAGTTCGTGGCGGCCGGCAACCAGGCCGGCGCCCTTGGCACGCCGTTCACCGGCACCGTCAACTCGTGGTTCTGGCTCGGCGGCGTCGACGTCCGGCCGGCCCCGGCGGCGGCCGGCAGCATCGTGGCGCTCGGCGACTCGATCACCGACGGCGCCTACACCACCTGGAACGGCAACGACCGCTGGACCGACCAGCTCGCCGCCCGGCTCCGCGCCCGCCCCGCCGGCGGCCGCTACGGCGTGCTCAACCAGGGCATCGGCGGCAACCAGATCCTCACCGACCGCACCGACTGCTGCGGCGCGGGCACCAGCATCGCCGCCCTGAGCCGGGAACGGGCGGACGTCCGGCAGCAGACCCGGGTCCGCTACCTGATCCTGGCGGAGGGCATCAACGACATCGGCTACCACGCCGGCGCCGACGCGCTGATCGCCGGGATGCGGACCATCGCGGACCGCGCACACCGGGCCGGCATCACGGTGATCGGGGCGACGATCACCCCGTACGGCTGCGACGCGGGCTGTTTCGGCAGCGACCAGGAAGCGACCCGCCAGCAGGTCAACACGTGGATCCGGACCACGCCGGCGATCGACGGGGTGGCGGACTTCGACGCGGCGGTCCGCGACCCGCAGGACCCGAGCCGGGTCCTGCCGGCCTACCAGGCCGACCCGCTGCACCCGAACGTCGCCGGCCAGCGGGCGCTGGCGGAGTCGATCGACCTGACCCTGTTCCGCTGACCGGCCCGGTCAGCCGTCCCGGTCCCAGCGTGCCTCGGGCAGGCGCGCCAGGACCTCCGTGATCGTCTCGTCCGGGGTCTGGGAGCCGGTGTCCAGCCACAGGCCCCGCCGCGGGGTGCCGGAGCGCAGCGACGCGTCCAGCGCCTGCGCGGTCCAGGCGCCGTAACCCCGCTTGCCCCGCCGCCGGTCCCGCTCGGCGAGCACGTCCGGCGGCGGCGCGAGCACCACGGCGAAGCGTGGCCGGGCGGTGAGCAGGTCCAGGTAGCGGGTGAGATCGGGGCCGAGGACGACGTCCTGGAGCACCGCGGTGAAACCGGCCCGCGCGTAACCGTCGGCGGCAGCCGCCGCGAGCCGGTACCGCAGCCACAGCTGGGCGGTCGCGCCGGCCGCGGCGGCGGGCGTGACCTCCTCCCGGCCCGAGACGATCATCCGCCGGAAGACGTCACCGCGGACGTGGGCCGCGCGGGGCAGCCGCTCGGCCAGCCCCTGCGCGACGGTGGACTTGCCCGCGGCCATGGCCCCGGTGATCACGATGACCGGCGCTCCCCTCGATCCCACGCCCGCCATCCTGCCGTGCCGCTCCCGGCAGGCACGAAAGGGCCGGCGCGGCCTATGGTCGGCCCGACACGTTGCCTTCGCGAGACGAGGACGGCAGAGCATGGAAAGAGGCAGCCGCGCCGAGCTGCTCGGCCGCCTGGCCGAGGCGGTCGGGTCCGTCACCGTCGCCCACCCGACGCGGGTTGCCGTCGACGGGCCGCCCGCCGCGGGCAAGACCACCCTCGCCGACGAGCTGGCCGTCGTCCTGCGCGCCCGGGGCCACGAGGTCATCCGTGCGGACGATCGATGACTTCCTTGTCCCCCGGGCGCGGCGCTATCCGCGCGGCGAGTACTCGGCCGAGGGCTGCTACTTCGACGCCCACGACTACGACGCGCTGAACCGGGTGCTGCTCGGACCGCTCGGCCCGGGCGGGGATCGACGCTTCCGGCACGCGGTCTACGCCCAGCAGCTCTATTTCGCCACGGCCCGCCCGGCCGAGCACGCCACCGTCGTCGTGCACAACGACGAGCCCCGGCTGCCGGCCTGGGAGATCCGGCCGCACTGACCGCACAACGGGGCGGGGCGGCACCGGCTTGCGCCGGCACCGCCCCGCCCCGTTCCTGTCGCTGAGGATCAGCCCTGCTGGGCCCAGTCGCCCAGGGTCCAGTCGCGGACCTCGGGCATGTCCTCCAGGTGCTCCACCACGTACGCCTCGTGCTTGGCGAGCTGCTGCTCGCACCAGGCCTTCAGCTCCGCGGCGCCGCGCGGCAGCCGCTTGCTGTTGTTGATCGCGTCCATCACCAGGTGGTAACGGGACGCCTTGTTGCGCACGGTCATGTCGAACGGGGTCGTCGTGGTGCCCTGCTCGATGAAGCCGCGGACCCGGAACCGGTCGGCGTCCGGGCGGCCGTGCACCAGCTGGTGGATCGCGCCCGGGTAGCCGTGGAAGGAGAAGACCACGTCGACCGTGTCGGTGAACAGCTCGGTGAACATCGTCTCGCTCATGCCGTGCGGGTGGTCCTTCGGGCGCACCAGGGTCATCAGGTCGACCACGTTGACCACCCGGACCTTCATCCCGGGCAGCCGCTCCTTGAGGATCTGCGCCGCCGCCACGGTCTCCATCGTGACCACGTCGCCCGCGCAGGCCAGCACGATGTCCGGGTCGCGGCTGTCGTCGTCGGTGCCCGCCCACTCCCAGATGCCGGCACCGCGGGCGCAGTGCTCCTCGGCCTCGTCCATGGTGAGGAACTGCAGCTGCGGCTGCTTGTCGATGACGATCAGGTTGATGTACGACCGCGACCGGAAGCAGTGGTCGGCCACCGACAGCAGCGTGTTGGCGTCCGGCGGCAGGTAGACCCGGGCCACGTCGCCGCGCTGGGTCAGGACCACCTGGATCAGGCCAGGGCCCTGGTGCGAGAAGCCGTTGTGGTCGTTGCGCCACGCCGTCGAGGTGAGCAGCACGTTCAGGCTGGGCACCTTGGCACGCCACGGCAGGTGCTTGGCCTCCTGCAGCCACTTGCCGTGCTGGACCGTCTGCGAGGCGCTGACCATGGCGAACGCCTCGTAGGTGGCGAACATGCCGTGCCGGCCGGTGAGCGTGTAACCCTCCAGCCAGCCGTGGCAGTTGTGCTCGGAGAGCACCTCCATGACCCGGCCGTTCCGGCTGAGCTTGACGTCCTCGTCGGTGACCCGCTCCATGAAGCCGCGGTCGGAGACGTCGAAGATCGCGCCGAGCCGGTTGCTGTTGGTCTCGTCCGGGCAGAACAGCCGGAAGGTCTCCGGGTTGCGGCTGTAGATGTCGCGCATCAGCTCGCCGAGCTTGCGGGTCGACTCGGCGTGCTGGGCCGCCGGGCGGACCACCTCGACGCCGTAGTCGCGGAAGTCCGGCATGTCGAGGTCGCGGGTGAGCAGGCCGCCGTTGGCGTGCGGGCTGGCGCTCATCCGCAGGTCGCCCTCCGGGGTGAGACCCCGGACCAGCTCGGTCGGCCGGCCGTCGGCGTCGAACAGCTCCTCCGGGCGGTAGGACCGCAGCCACGTGTCCAGGACGGCCAGGTGCTCCGGGTTGTCGCGGACCCCGGAGAGCGGGACCTGGTGCGAGCGCCAGGTGCCGGTCACCTTGATGCCGTCGACCGTCTCCGGGCCGGTCCAGCCCTTCGGCGAGCGCAGGATGATGAGCGGCCAGCGCGGGCGGGTGCCGTCCCAGTCGCCCTCGCGGGCCGACCGCTGGATCTCCCGGATCTTGCCCCAGGCCTCGGCGAGCGCGGCGGCGAAGCGGTGGTGCATGCCGGGCAGGTCGGAGCCGGTGACCTCGAGGACCTCGTACCCGTGGCCCTGCAGCAGCGAGCGCACCTCGGCCGGGTCCTTGCGGCCCAGCACGGTCGGTCCGGCGATCTTGGCGTCGTTGAGGTGCAGGACCGGCAGGACCGCGCCGTCGCGGGCCGGGTTGATGAAGGAGACGCCCTTCCAGGAGCCCTCCAGCGGGCCGGTCTCGGCCTCGCCGTCGCCGACCACGGCGATGGTCAGCAGGTCGGGGTTGTCCATGACCGAGCCGAACGCGTGCACCAGCACGTAGCCGAGCTCGCCGCCCTCGTGGATCGAGCCGGGCGTGGTCACCGAGACGTGGCTCGGGATGCCGCCGGGGCTGGAGAACTGCCGGAACAGCCGGAGCACGCCGGCCTCGTCCTGGGAGACCTCCGGGTAGACCTCGCTGTAGGTGCCCTCCAGGTAGCCGGCGGCGACCAGCGCCGGGCCGCCGTGGCCGGGACCGGCCAGATAGATCGACTGCTGACCGGTGCGCTTGATCAGCCGCGACACGTGCGCGTAGATCAGCGACAGGCCCGGGCTGGTGCCCCAGTGCCCGAGCAGCCGGGGCTTGATGTGCTCAGCGGCCAGCGGCTCCCGCAGCAGCGGGTTGGCGCCGAGGTAGATCTGGCCGATGGTCAGGTAGTTGTTGGCGCGCCACCAGGCGTCCAGCTGGGCGATCTCGGAGTCGTCCGGAGCGGCGAGAGCCCGCACCAGTTCATCGTCACGGATCCCGGCCTGGTGTTCCGATACGGCGGTCACGCTTGTTCCTCCGGTGCTCTTGACTAACGAAATATCTCGGTCCGGGACTGCCCGGTTCGTCGCGGGCGGTCCCGATGGCTCAGTGCGGGTGCTCGCCGAGCAGCTTGGTGGCCAGCACCGCGGCCTGGGTACGCCGTTCCAGGCCCAGCTTCGCGAGCAGGCTGGAGACGTAGTTCTTGACGGTCTTCTCCGCGAGGAACATCTTTCCGGCAATCTCCCGGTTCGTCAGGCCTTCCGCCACGAGTTCCAGGATCTTGCGCTCCTGATCGGTCAGGGAGGCCAGCTCGCGGGGCTGCTCGACGCCGTGCCGGATGCGTTCCAGCACCCGCTGGGTCACCGCCGGGTCGAGCAGCGACTGCCCGGCCGCCACCCGCCGTACGGCGTCCACCAGGTCGGTGCCGCGGATCTGCTTCAGCACGTAACCGGACGCGCCGGCCATGATCGCGGCGAACAGCGCCTCGTCGTCCTCGTACGAGGTCAGGATCAGACCCCGGATGGACGAGTCCACCGCCCGCACGTCACGGCACACGTCGATGCCGTTGCCGTCCGGCAGCCGCGCGTCCAGCACCGCCACGTCCGGGCGCAGCGCCGGGATGCGGCGGGTCGCCTCCTGTGCGGACCCGGACTCGCCCACCACCTCGATGTCCCCGGCGGCGTGCAGCAGATCGGCGAGGCCGCGACGGACGACCTCGTGGTCGTCGAGGAGGAAGACACGAATCATGCCTCATTCCTACCCTGGCGATGATCCTCCGACCAAGGGTCAAAGGTCCCGGGCGTGGCAAAGTTGATCAATCGTCGATTCCCCGGTGGACCTGCCGGAACGCACTGCAGGGCGGCGCCCTGTCGGGTGCCGCCCTGTGGTCGGGTCGTGCCGGGGCTCACTTGAGCCAGGGGAGGCGCTGCACGATCGGCAGCTTCGCCCACACCTTGCCCAGACCCAACGTCTCACCGGCAGCCGTCAGAGCCAGCACGACCAGCACACCGGCATAGATCAGGTGATCATCCATGAACGGGTTGTTCTCCGGAGGCAGCACCGCAGTCCACATCATGACCAGCAACAGCGTCCCCGCCCCCGCAGCCAGCCGCAGACCCACACCCAGGATCAACGCCGTACCGATCGCCGCCAGACCCAGCATGAACATCCAGTCGGCCCACGCCGCACCCGCGATGCTGTGATAGAAGCCCTCGAACGGACCCGCCACCGCGTTACCCAGGAACCCCTTCGTCGGGCTGCCACCGTTGATCCAGGCACCCTTCTCCGGCGTCGCCAACCCCAGACCGAACACCTTGTCGATGAACGCCCACAGGAACACCCACCCCAGCGCCAACCGCAGACCCGCCAACGTGAACCGGGTCGCCTTGCTCTTCGTCGTCTCCACCACCGGGACGCTGGCCGCCCGGGGAGTCGTAGTAGTGGCCTTACTGGTCGTGGGGTGCTGGACGGCGGTCATGGCGTCCACGTCCTTCCTTGTCGTTGTGGCACCCCAATTCCATCCGAGAACCGAGCCGATGATCAGAGCCGCCCCGCCGTACCTGGCGGGACCTTCGGCCCTCCAGGTCCCGGGCCCTCCGGAACTTTCGGGAGCTGACCGTGATCCACCCGGCGGGCCGACCGGCGATGAGCGCGCGACGTTGACACTTATCGATGCGTTGCCCAACACTGTACGCATCCTCATGGGAGCGCTTCCACGGTCTTGCGGCCGGAAGTTCCGGAGCTGGCTCCCGCCCCCCGCACCCGGAAGGAGAGCCCTGGTGTCCACCGACTCGGGCCGCTTCACCATCCGCTCGACGATCGTCGCGCTCGCGGTAGCCGCGCTCACGGTCGCCGGAGTGGCGGCACTCGTACCCAGAGCCACCCCCGCCCAGGCCGCCGCGGCCTCCACCGTGGAGGACGAGGGCGTGAACTGCCCCGCGCCCGCCCTGCCCGACGCGGGCGCCCTGCCCACCGAGGCCAAGCTCCCCGACCCGTTCAAGCGGCTGGACGGCACCCGGATCAGCACCGTAGCCGACTGGCAGTGCCGCCGGAACGAGATCAAGAAGCTGGCGGAGAAGTTCGTCTACGGCGAGAAGCCCGCCAAACCCGCGAGCGTCTCCGGCACCGTCACCAGCACCGGCATCACCGTGAACGTGGCGCACAACGGCAAGAGCTCCAGCTTCTCGGCCCGGGTCGAACTGCCCAGCGGCACCGGCCCGTTCCCCGCCGTGGTCGTCCTCGGCGGCTTCGGCGCCGACACCGCCACCATCAAGGCCGCCGGCGCCGCCGTGATCAACTACGACCCGTACGCGGTCGGCAAGGAGGGCACCCCGCGCACCAACAAGCAGGGCGCGTTCTACAGCATCTACGGCTCGTCCAGCAGCACCGGCCTGCTGATGGCCTGGGCCTGGGGGGTCAGCCGGATCATCGACGTCATCGAGCAGTCGAACGGCACCGTCCTCAAGGCGGACGCGACCGGCGTCACCGGCTGCTCGCGGTTCGGCAAGGGCGCGTTTGTCATCGGCGCGTTCGACCAGCGGATCGCCCTGACCATGCCGATCGAGTCGGGCAGCGCCGGCGCGCCGATCTTCCGCGGCATCCCCGGCGAGGGCGCCCAGAGCCTGAGCAGCGCGTACGGCGAGCAGCCCTGGCTCGGCGACGCGTTCGGCTCGTTCACCGGCAGCCCCGGGCGGCTGCCGGTCGACACGCACGAGGTCGCGGCCATGGTCGCGCCGCGCGGGCTGTTCGTGATGGACAACCCGCACATCGCCAACCTCGGTCCCCGGTCCGCCAGCGTGGCGGCGCTGGGCGCGGCGGAGGTCTACCGGGCGCTGGGCGTGCCGGCCAACCTGACGTACTGGTCCGACATCCAGGACGGCAACCACTGCGCCAACCGGGCGGAGTGGCGCACCCCGTTGCAGCAGCACATCCAGAAGTACCTGCTGCGGACCGGCTCCGCGGCCGGCACGATCCGGATCTCCAGCAAGGCCGCCGGCAACCTGGCCGAGTGGCGGACCTGGCAGACCCCGACCCTGGGCACGACACCGCCCAGCACTCCCCCGCCGTCCTCGCCGCCGGTCTCCCCGCCGCCCAGCGACCCGCCGCCCAGCTCACCGCCGCCCAGCTCACCGCCGCCGGTCGCCGGCTGCACCGCGACGGTGTCGGTCAACGCCTGGACCGGCGGCTTCGTCGCCACCGTCAAGGTCACCGCGGGCGCGGCGCCGATCAACGGCTGGACCGTCGGCCTGACCCTGCCCGCGGGCGCCGCGGTCACCAGCACCTGGAACGCGAACCGGACCGGCTCCGGCGGCGCCCAGCAGTTCACCAACGTCTCCTACAACGGCCGGCTCGGCGCCGGCCAGTCCACCGAGTTCGGCTTCCAGGGCACGGGTTCGAGCGGCACCCTCACGCCTACCTGCGGCGCCGGCTGACCGGTCGGCTCCGGTGCGGCGGCCGCCGGCCGCCGTACCGGAGCGATCTGTCGGCTTTGCGTCGGCGGAACTGAGGAATACCCGAAAGCTTTCCGGGCCCGGGCGGGGTCACGATGGCCGTTCGAGGGCGCCCCGCGCCCGCAGGACGGAGCACCCGATGACCGACCAGCCGCGCCCCGACGGATCCGTGCGGTTCCCCAGCGAGTTCGGCCCGCACGCCGCGGCCGCGGACCAGCCGGTCGGCGCGCCGGAGGGTCCCGGGCAGGCCGGCAACCACGTGCCGGCCTCGCCGACCCTGGTGGCCGACTCGGTGATCTCGCCGCCGCTGCGCGAGCGGATGGCCCAGGACGACCAGCCGATCGGCGTGGTCATCGAGCTGCGCCTGCGGTATCCGGACGGGCTGCCGGCCGCGGCCGCCCGGGTGCGGCAACTGGTCCGGCGGATCCACCCCGAGGAGGGCGCGCCGCCGATCGTCGTGACCAACGCGTACGTCACCACGGCGCTGACCGCCGAGGAGATCCGCCGGCTGATCCGGCTGGACGGCGCGTCGGCGGAGGAGCCGAACGGCTCGCCGACCGAGACCGTCCGCGCGGCCCGCGACGCGATCTACCGGATCTGGCCGAACTTCCGGATCTCCGCGCTGATCACCCGTACGGTCGTCACCACCAAGTGCCAGGCCGTGCACCGCTCGTTCAACGCCACCGGCCGGGGCCTGGTGTGGGCCGTGCTGGACTCCGGCATCGACGGCACCCATCCGCACTTCGAGCAGCACAAGAACCTGGTCGGCCTGCCGCACCGCTCCTTCGTGGACGCCGACGACGCGCTGGCGCTGCGCGACGAGGCCGGGCACGGCACCCACGTCGCCGGCATCCTGGCCGGGGCGCAGACCGCCGAGCCGGGGCAGAGCCTGACCGGGCTGGTGGCGTACTGGGACGACAACGCCGGCCAGCTGCGCACCCGGGAGACGACCTTCCCGTCGATCTCCGGGATGGCGCCGGAGTGCAAGCTGCTGTCCTGCAAGGTGCTGCGCGCCGACGAGTCCGGCGACCTGACCGGCCTGCTCGCCGCGCTGCAGTACATCGCCGACCTCAACCACGGCGGCCGGGACCTGCAGGTGCACGGCGTGAACATCTCGGTCGGCCATCCGTTCGACCCGAGCTGGTTCGCGACCGGCCTGACGCCGGTCTGCCGGGAGGTGGACAACCTGGTGCGCTCGGGCGTGCTCGTGGTGGTCGCGGCCGGGAACACCGGCTACGGGTACGCGACCGACCGCAAGACCCGGCCGATCCGGCTCGGCTTCGACATGACGATCAACGACCCGGGCAACGCCGCGCTGGCGCTGACCGTCGGCTCCACCTCGTCGTCGCCGCACTCCACCGGCGTCTCGTACTTCTCCTCCAAGGGCCCGACCGGCGACGGCCGGATGAAGCCGGACCTGGTCGCGCCGGGCGAACGGGTGGTCAGCGCCGCCGCCGGCGCGCTGCTCGAGGAGGCCCGGCGGGTCTCCTCCGCGGCGACCTACATCGAGAACTCGGGCACCTCGATGGCCGCGCCGCACGTCTCCGGCGCGGCCGCCGCCTTCCTGTCGGTGCACCGCGAGTTCATCGGCAAGCCGCAGGCGGTCGGCAAGGCGCTGATGTCCACCGCCACCGACCTGGGCCGGGCGGCCAACTTCCAGGGCGCGGGCCTCGTTGATGCCATGCGCGCCATCCAGTCCGTGTAGCCACCAGAGCACACCGAGGAATCGCCATGAAGCTTCCGTACACCGCCGTGGAGTTCACCCGCACCGGCGAGCAGGCCGACCGTTCGCAGGTCGCCGCCGCGCTCGCCATGATCGGCACGGGGACCGACGTGCTGCTGATCTCGCACGGCTGGAACAACGACATCGCCGGCGCCGAGCGGATGTACACCCGGCTCGTCGACAACATCGCCACGCTGACCGCCGCCCGGGCGGACGGCGGCCGCCGGCTCACCGTGGTCGGGCTGCTGTGGCCGTCCCGGAAGTGGACCACCAACGACGACGACGTGGCCGGGCACGGGCTGTCCGCGGCCGGCGCGCCGGCCGCCGACCTCAAGGCCCGGGTCACCGAGACCGTCGAGGACCCGGTCGCGGCGCGCCGGATGCGCGACCTCGCCGATCGGCTGGACGACTCGGCCGAGGCACGCGACGAGTTCCTGGCGCTGCTGCGGGGGCAGCTGCCCCCGCAGCCCGCCGTCGCGGACGACGACGCGCCGCCGCTGACCCTGCGCGAGGGCGACACCGGCGCCGTCTTCGGCGCCGCCGAGGAGGCCGAACGGGACCTGGCCCAGCAGCTCGGCGCCCGGCCCGCGCCGCCGCCGGACGACAGCAACTCGCCGTTCGCCCCGCTGCCCGACCCGCTGGCCGGCACCGGCGCGGCGGCCACCGGGCTGTTCGACTTCTTCCGCAAGAGCCCGCTCAAGGCGGCCGAGGAACTGCTCAACATCACCACCTTCTACTCGATGAAGTCCCGGGCCGGCGACGTCGGCGCGCGCGGCGTCGCGGCGCTGCTGGACACGATCGCCGGCACCCACCCGGACGTCCGGGTGCACCTGGCCGGCCACTCGTTCGGCGCCCGGGTGGTCGCCATGGCGGCGGCCACCAGCAGCGCGCCGATCAGCTCGCTGGCGTTGCTGCAGGGCGCCTTCAGCCACCGTGGGCTGGCCGCCCGCGACGACCGGCTGAAGATGCCGGACGGCGCCTTCCGGCGGTTGCTCACCGGCGGGCACCTGCGCGGGCCGGTCGTGGTCACGCACACCCACAACGACAAGGCGGTGGGCCTGGCGTACGCGCTGGCCTCGCGGCTGGCGAACCAGGTGGCGTCCGGGCTGGGCGACCCGGGTGACCCGTACGGCGGGCTGGGCGCCAACGGGGCGGTCGGCACGGCCGAGGCGGTCGCCGGCGAGCTGGGCGACGAGCACACCACGTACGCGTTCCGGCCGGGCCGGGTGCACAACCTGCACGCGGACAAGTTCGTGACGAACCACTCCGACGTCACCAACCTGGCCGTGGCCAACGCCGTCCTCGCCGGGATGACGGTCCGATGATCGAGCCGGACCTGTTCGCCCGCCGCCGCACCGACTTCGTGCTCTGGCGGCCGCGGGTCACCGACCCGGTGCCGCGCCTGGTGATCGGGGTCTACGCCGCGGGCAACCCGCCGGCGCTGATCCACCCGGCGCTCGTCGAGCTGCGCCTCGCGCCCGGCCTGCACGACCTGTGGACCGTGCCGGCCGCCGACTGCGGGCTGACCGACGGCCAGGTGTACCACTACTGGTTCGAGGTCACCGACTCCCGCCCGGCCGGGCCCGGCGCCCGGATCCAGCGCACCGACCCGTTCGCCACCACGGTGGACTGGCGGCTGCTCTCGCCGCGCCTGGGCCCGCCGTACACCGGGGAGGACCGGTGGCCGGCCGGGGTGGTCAAGTGGCGCGACGGCGAGCTGCGCCGGTGCGACCCGGACGGCGCCGAGCCCGCTCCCCCGGCCCCCGCGCCCGACCTGCCGGCCAACAACCGGACCGTCTACTACAAGCTGCCGACCACCTGGGCGCGCCGCTCGCCCGGTGGCGGCGCCGAGTTCGCCGTCGGCACCTTCCCGGACGTGCTCGCGCTGATCGACCCGGACGCCGAGCCGGCCAACCTGCGCGGCGTGCGGGCCCTGGAGCCGGGCCGGGCGCACCTGCGCGAGCTCGGCATCAGCACGCTGGAGCTCAACCCGATCGCCGACACCCACGTGATCCGCGAGTGGGGGTACGCGACCAGCAACTACCTCGCCCCGGACCAGGACCTGTCCTTCCCCGCCGGGTTCAGCGCGCCGGCGCCGCAGCGCACGCTGGCCGAACTGGTGGACGCCTGTCACGCCGCCGGCATCCGGTTCGGCTACGACGTGGTGATGGCGTTCGCCCAGCGCGCGCCGTACCGCGAGATCAACTATCCGGACTTCTTCGTCCGGCCGGGGGTGGGCGATCCCGAGCAGGCCGGCCGCCAGGACTGGGGCGGCAACCTGTGGAAGTACAACTTCTGGACCGAGGGCTACGACCCGGTCGAGGGCAAGGACGGCCCGCTGGAGCCGGCCCGGCAGTTCCACAAGGCGCAGATCGCCGGCTGGATCCTCGACCACGGCATCGACTCGATCCGGGTGGACAGCGTCAACAACGTCGGCAACTGGGACTTCGTCGGGGAGTTCACCGCGTACGCGCGGGGGCTGCACCGGCGGCGGGACCCCGGCGGCGGCGAGGAGCGGTTCCTGGTGGTCGGTGAGGAGCTGGCCGTACCGGTGGATCTGGTGCGGCAGCGCCGGCTCGACGCGCTGTGGAACGAGCGGTTCCTCTACCTGGTGCGCAGCGCCCTGCTGGGCGAGGTCGGCGAGGGTGAGGGGTCGTTCGAGGAGACCGTCCACCGGATGATCGACTGCCGCCGGCTGGGCTTCACCGACGGCGCCCAGGCGGTCAACTACCTCACCTCGCACGACGTGGAGGGCTTCCGCAAGCAGCGGCTGCAGCGGTTCCTGCACGACAACGGCGTCTGGCAGACCGAGCAGCGGATCAAGCTCGGCTTCGTCTGCCTGCTGACCGCGGTCGGCATCCCGATGATCCTGGCCGGCGAGGAGTTCGCGGACGACCACGACCTGCCGGTGGAGCACCCGGCCAAGCAGATCGACCCGGTGAACTTCGACCGGCTCGACGACCCGTGGCGGCGGCGGATCTTCGACTACACCGCCCGGCTCGTGCGGCTGCGGCACACCTCGGCGGCGCTCGCGGTCAACGACACCACGTTCCTGCACACCGACCTGACCGACGGCCGCCGGGTGCTGGTGTGGCAGCGCGGCGCCGACCCGGCCGACCCGGTGGTCGTGGTGGCGAACTTCTCCGGCTGGAGCCAGCACCCGGGCGACGAGTACGTGGTGCCGGGCTGGCCGGCCACCCCGCCGGGCCACGAGTGGTGGGAGGTGACCCAGCACCGCGCGGTGCCGGCGGAGTGGGCCGGCCGCGAGCCCCTGTACGCCTGGGAGGCCAAGGTCTACACCCTGCGCCGCCGGACACCCCGCTGACGGCTCACCAGGGCCGGGAGCTGCCCGGGGCCGGAGCGTCGGTCCCGGGCAGCTCCACCACCGTGCCCCGGGGCGGCATCTGGCGCGCCGCGGGGACCCGGCGGTGCAGCCGCCGGCGCTCCAGCAGGATCCAGTCCCGGCCGTCCGCCGCGACCGCCTCCAGGATCCGCAGCGCGCTGGTCACCCCGGCGGCGTCCAGCGCCAGCGCGGCCAGCTGCTCGGCGGTCTCCCGCAGGTCCAGCAGCTCACCCTGGAAGGTGTCCAGCAGCACCCGGATGGTCTGGCCGTTGACCAGCGTGAGCGCGAAGGCCTGGTGGGTGACGATCTTCTGCGGCAGCGCGTACGCCTGCTCCTCGGAGACCACCCGGCGCTGCCCGTCGTCGTAGCGGACGCCGACCTCGCTGACCCGCACGGAGGCGATGGCGTCGTAGCGGAAGGTGGTGCGCTGCTCGGCCGAGAACGCGCCGGTGGCGAAATCGAGCCGCACCTTCACCTGCCGCACACCGCCCTCGGTCAGCAGGAACAGCAGCACCGAGTACGCCGAGTGCCGGAACGGCCCGCCCACGTCCCGGGCCCGCAGGCTGCCCGGCGCCGCCTCGGTGAGCGCCAGGTGCGCGAAGATGTCCCGGTTGGACAGCCGGTACTCGCCGAGCACCTGACGCTTCCAGTACGCGAGATCGAGGTCCAGCCAGCGGCCCATCTCCACGTCGGTGGGCCGGTCGGCCAGCCAGCCGACCCAGCGCTCGTGGGCGGCGCACTCCGCGGCCCAGCGCTGGGCGAACTCGGCGGCGTCCAGGCCCAGCCGGCGGCGTTCGCCGTACAGCAGCACGGCGCCGCGCTGGGCGAACCGCGCCCCGAACACCAGCATCGGCACGGCGACGACGGCCGCGCAGAAGATCGCCGGGGTCATGGTCAGGGCCGCGAGCACGGCGGCGCAGGCCAGCGCGGCGAGCCCGCCGAGGAAGGCCGGTGGCAGCGCGGTACGCGGGGCGCGGCGGAAGTCGTCGAGCGTGCCGGCCCGCCACCGGCCCGCGATGTCGTCGGCGTGGTGGCGGACCAGCCAGCGCAGGGCGCCCGGCCGGACGCCCTGGTGGCCGTACAGGTCGACGAGGTCGCCGTGCAGCGCGTTGCGGAGCCCGCCGGTGTCACGCCAGAAGGCGTCGCGGCCCTGCGGGTCGGACGGCTGCCGCTCGGTGAACGCGGCGTCGATCATCGCAGTGGCGGCGCCGGGGAAGCCCGGGCTCAGCCGGGCGCCGGGCGGGCGGGTGAACTCCGCCCGTACCCCGGTGGTGAGCTCGGCCTCCTTGGCCGCCCGGCGGCCGCGCAGGAAGGCCCGCTCGACGCCGTGCCGGACCACCGCGTATCCCCCGCCGGCCAGCAGCAACAGGACCGCCACGCCCACCGCGGGGTTGGCGTCGGCCAGGGCCGCGACCAGCATCAGCAGGCCGGCCAGGGCGAGCGCGCCGCCGCCGAGCAGGGCGCCCCAGATCCGCTCGGCCGGCGCGGCCCGGGCCACCTTGGCGACCGGCGGGACCGGGTCGGGCTCGAAGAACTTCGGCACCCGGGTGCGCCGGTCGGCCGCCATCCGCTCGACCCGGACGTGCTCGGCGGTGCCGGCCTCGATGTGGTCCTGCGCCACGCCGGACAGGATCAGCCGCAGGTGGTGCTCGATCTCCCGGCGGTCGGCGTCGGGCAGCCGGTCGTAGGACTGCAGCGCGGTGGTCATCGCCGCGTGCCCGGGCTGCCCGTCCGGGCCGACCGTGAGCAGGGCGTCGACCAGCAGCCGCAGCGCCGCGACGCAGCGCCACCAGCGGCCGCTGGGATAGCCGTCGCCCATCGCGAACGCCCGGTCCAGCACCCGCAGGTCCTCGTCGTCGAGGTTGGCCAGGGTGCGCCCGCTCAGCACGGACAACGCCAGGTGGTACGCGACCTCGGCGGACGCGTACCGGTCCTCGAAGGCCACCGCCTGCAGGCGCCGACGCGCCTCCTCGGCCGACCCGCCATGCAGGTAGTTCACCGCGACTCGGAACTTCTCCTCGGTGGTGGCGCCCTCCCGGACCTGGTACACGCTCGCGTCCACGTGCATGACGCCGATCTGGAACCCGACCTGGGCGTCGTCGGCGGCGACGTTGGTGTGCTGCCCCGGCTCGGTCCAGCCGGTCACGAGGTCAGCCGTTCCACCTGGGCCAGGAGGGTCGCCACCGCCGTGCCGGACCCGGCCAGTCCGCCGACGAGCCCGCCGAGCTTGCGCAGCGCGCGCACCGCCCGGCCGTGCTGCTCCGGATCCGCCGAGGCGAGCGCGGTCCGGGTCACCCCGACCTCGTGCTCGGAGTCGGCCAGCGTCTCGCGGTCGAGCTCGCCGTGCTCGTACGCGGCCCGGAGCGCGGCCAGCAGCTCGTCCAGGGCGGCGGCGACGTCAGCGGGACGCGCATCCGGCGGCGCACCCGAGAACACGCCACCGGAGATGTGTCCGGCCTGCACGCCGACCCGGGCGTTCCCCGAGGCGACATTCTGGAAGTATTCCGGAGAATTGGTCATCGTCTGCTTCCACAGGAAATGGTGAGATGAACAGGAGACCCGGCCGGGCCAGAACATTCTGGACCGGCATTCGCCGGGCGTGCGGAAAGGCATCCGACAGGCGCCGCCCGTAACCCCTTTCGCACCGGAGTGACCTGCGGGATCCGGCCCTGGCGCGGCGGGGATTCACCCGGCCGGGCGGCCGGCGACCGATTCGCGGAAATGGCTTTATCACCAGCAATCGCCCGCACCGGCCGGCCCCACCCGCATGCCGGCGGGCCGCGGCTGGGGAAGAATCGGCCCATGGAACCGACCGCGCCGAGCCCCGAGCCCGGCCCACCCACCCTCGGGGCCCGGGACCGGGACGCCGCCGGGCGCCCCCGCAACGCCCGGCCCCGGGACGGCCTCGGCAGACCGCTGCCGAAGGGCATGACCGGCGTGCCCACCACGCCGGACGACCTGATCCTGCCGCCGGCCGAGGCGCTCCGCGAGGCGCAGCGGCTGCTCGACGGCGGGCGGCCGTTCCACGCCCACGAGGTCCTCGAGGCGACCTGGAAGGCGGCCGGGGAGCCCGAGCGGGAGTTCTGGCGGGGCATGGCCCAGCTGGCGGTGGGCCTGACCCACGCCCGGCGGGGCAACACCGCCGGCGCCGCCCGGCTGCTCCGGCGGGCCGCCGACCGGATCGAGCCCTACGCCGCCGCCCCGCCGCACGACGTGCCGGTGACGGCGCTGACGGCCTGGGCGAGGACCACCGCCGACCGGGTCGGCCGCGGCGAGCCCCTGACCGACCAGGCCCTGACCCCGGCACTCACCGACGGGGATCAGCCGGCGAGCGCGCCGCGCAGGTAGTCCTCGATGGTGACCAGGGGACGGCCGAGCAGCTCGCCCAGCGCGGGATCGGCGGGCCCGAAGTCGCCGCGCCGGCTCGCCGCGAACAGCCCGGTCAGCATGTCGGCGACCGGCGCGGGCAGCCCGGCCGCGAGCAGCCCGGCGCGGTACTCCTCGTCCGGCACCACGACGTGCCGGACGGTCCGGCCGGTGAGCGCCGAGGCGATCGCGGCCACCCGGGCCATGTCGACCGCGTCCGGGCCGGTCAGCGGCGGGGTGTGCGCGCCGGACCCACCGTCGGCCAGGATCCGCGCGGCCGCCTCGGCGAGGTCGGCGTGGGCGGTCCAGGCCACCGGCCCGTCCGCCGGCACCCGCAGCTCGCCGGTCTCCAGCGCGTGCCGCAGCAGCATCGGCACCGTCGAGGCGTAGAAGCCGTTGCGCAGCGCGGTGTACGCGGTGCCGGACTCCCGCAGCGCCTCCTCGGTGGCGGCGTGGTCGGGCATCGGCGGGAACGGCGACGACGCGCTCGCGCCCATGTGGCTGGTGTAGACGATCCGCTTCGCGCCCGCCGCGGTGGCGGCCCCGATCGCGGTGCGGTGCCCCCGGACCGCCTCCGCGCCGGTGCTGTTCGCCGAGACGATCAGCACGGTCGTCGCGCCCTCGAAGGCCCGTTCCAGGCTCGCGCGGTCGGTGTAGTCGCCGTGCCGGACCCGGACCCCGCGCTGCTCCAGGCCGGCGAGCTTGCCCGGCTCGCGGGCGCTCACCCCGACCTGCTCCACCGGTACGCGTTCCAGCAGGTTGCGGAGCACGGCGCCGCCGAGCTGCCCACTCACCCCGGTCACGATGATCATGGTCGCCTCCCTCGATTTATCACTGATAACGCCTCTACCATATCAGTGGAATTACCGATGGAAACAAGAGTGCGTTATCGTTGGTGACGTGACACCCGGCGACCTCCGCGAGCGCATCATCACGGCAGCCCTCGACCTGCTCTCCAGGGACGGCGAGGAGGCGGTCTCCACGCGCGCGGTCAGCGCCGCCGCCGGGGTGCAGCCGCCCACCCTCTACCGCTTCTTCGGCGACAAGCAGGGCCTGCTCGACGCCGTCGCGGAGCACGGGTTCCAGCGTTACCTCGCCACCAAGACCGCGGTGCCGTCCTCCGGCGACCCGGTCGAGGACCTGCGCCGCGGCTGGGACCTGCACGTCGACCTGGGCCTGGCAAACCCCGCCCTCTACACGCTCATGTACGGCCGGCTGCGGGCGGACGCCTCCGTGCCGGCGGCCCACCGCGCAGCCGCCGACGTGCTGGCCGGCCACATCCGGCGGATCGCCGAGGCGGGCCGGCTGCGGGTGCCCGAGGCGCTCGCCGCCGCGCTCGTGCACGCCGCCGGTTCCGGCACCACGCTGGCCCTCATCACCACCCCGCCGGAGCAGCGCGAGCCGGCCCTGTCGGCGACCGCCCGGGAGGCGGTCATCGCGGCGATCAGCACCGACCCGCCGGCCGGCCGCGAGCCGGGGCCGGTGACCGCCGCCGTGGCATTGCGTGCCGCGCTGCCCCGGGTGCCGCAGCTCAGCTCCGGCGAGAAGGTGCTGCTCGGCGAGTGGCTCGACCGCATCACCCGCTGACCGGTGGCCGCCGGGCGCGCACCACTGTGCCCGGTGCGCGCCCGGCAACCGGTCATTCCGGCGGCAGCACCAGGACCTGACCGGGGAAGATCCGGTTCGGGTCGCGGATCTCCGCGCGGTTGAGCAGGAAGATCTCGGTCCACCGGCGGGCGTCGCCGAGCTCGGCGTCGGCGATGCCGCTGAGCGTGTCGCCGCGCCGCACCGGGTACGTCCGGGGGGCCTCCGCGTCCCCCAGCACGCCCGCGAAGCGCAGCAGGTCGGCCAGTTCGAAGGTGCCGGGCTCGGCGGCCGGCAGCGACGGCGTCCAGCCCGGCAGCTTGAGGATCGAGTCCTCGCTGCGCCGGACCAGCCCGACCAGCACCTCCGCGACGATGGTGCTGCCCACCGGGCCCAGCCGGTCGCCGCCGTGGTGGTGCGCGGCCTCGGCCAGCAGGTAGTACCAGAGCGGGGTCCGGGTGACGAACCCGCCGGCCTCCCGGGCGTCGGCCTGCTCCTGGCTGCCCGCGGCGGCCAGCACGTCGTCCTTGCCGAGCACCGGCAGGCCGAGCAGCTCGGCGACGGCCTAGCCGGTGGGCAGGCGCAGCCGGTAGCCGCGGAGCAGGTTGCGGACCGCGAGCCGCGCGGCGTCCGGCGGCGTCTCCGGTCGGCCCTCGAGGTTGCGCAGCCCGAACAGCGCCCGGTCACCGGTGGTGGCGAGCGTGGTGTCGATCCGGCGGGTCCTCATCGCGTCCGCGCCGACGATGTTCTCCCACTCGATGATCCAGTTCTCCGGCAGCGTGTCGAAGTCGCCGAGCCCGCCGGAGAGCGCGCTGAAGGTGAACAGCAGCTCCAGGGTGGCCGGGATCTGCCCGAGGTTGAATCCGCTTGAGGAAGTCGTGGATCACGATGTGCTGGTAGTGCCGGGATCGGGCTGTCCTCGCCGGGCCGGTCGGGATCGACCATCGTGGCGCCCAGCACCTTGAGCAGCGCCGGGGTGTTCGCCGCCTGCGGCAGCAGGTTCGCCTCGTCGTCCTGCAGCGTCGGGAACAGGAAGTCGAAGCTGTGCACGTCCACCGGCGCGACGAGCGCGAACGTGACCGGCGACCGGGCGCTGAACACGGCGAGATCCTGCTCGGCTTCGGTGAGATCCTGCTCGGTGGTGACCCGGGAAGGGCAGCCGAACGACAAGGAGCGGGCGCTGCGAGACCCGCCGAACTGACCGACACTCGTCAGGACGTATCTCGCCGACGTTTCAGCCTTGCCTTATATAAGTTGAGGCTGGCATAGTCGAACCGCACCGATCCGCCGACGACCGACAGGGATGAGCCATGAAGGACGTACTCGACGAGCTGACCGCCATGCACCGCGAGCTGGGCCGGGGCAAGCTGCCCGCCGGCGAGGCCTACACGGTGGTGCTGCGGCGCCGGTACGACGCGGAGGTCGAGGACGTCTGGGATGCCCTGACCACCGCCGAGCGGCTGCGGCGCTGGTTCCTGCCGGTCAGCGGGGAGCTGCGGCTGGGCGGCCGCTACCAGTTGGAGGGCAACGCGGGCGGCGAGATCCTGGGCTGCGAGCCGCCCCGGCTGCTGCGGGTGTCGTGGCTCCTCGGCCCGGACGCACCCGAGGGCACCAGCGAGGTCGCGGTGCGGCTGGCGCCCGACCCGGCCGGCGGCACCACCTTCGAGCTGGAGCACGCCGCCGTGATCGAGGAGGAGTTCTTCGGAAAGTACGGCCCGGGCGCCACCGGCGTCGGCTGGGACCTGGGCCTGCTGAGCCTGGGCCGGCACCTGGCCGGGCAGGACATCACGGACCCGGCCGCGTTCGAGGCGTCCCCGGAGGCCCGGGAGCTGTGCCGGCGCAGCGCCCGTGCCTGGGGCGAGGCCCACCTAGCCGCCGGCGGCGACCCGGAGGCGGTGGCGGCGGCCGTCGCCGCCACCACCGCGTTCTACGCACCCGAGCAGGACTGACCGGGGATCCAGCCGGTACTGACGGTGTCCGGCCGGGCGCGGCGGCGCGCCCGGCCGGTCGTCAGGCCGAGGCGAGTGCCTCGGTCGGCGCCAGCCGGGCCGCCCGGATCGCCGGGTAGAGCCCGGCCACCGCGCCGATCATCACGGTCGCGGCCACCCCGCCCAGCAGCACCCAGGCCGGCACCACGGCCGGCCAGGTCCGGGTCGCCGCGTAGAGCGCGGTCACCGCGAAGCCGAGCAGCACTCCCCCGGCCCCGCCGGCCAGCGACAGCAGCAGCGACTCGGCCACGAACTGCACCCGGATCTGGCCCCGGGTCGCACCCAGGGCCCGGCGCAGGCCGATCTCCGCGCGCCGTTCCAGCACCGAGATCACCATCGTGTTGGCGACCCCGATCCCGCCCACCAGCAGGGCCACCGCGCCGAGCCCCAGCAGCAGCTGGGTGAAGGTGCGGTCGGTGGCCTGCCGGGCCCGCAGGGCGTCCGAGGGGCGGGAGACCTTGACCTCGTCCGGGTTCTCCGGGTTCGCGGTCGCCGCGAGCACCTGCCGCACGGCCGTGACCTGCGCGTCGTCCGACCGGGTGTAGACGGTCGTCGGGTGCCCGTCGAAGTCCAGGTACGCCGCCGCGGCCGGCCAGCCGACCAGCGCCGCCGAGTCGAGCTCCGGGGCCAGCGGCACCGGGTCGAGCACGCCGGTGACGGTGAACCACCGGCCGCCCAGGTAGACCGACGGCACCGGGCCCAGCCGCCGGGCCGCCACCGCGCCGAGCACCACGGCCGGGTAGCGCGCGGTCGCCGCGTTGAGCCACGCCCCGGACGCGAGCGTGGCGCCCACCGTCGGCAGCAGGTCGAGCTGGGCCGCCGCCACGGCGAGGCCGCCGGTCTGCGCGGACGGGATCACGTCGGTGCGATACACCGACGTGTCCGGGACCGTGCCGGTCGCGGCCGCCGCGCGCACCGGGCCGATCCGCTCGATCATCTCCACCGAATCGTCCGGCAGGGTCGCGGCGTCGCCGAACATGGTG
Source organism: Actinoplanes sp. NPDC049599 (assembly GCF_044465625.1). Classification (NCBI taxonomy): domain Bacteria; kingdom Bacillati; phylum Actinomycetota; class Actinomycetes; order Micromonosporales; family Micromonosporaceae; genus Actinoplanes; species Actinoplanes sp. NPDC049599. The sequence goes on from NZ_JBITLX010000007.1 coordinate 364,962, forward strand.
TTGCCCGGGCCGACCGTCAGCAGGTTCGTACCCAGCGCCGCCAGCGTGCGGTCCAGGTCGGCGCGGCTGGACGCGGAGATGCCGACCACCGCGGTCATCGCCGCGATGCCGATCGCGATGCCGAGCGCCGACAGCACCGCGCGCAGCGGCCGGGCGCGCAGGGCGGACAGGCCGACCCGGATCAGGTCGGCGGCGTGCAGCCGGGCGGGTGCCAGCAGCGTCATGTCAGCTCACCCGCCCGTCGCGCATCGTGATCTGCCGGGGCAGGCCGGCCGCCAGCTCCCGGTCGTGCGTGATCATCAGGACCGTGGTGCCGCCCGCGTGCAGGTCCCGCAGCAGCTCGACCACCCCCGCCCCGGCGACCGAGTCCAGGTTGCCGGTCGGCTCGTCGGCCAGCAGCAGGGCCGGATCGCCGGCCACCGCCCGGGCGATCGCGACCCGCTGCCGTTCGCCGCCGGAGAGCTGGTGCGGCCGGTGCCCGAGCCGGGCGCCCAGGCCGACCCGGTGCAGGGCGGCCTCCGCGCGCCGCTCCCGCTCCTTGCGGGGTACGCCCGCATACAGCAGGCCGTCCGCCACGTTGGCGACGGCGGTGCGGCCCGGGGCGAGGTGGAACTGCTGGAAGACGAAGCCGATCCGGCGCGCCCGCAACGCCGACAGCTGCCGGTCGGACAGCCGGGACACGTCGTGCCCGTCGATCCGGACGGTGCCCGCCGACGGCCGGTCCAGCGTGCCGATCAGGTGCAGCATCGTCGACTTGCCCGAGCCGGACGGGCCGACCACCGCGGCCAGCTCGCCGTACTCCACGGTCAGGTCCACGGCGTCCAGCGCGGTCACACCGCCGGGATAGGACTTCGTCGCGCGGGTCAACTCGATGACGGTCATGACGGCATGCCCACCTGCACGCCGGCGGCGATCCCGGCGCCGGACACCTCGACCCGGCCGTCGGCGAACAGGCCGGTGCGCACCGCGACCACCCGGGTGCCGGCGCCGTCAACGAGCTGCACGCCGTACCCGCCCTCGGCGAGCGCGAGCAGGGCCGGCACCGGGACGGTCAGCACGCCGGGGCGGGTGGCGGCGGTGAACGCGACGCTCACCGCGGCCCGGTCCGGCCCGGCCGGCGAGCCGGTGAACCCGATGGTCACCGCCAGGCTGGTGGACGCCTCCTGCTGACCCTCCGCCGGGGTGACCACGGTCTCCACCCGTTTGATCCGCCCGGTGACCTCCTTGCCGTCCGGCAGCGTCACCCGCACGGCCGCGCCCTTGCGGGCGAGCCGCTGATCCGCGATGTCCAGCTCGACGGTGGCGACCCGGCCGGTGCCGGTGGTGTCCAGCAGGGCGGTGCCGGGTTGCGCGGCGTCGCCCGGCGCGGCGGTACGGCTGTCCACCCGCACCGCGCCCGCCGCGTAGACGATCCGCGCCGGGTCGACGCCGCCGGTCTCGGCGAGCCCGAGATCGTCCTGCCAGTCCCGGACGGCCGCCGCGGTCGCCGACGAGTACGTCCGGTCCACGGTGAAGCCGCGGTAGCCGAGCGCCCGGAGGTTCTTCTCGAACTGCTCGACGTCCCTGCCCGTGTCCCCCGTGGACAGTGTCCGGTACGCGGGAAGGGAGCCGTACAGCAGCACAACCGGGTCGTCGTCGATCCGGTAGAGGGCCCGGCCCCGGCGTACGGTCGCACCCTCCGCCGCCAGCGCCGTCACGGTGCCGGAGAGCCGGGCGGCGTGGCTGGTCGGGTCGCCGTACCCCAACTCGCCGTCGGCGGTCTCGGTGTCGACCAGCGTCTGCCGCCGCACCGCCGCGGTGGCCGGCGGCGTGGACACCTCCGCCTGCTGCGGGGCGTCCGGCAGGCCCACCACGACCGCGGTCGCGGCGCCGGCGGTGAGCGCCACCGCCGCCGCGGCGTATCCCAGCCGGCGGCTCATCCCTCGCTCGCTTCGTTGCTGCCGGCCCGGCCCTGCGGCCGGAACTGCGCGCAGGCCTCGTCGGCCTGGTCGAACGCCGGGTCGCCGGGACCCATGCCGATCTTGTCGCCGTCCAGCCGCACGCTGCCGTCGGCCTGCGGGTCGGGGAAGTCCGGCACTCCGTGCTCGCGCATGCACTGCGCCATCCGCCGGGCCTGTTCCAGCAGCTCCGGGTCGGCCGGGCCGTGGTCACCGCCGCCGGGCGCCCACTGCTTGCAGGCCGCCATCGCCGCGTCGACCTTCGCCTTGTCCGTACCCTTGGGGACCTTGATCTGCAACCCGCCGTCCGGTTTCGGGTCGGGGAACCAGGTCAAGCCCTGCTCGCGCATGCACTGGGAGAACTTCAGCGGCGCGTCCTCGTCCCGGTCGGCGGCCGCGCTCGCGCCGGCACTCGCGGCCGGTGTGCCGCCCGCCGAGGCGACCTGGTCACCGGCCGGCGCCTTCCCGCAGCCGGCCGCCGCCAGGAGCAGCAGCAGCCCGGCCGCGGCCATCGTTCTGGTTCGCATCGTCGTCTCCTCGCCGGCGGCCGGGTGGCCGCCACCGGAAGCAGTGAAGCCCGGCGCGGGTTTCCCGGCCGTCACGGAAAACGATGACGCCCACGTGACGTGACCTTGGGTCACCATGGAGGCATGCGCATCCTGGTGGTCGAGGACGAACCTCTGCTGGCCGACACCGTCGCGGCGGGACTGCGCCTCGACACCCACGCGGTCGACGTGGTCTACGACGGCGCGGCCGCGCTGGAACGCACGGGCGTCCACGACTACGACGTGGTGATCCTCGACCGCGACCTGCCCCTCGTGCCCGGCGACGAGGTGTGCCGGCAGCTCGCCGGGCGGGAATCCACCCCGCGGATCATCATGCTGACCGCGGCGGCGGAGATCGACGACCGGGTGGCCGGGCTGGCCCTGGGCGCCGACGACTACCTGCCCAAGCCGTTCGCGTTCCGGGAGCTGTCCGCCCGGGTCGCGGCGCTGGGCCGCCGGTCGCGGCCGGCCGCGCCGCCGGTGCTGCGCCGGGCCGGGATCAGCCTGGACCCGCACCGGCGGGAGGTGTTCCGGGACGGCCGGTACGTCCCGCTGTCGCGCAAGGAGTTCGCCGTGCTGGCCGAGCTGCTGCGCGCCGACGGCACCGCGGTCTCGGCGGAACAGCTGCTGGAGAAGGCCTGGGACGAGAACGCCGACCCGTTCACCCACGCCGTACGGATGACGATCTTGAAGTTGCGCCGCAAGCTGGGCAACCCGCCGGTGCTGCTCACCGAGCCCGGAGTGGGGTATCGGATCGGATGAGACTGACCGTGCGCGGCCGGCTGACCCTGGTGTACGGCGGCCTGTTCCTGGCCGCCGGCGTCGTCATGCTCGGCGTCACCTACGTGCTGGTGTCCCAGCGGCTGCCCGGCATGGCCGTGCTGCGCGGCAGCAGCGCTGTGAATGTGGCGCAGCCGGAGGTGGGCCGGCCCGACGTGGTCTTCCAGCGGGTCATCGAGGACACCCAGGACGACGCGCTGTCCGCGCTGCTCACCCAGGGTGGCATCGCGCTGCTGGTGGTGGGCGCGGCGGCGATCGCGCTGGGCTGGCTGGTGGCCGGCCGGATGCTGCAGCCGCTGCACCGGATCACCGAGACCGCGCGGCGCATCGCGGAGTCCCCGGCGGCCGACCGCGGGCTGCACGACCGCATCGCCCTGGCCGGGCCGGACGACGAGATCAAGCAGCTCGCGGACACCTTCGACCTGATGCTGACCCGGCTGGACCGCTCCTTCGACGGCCAGCGCCGGTTCATCGCGAACGCGTCGCACGAGCTGCGCACCCCGCTGACCCTGAACCGGACGCTGCTGGAGGTCGCCCTGCGGCAGGATTCGGCGCCGCCGGAGGTCCGCCAGCTCGGCGCCACCCTGCTGGCGATCAACGAGCGGCACGGCCGGCTGATCGACGGCCTGCTGCTGCTGGCCCGCTCGGAGCGGGAGCTGACCGAACGCTCCTACGTGGACCTGGCCGACATCGCCGCGCACGTGAGCGGCCCGGAGATCTGCTGCGAGCCGGCCGAGGCGCCCACCGCCGGCGACCCGGTGCTGCTGGAACGGCTGGTGCAGAACCTGGTCGAGAACGCCGTCCGGCACAACACCCCCGAGGGCTGGGTCCGGGTGGCCACGTACGCCAAGGACGGGCTGGCGGTGCTCGAGGTGAGCAACACCGGGCCGGTCGTCCCCCGCTACGAGGTGGAGGGCCTGTTCGAACCGTTCCGGCGGCTGGGCACCGACCGGCTCGCGGGTCCCGGCGTCGGGCTGGGGCTGTCGATCGTGCGGGCGGTGGCCCGGGCGCACGGCGGGGAGGCCCGCGCGGAGCCCCGGCTCGAGGGCGGCCTCGTCGTGACGGTCACCCTGCCGGCGGCAGCCTAGGCACCGGCCGGCTCAGGCGCACGCCACGGCGCCCCGGGCCCAGGAGCTCAGCCGCGCGGCGGGCGCCTCGTCCACCGCGACCTCGCGCTGGGCGGTCAGGTCCTCGGTCGCCAGCCGGGACAGGGTCCAGGCCAGCGGGGCGGGCAGTCCGGGCGAGGTCCGGGGTCCGATCCGGACGAACCGGCCGGTGGACGCGTCGACGTCGCAGCGGCGGGCGGTGCCGGGCAGCGGTCCGGTGAAGATGCCGGCGGCCTGGCCCTCCATGGCCCGATCGTCCAGCTTGTCCGGGCGCGACTTCGTCGAGGGCGGCACCAGCATCTCGACGGTACGTCCGGGTTCGGTCGGCGCCGCCACCTGGGCGTAGTGGTTGTCGACCTCCAGCAGCACCGGCACGATCGTGGCGCTGCCCGGCACCGCGTTGTGCGCCGCGATCAGCCGTTCGAGCCGGGGCCAGAGGGCCAGCAGCAGGCCGAGGCCGGTGTTGTCCGCGTAACCGCCGTCCACCACCGCGGTGCGCGTCGCGGCGGTCGGCTCCCCCGATCCGTCCGCGGGCGCCTCCGAGCACCGGTACAGCTGCCCGGACGGCGACACGTACGGGAAGCGCGCGGACAGCAGCGCCGCGGTGGCGTAGGAGACCGACCCGGGGCGGCTGCCCTTCTCCGGTCCGCACAGGTAGTCGAGCAGGTCGGAGGTGACGGGTGCGTCCGCCTGCGCCGGCCCGCCCCGCAGGGTCGCGCAGCTGCCCTCGTCCCGGCGCTGCCCCGGGTCGGTCAGCCGCAGACCGCCGACGTTCAGCCGGCAGCCCGTCTCCACGTGGGTGCCGGTGACCATCAGGATCGGGCGGTGCCCGCCCTGGCCCCAGGCGCCGGTCAGGAAGTCGCCGTCGAGCCCGCCGATGTGCGCGGACCAGGCCATCTCCAGCCTGCGGGCCCGGTCCTCGCCGCCGTACCCCAGGTAGACCCGGAACGCGTCCGCGGACAGCAGCCAGGCCAGCGGGTCGGTGAGGAAGTCGGGCCGGGCCAGCTCCTCGTCGTACCAGCGCCCGGCCCGCGGCCCGGCCGGACCGGGGTCGAGCCCGGAGACGTACGCGAGCGCGCCGAGACTGCCGCCGGAGGCGCCGCCGACGGCGAAGATCCGGTCGCTCGGCGCGGCGGCGCAGCCGGGAGCCGCCGGGGCCCGCGCGGCCCCGAAGAGGTCACTCAGGGCCGACCCGGTCCAGTACGCCGCCCGCAACCCGCCGCCGGGCGCGGCGACCAGGATCAGCGGCACCTGTGCCGGCCCGCCGGACGGCTGCGCGGCGGCACAGTTGCCCGCCACCCATTCCTGGAACGCGGCGTCCAGGCTCACGCCGCTGCGCAGCCCGTCGGCCCCGACCAGCCCGGCGGGCAGGTCGGGCGCGCGGTGCACCGCGTGCGCGGAGCCGTCGCTGAACCGGTAGCTGGCCAGGACGAACACCAGCACGAGCAGCGCGGCGACCGGCACCCGGGTGAGGCCGACGGCGAGCAGGCCGGGCGGCGCGGTGTGCGTCTCCGACCAGCGCTGCGCCTCGCCGAGCAGCAGCATGACCGCGGCGAGATACATCGGCACCACCACGAACGCGGTGACCAGGGGCTGCCGGGTGAAGGCGCCGAGGAACGTGCCGGCGGTGGCCAGGGTGATCAGGACGCAGCCCACCAGGTATTTGCGTTCCAGGCCGGCCGGGCGGCGTTCGCTGTCGCCGTCCCAGGCCCGCAGCAGCAGCCAGCCGCCCAGCGCCACCGCGGGAGCGCCGACCGCGCCGGCCACGGCGAGGAGCAACGCCGGCACCCACCGGCCGGCCCGGTCCGCGCCGGACAGCGACAGGACGAGCGGGACCGGCGCGTACGCGACCGCGGTCAGCACCAGCAGGGCCACCGGCGCGGCGACCGCCAGCGTCCGGGCCACCAGCCGGGCGGAGCTCAGCCGCTGGTCCCGCGGCGCCCGCGCGTCCCGGGCGCGGCTCCTCGCGGCCTCGGCCATGGTGGCCTGCTGATCGCGCCCCACGGTCATCGGCCGGGCGTTCCACAACAGCCCCAGCAGCAGGATCGCGACCGCCACCACGGTGACCGCGCCCAGCGACCGCCAGCCGGAGAGCCAGGCGGCGACCGCGGTCACGGCCGCCGCGGCCAGCAGCACGCGCCGCCAGGGCACGTCCCCGGCGGCCCGGCTGGTCTGATCGGCCAGCACCACCCGGCGGGCGGTCAGCCAGGTGGCGAACCCCAGCAGGCCGGCGGCCAGCAGGGCGAGGACGCCGGCGACGGCGTTCACCGGGTCGTTCAGCCACCGCCGGGCGAGGTCGATGGCCTGCCCGGTGGGGTCGACGAGCAGCACCGCGACGTACAGGACGGTGGCCAGCACCGCGACCCGCAGCCGCCACAGCGCCCACCCGACGCCGCGCCACCAGGTGCCCGGGATGCCGCTGTCCAGCAGCAGCACCAGCAGCAGCACCACGCAGATCGCGAACAGCAGCAGCTTGAGGGTGGTCGGGACCCAGGAGGCCCAGATGAGCCAGCCGGGCACCGCGGCGCCGTCGACCGTCCGGAGCACGATGACCAGGCGCACCAGGTTCTCGACCGCGTCGCAGGCCGCCAGCACCAGCGGCAGCAGCCACCAGCGCGGCCACCACGCCCAGTGGCGCAGCCGGTTGGGCCCGCTGGTGTCGCGGCGCTGCTGGCACCCGGGCAGCGCGCGCAGCCACCGCCAGACCAGCACGACGAGCGCCGCGTAGACGACCAGGAACACCATGTCCAGGTAGGTGTAGGTCACCGCGGTGCGGGCGATGAGCGTACGGGTGCCCGCCGACCCGGCGGCCGCCTCGCGCCACACCTCCAGCAGCGCCTGGGTCCGCGCGACGAAGTCGGTGGTGAGCCCGCCGCCCACCGACTCCATGCCCCCGTAGGAGTTGCCCGAGGTGAGCTGGACCTGCGCCAGCAACGCGCCGATGCTGCGCAGGACCAGCAGCAGCGTGAGCGCGAGGACCGCCAGGGTCAGCACCCACGGCAGCGGCCCGCCCCACCGCGGCGCCGGGGCGGTGGCCCGGTGCCCGGTCGGCTGGTCGGCGGCGGGACGGTGGGTGGCCGGCGCGTCGGGCATGGCGGCCTCCTTGCCTCAGCGGTCACCGTGGCACCGCCCGGCACGCCGGCACAATCGGGCAGCCGACAGACCGCCCGCCCCGGTCAGCGCTTCATGCCGTGCTCGATCGCCTCGATGATCCGGGGGCGCAGCTCGGCGGCGCTGATGATGGTGTCCACCGAGCCCACCTCGACCGCGCGCTGGATGCTGTGCACCCGGTCGAACTCCGCCGCGACCTCGCCCAGCTTCTCCGACCGGACCGCCGGCTGCACCTCCGCGAGCTGGGCGGTCAGGGCCGCCCGCGCGGCGCCGCTGGCCCCCGAGATGCGCGCCTGCAGGTCGGTCACCCGCGGGTCGGTCGCGGTGCGGGTGTTCACCTCGCCGGAGAACACCACGGCCGCCGCCGGGGCGCCGCCGAGCACCGAGGCGAACGAGCCCTCCAGCGCCAGCACCGTCATGTTCGGGTTCAGCGCCTTGGAGAACACCACGAACGCGCCGCCGTGGTAGCGCGAGATCACGCAGAACACGATGGGGCCGACGAAGTTGACGATCGCCCGGCCGATCTCGGCGCCGTACTCCAGCTGGAGCTTGCGCATCGACTCCGGCGAACCGTCGAAGCCGGACAGGTTCGCCAGCACCACCAGCGGGCGGTTGCCGGAGGCCGCGTTGATCGCCCGGGCGGTCTTCTTCGACGAGCGCGGGAACAGCGTGCCCGCGGTGTAGGTGTCCGGGCCGTCGGTGGGCGGGAAGCCGCGCCGCGGCACCGACCGCGACTCGATGCCGACCAGGCAGACCGGCCAGCCGCCGAGGTGCGCGTCCTGCACCACGGAGGTGTCCGCGTCGGCCATGCCGGCCCAGCGCTCCAGCACCGGGTGGTCCTGGTCGGACAGCGCGCGCATCACCGTACGGATGTCGAACGGCTTCTTGCGGTCCGGGTTGTGGCTGGTCGAGAAGATCTCGCCGACGGTGCTGAAGTCGCTGCCGGCCAGCGTGTGCGGGAAGTCCGACACGTCGCGGCCGGCCGGGTCGGTGGTGTGTGCCTGGCGCGGCGCCGTCTCGCCGGGTGCGACGTACGTGTGGTCGTAGTGCGCCATCAGCACCTCGCGGGCGGCCGGCAGGCTGGGCGCCCAGTACTGCGCCTGGCCGTTCGGGCCCATCACCCGGTCGTAGCCGCCGATGCCGTAGTTGTCCTCGGCCGACACGCCGCCGGAGAAGTCCAGCGACTGCTTGCCGGTCAGCACCATGGCCGAGTCCGGCGTCATCACCAGGATGCCCTTGGTGTGCATGAGCATCGTCGCCTCGGCGTTCCAGTACGGCTGCGCGCCCACGTTGATCCCCGCGACCACGATGTTGATCTCGCCGCCGGCCTGGGTGAACGTGACGATCCGCTTGAGCGCCGCGGCCACCCAGTCCATGTTCTCGGTGCCCGAGGACATCGAGATCCGGGCGCCCGCCGACAGCGCGAACCACTCCAGCGGCACCCGCATCCGCTCGGCCAGGTCGAGGGCGGCGATCACCCGCGAGCACTCCGGCTCCGACAGCGCGCCCAGCGCCTTGGTCGGGTCGCCGAGCAGCACGACCCGGGTGACACCCTCGGGATACCGCTCGGTGGGCGTGGTGACCACCCCCGCCACCAGCGCCGCGGCGTTCTTCCCCCTGGGCCGGTCGACGGGCACGAGCACCCCGCCGGCGTCGAGGTCGTGCTCGACGAAACTGCCCCGCGCCCCGGCGAGCAGCCCGGTCAGCTCGTACGGGTAGATGTTGCCGCGCCGGGCCGCCCGCAGCACCTTCTGCCGGTAGTCGTCCAGCGGCCGGACCGGCTCGGTAGAGGGCTTGTCGACGTGCAGCTGCGCGCCGTTGCCCGGGTCCAGGGTGATCCGGACGGCCACCTCGGTCAGCTCGCCGGCGGCGTTGCGCTGGCGGGCCACGAACTGGACCTCCTCCAGCCCGGCGCCCGCCGAGGTCGGCAGGATGCGCTGGACCAGCGCGTTCAGCTCGTCGCTGGTCAGCTCGGTGGCCGGCCAGACGTACATCATGATCCGGTTGGTGTCGAAGCGCTTGTTCTGCGGCCGCTGCGCCTGGATGTTGCGGATCGCGTCCAGGCCAGCGGTGATCGCGTCCTCGACCGCGGGCAGCGCGACCAGCCGGCCGTCGGACTCGCGCAGCGGGGTCAGGTCGCGGACCTGGCCCATCGCGATCAGCCGCTCGTCGGCCGGGTTGCTCTTGGCGACGGCCTTGAACAGGTAGATCTCCTCGTCCGCCGACGGCAGCCGGGTGAGGTCGAACTCGCGCAGCCGCTGCAGCTGGAGGCGCTGGGCGATCTGCGGGTGCAGGCCGCGGATCAGCCGGTCCTCGGCGAAGCCGGCGCCGTCGGGCCGGAAGGTGAAGTGGTGGTGCATCACCGCGCCGCTGGTGCCGGCCACGGTGGTGGTGATCCGCCGGACCCCGGCCGGCAGCGGGTGCTCGGTGAGCAGCCCGGCCAGCCGTACGGCCATCGCGTCGGCGTCCGGCTGGTCCTCCCAGGTGACGTAGAGGTCGGCGACCAGCCCGCGCTCGGCCACGTCGGCGGCGAGCGTGGCCACCGCGCCCAGCGCGTCGGGCAGCGCGGTGATGTCGACGGCGGTGGTGACCACCCGCGTCACGCCGTGCGGGCCGGTGTGCTCGGCGGTGACGAACCCGCAGCCCACGACCTCCCGCGCGGTGACCCGGGCCAGCCCGCGGTTGCCGTAGTAGCGGCGGGTCAGCACCTCCAGCAGCGGGGCGTGGTCGCGGCCGGGGCGGCCCATCCGCTGGCCGATGAGCCGCACCAGCGGCTCGGCGCTGGCCACCATGGCCTGGATCCGGTCGGCGCGGTCCGGCGCGTCCGGCTCGCGGTCCAGGTGGCGCAACTCCTCGCGGACCGCGGCGTAGACCTTGGCCCGGTTGCGCCGCAGCAGCGGCTGGACGAACCAGCGGAACACCACCCCGCGGGCCAGGTCGGCCACCGCGGGGAAGCGCACCTGGGTGGCCTCGACCAGGTGCTCCAGGGTGAGCCCGGCGCGCTCGCTGAGCGACTCCACCGGCGGCGGGCCGGTCAGCCACTGCCGGAGCAGCTCGGAGACCACCGCGGCGTCGCTGCCCATCCGCTGCTGGGCCAGGAAGATCCGGAACACCGCGGCCTCGAGCTCCGGGGTGCGGTCCAGGTCGGTGACGCCGTAGTGGCCGAGCATCTGGGTCAGCTTGGCCTGGAACGCCTCGGTGACCCCGGCCCGTTCCACGTCGAGGCTCTGCAGGTAGCTGTGGAAGTACTCGCGCGGGCTGTGCACCGGGCTGCCCGGCTCGACCTCCAGGTCGCCGGCCGGCTTGTTGCGGCTCAGCTCGGACAGGTCGGCGAAGACGCTCAGCAGGTCCAGCTCGCCCGGCAGCGGCCGGCCGTCCAGCTCGGCCCGGGCGGCCAGGTAGCGGGACAGCACGCGCTTGCGGTCCTGCTGGTCGACGTCGAAGCCGAGCAGCAGGCTGCGCAGGTCCTGCAGGCCGTGCGCGGCCCGGACGGCGGCGGACACGCCCGCGGGCTCGGCGGGCAGGTCGATCTCGACGGTCTCGCCGGGGCCGGCGGCCTCCTCCTCCGCGTCGTCGGCGAGCGGCTCCAGGCGCATCAGCGGCGTGCCGGTCTCCACCTGGCTGCCCACCGACACCGGGCACTCGCGCACCCGGGCCCGGAACGGCGCGCGCAGCACCGTCTCCATCTTCATGCTCTCCAGCACCAGGATCGGCGCGCCGGAGGCCACCTCGTCGCCGACCGCCAGCGGCGTCGCCACCACCAGCGCGGGCGCGGGCGAGCGGACCACGCCGCCCTCGTCGCGGCTGATCCGGTGGGTCACGCCGTCGACCTCGACCAGGTGGATCGGCCCGTGGGTGGCCGACACCAGCCGGAAGCGGTGCCCGTTGACGACCACCCGGCCGCTGTGCGCGTCGAACCGCTCGATCTCGACGTCCGCCGGGTGTGCGTCGCCGCCGCCGGAGATGCCGACCCGGAACCGCTGCTGCCCGACCCGGGCGACGCTCACCCGGTAGCCGACGCCGCGGAGCTTGAGGTCCAGCGGCCGGCTCTCGTGCTGCACCTGCGGGCGCCCGCCGTGCGCGGTGGCCAGCAGCCGCTGCCGGCTGATCTCCTCCTCGTCCTGGTACGCCTCGATCGCGGCCGCCGCCAGGGCGATCGCCGAGTGCCGGTGGCTGACCAGCCGGCCCTGCGCGCGGACCCGGTCGATCCAGCCGGTGTCGGCGCTGGCGTCGATCACCTCGGGCTGGTCCAGCAGGTCGAGCACGAAGCTCTTGTTGGTGGTGCCGCCCTCGATGATCACGGTGGTCTCGGCCAGCGCGCGGCGCAGCCGGCCCAGCGCCTCACCGCGGTCCCGGCCGTACGCGATGATCTTCGCGATCATCGAGTCGAAGTCGGCCGGGATGGTGTCGCCCTCGCTGACCCCGGTGTCGACCCGGATGCCGGGGCCGGTGGGCAGCACCAGGCGCGCGATCCGCCCGGGTGAGGGGGCGAAGTCGCGGTCCGGGTCCTCGGCGTTCAGCCGGGCCTCGACGGCGTGCCCGGCCTCGGCCGGCTGGGCGCCGGTCAGCGTGCCGCCCGCCGCCACGTGCAGCTGGAGCCGGACCAGGTCGGTGCCGGTGGTGATCTCGGTGATCGGGTGCTCCACCTGGAGCCGGGTGTTGACCTCGAGGAAGGCGAACAGCTTGTCGCCGGGGTGGTAGAGGAACTCCACCGTGCAGGCGCCGCGGTAGCCGACCGCGACGGCGAGCCGCTCGGCGGATGCCTTCAGCTCCGCGGTCTGCTCCGGCGCCAGGACGGGGGACGCGGACTCCTCGATGATCTTCTGGTTGCGCCGCTGCACCGAGCAGTCGCGCACGCCCAGCGCCCACGCCGTGCCCTGGCCGTCGGCGATGACCTGCACCTCGACGTGCCGGGCGCCGGTGACCAGACGCTCCAGGAAGACCACGCCGGAGCCGAACGCCCGCAGCGCCTCCTGGCTGGTGCGCTCGTACGCGTCGGCCAGGTCCGCACCCGAGGCGACCATCCGGATGCCGCGCCCGCCGCCGCCCGCGGTGGCCTTGAGCATCAGCGGGTAGCCGATCGCGTCACCGGCCCGCAGGGCGTCGGCGAGGGTGGCCACCTCGCCGCGGCTCCACGGCGCGACCGGGACGCCGACCTCCTCGGCGATCAGCTTCGCGCCGATCTTGTCGCCGAGCTTGCGCATCGCCTCCGGGCTCGGCCCGACGAAGGTGACGCCGATCTTCTCGCACAGCTCGGCGAACGCCGGGTCCTCGGCGACGAAGCCCCAGCCGACCCACGCGGCGTCGGCGCCGGTCTCCACCAGCGCCCGCTCCAGGACGGCCAGGTCCAGGTAGGGACGGGCCGAGGCCGGGCCCAGCGGGTACGCGATGTCCGCCTCGCGGACGAAGGTCGAGGTGCGGTCGGCGTCGGTGTAGAGGGCGACCGTCTCGATCCGCGCCCCGGTTTCCGCCGAAAGGTCCCGGACGGCGTGGATGAGCCGCATCGCGGCCTCTCCACGGTTGACGATGGCGACACGACTGAACACCGGCTGAGCCTCCCGAGACCTACGCACAGCAGGCGACGTCCGGGTCTCGGAGCGTCGCCTGCACCTGATCTACAGACTGCGGGATTACCGGTGGGTAAACCAATGCCGGGAACGCGCACGCCGGAGCCGCTGTTTTGTGGGAACCCTACAAAGACACTTGGTTACACCGGGCAGACCGCCGCGGACGGATAATCCAGGGATGAGGGACCTGATGATGACCCGCCGCCGGCTGCTGGTGTCCGCAGGCGCCGGAGTGCTCGGCGTGACCGTCCTGAACACCGTCACGGGCTGCTCGAAGTCCACCGATCCGGGTGCCGTGGAGACCCCCGCTCCCGGCCCGGCCTCTTCCGCCGGCGGCGCGGTCGCCGGCGGCTGGAGCCGGGTCGACCTCTCGTTCGTCTCGGCCTACCTGCTGATCCGCGGCAGCGAGGCGGCCGTGGTCGACCTCGGCACCGAGGGCTCGGCCGACGCGATCGGGGCCGGCCTGGCGGCCGCCGGCAGCGGCTGGGGCGCCGTCCGGCACGTCGTGCTCACCCACAAGCACCCCGACCACGCGGGCGGCCTGGCCGGCGTCGAGCCGCAGGTCAAGGCCACGTTCTACACCGGAGCGGCGGACGTCGCGGAGGTGAGCGCGACGCGGCCGCTGACCCCCCTGAAGGACGGCGACGAGGTGTTCGGCCTGCGGATCGTCGGCACCCCCGGGCACACCGCCGGGCACGTGGCCGTCTTCGATCCGGCCACCGGCACGCTGGTGGCCGGGGACGCGCTGCGCACCACCGACACGCTCGTCGGCCCCGATCCGCAGTACACCGACGACATGACCCAGGCGGCCGCCTCGGTCCGCAAGCTGGCCACCCTCGACGTCCGGACCATCCTGCCCGGTCACGGCGCTCCCCTGACCAGCGGCGCCGCGGCGGCGCTGAGCAGGCTCGCCGCCTCCCTGAAAGGTTGATGCCCCGTGCCCGAGCCGGTCGACACGAGCGTGCCGCAGACAGCCCGGATCTGGAACTACTGGCTGGGCGGGACGGACAACTTCCCGGTGGACCGGGAGGTGGGTGATCAGATCCGGGAGGCGTACCCGCAGATCGTCGAGAACGCCCGGGCGTCCCGGGCCTTCCTGGTGCGGGCGGTCGGCCACGTCACCACCGAGGCGGGGATCCGGCAGTTCCTGGACGTCGGCAGCGGTCTGCCCACCGTGGACAACACCCACGAGGTGGCCCAGCGCCGGTGCTCGCCGAGGCTGCCCGCACGCTGGACCTCACGCGGCCGGTGGCGCTGATCATGTCCGGCATCCTGGGCCACGTCACCGACGACGACGAGGCCGTCACGCTGGTCGGGGAGTACCTGGCCGCGCTCGCCCCGGGCAGCTACCTGATCGCCCTGGACGGCTCCCGCAGTCAACGGCACGGCGAGGCGGAACGGATCTGGAACGAGCAGGCCAACCCGCCGTACGTGCTGCGCAGCCGCGCCCAGTTCAGCCGGTTCTTCGAGGGGCTGGAGCTGGTCGAGCCGGGGGTGACTCCGGCGCCGCAGTGGCGACCGGAGTCGGCGGACGCTCCCCCGCTCGAGGTGATCTGCGCGGTCGGCCGCAAGGGCCGGTGAGGCCGCGCCGCCCCTACCAGCCGTTGCCGATCTCGAACCGGCCCAGGCTGCTGTAACCCCGGGTCCCCTGACCCGGGTACAGCCACAACCTGCCGGTCCCGTTGTCGCGGGCCACGATGTCCTGGCTGCCGTCGCGGTCGTAGTCTGCGACATCGGCGAAGGTCATCGCATTCCAGCCGTTGCCGATCTCGAACCGGCCGAGGCTGCTGTAACCCCGCGTCGACTGACCCGGATACAGCCACAACCTGCCCGTCCCGTTGTCCCGGGCCACGATGTCCTGCCGGCCGTCCCGGTCGTAATCCGCCACGCCCGCGAACGTCATCGCATTCCAGCCGTTGCCGATCTCGAACCGCCCGAGGCTGCTGTAACCCCGCGTCGACTGACCCGGATACAGCCACAACCTGCCCGTCCCGTTGTCCCGGGCCACGATGTCCTGCCGGCCGTCCCGGTCGTAATCCGCCACGCCCGCGAACG